>JAZSKN010000048.1:0-24882 GCA_045534895.1 Acutalibacteraceae bacterium
TTTTCACTTCTTCCCATAATAAAGTAAGCAGTAATAGCTTTTTTGCCGTCAGCGCTTTTACCGATCATAATACCTCTACCGTGATATGCTAAAGAATTAAGCTCGTTTTCAATTGTTTTAATTTCCATACTCAAATTCTCCCTAATCTTTAATAAACGTTTTATTGTCTTTAATTACAATTTTATCTTCACAAAGAAGTTTTACCGCCCGAGGCAATATCTTCCATTCGGCTTGCTCCATAATGCGTTTTTGTAATGTTTCGGGTGTATCATCATCTAATACTTCAACAGCCTTTTGAAGTATTATGGGACCCGCGTCACACTCAGCTGTTACAAAATGAACGGTAGCGCCCGATACCTTTACGCCCTTTTTAAGTGCTTCTTCGTGCACGTGCAAACCATAATAGCCCTTACCGCAAAACGATGGTATAAGAGCCGGATGAACATTTATCATTTTGTTTGCAAAAGCATCACAAACGTTTTCGTCAAGAATAGTCATAAAGCCTGCATATACAACAACGTCTGCTTTTTCTTCTATCAATGCATCACGCATAGCCTTGCTGTATGACGCAATATCTGCATAATCTTTTCGAATAAGCACACGTGTTTTAATACCGTTATTTTTGGCACGTGTAAGTGCATATGCATCAGCTTTAGATGAAATAACACAGCTTATTTTGCCCGAACCAAGCTCGTCGCGAGCCTCGGCATCAATAAGAGCTTGCAAATTTGTGCCGCCACCCGATACAAGAACTACAATATTTTTAGTATTACTCAATGATAACACCCTCATCACTTTCTATAACCGAACCGATAACGTAAGCATCTTCGCCATTAGCTTTTAATATTTCGAGTGCCTTGTCGGTGTCTTCTGCGGCTACAACAATGCTCATACCAACACCCATATTGTAGGTGTTAAACATATCACGCTCTGAAATACCGCCAACCTTTTGAATAAGGTCGAATATAGGAAGAATTTTAAGTGATGACTTATCAACCTTTACTGAATAACCTTTTGGTAAGCTTCTCGGAATATTTTCATAGAAGCCACCGCCTGTGATATGAGAAATAGCATGTACATTAATTTGTTCAAGTAAAGCAAGAACTGATTTAACATAAATTTTGGTTGGTGTAAGTAGGGTTTCGCCCAATGTTTTACCTTGGAGCTCATCCTTATAAGCAGTAAGATCGCAATTTTCAATATCAAACACCTTTCGAACAAGCGAAAAACCATTCGAGTGAACGCCACTTGAAGCAAGAGCTATAACTGTATCGCCCACATTTACCGATTTGTTATCGAGAATTTTTTTCTTATCGACAATACCAACCGCAAAACCTGCAAGATCATAGTCTTCCACAGGCATCATACCGGGGTGTTCTGCCGTTTCGCCGCCAATTAAAGCCGCACCGGACTGTACACAACCCTCACAAACACCGCTAACAATAGAAGCTATTTTTTCAGGAATATTTTTGCCGCAAGCAATATAATCAAGAAAGAATAGTGGTTTTGCACCGCAGCAAATTATATCATTTACACACATAGCAACTGCATCAACGCCAATGGTATCGTGCTTGTCCATCAAAATTGCAAGCTTAACCTTGGTACCGCAACCGTCAGTACCACTTACTAAAACAGGCTCATCATAGCCTGTTGGCAAACCAAAACAGCCGCCAAAGCCACCAAGGTCATCAAAGCAACCTGCATTTTTTGTGCGTGCTATGTGCGCTTTCATAAGCTCAACCGATTTATAGCCTGCAGTAATATCAACGCCCGCAGCAGCGTATGCTTCTGATTTAGAATTATTATGCATTATATTTTATTCCTTTCCGTTCCAACAGTAAGTACATAGGTCATTTTCATCAAGACCTATTGCCTTGATTATTCCCTCTAATGATTGGAATTCGAGTGACGCAAAATTAAACTTTTCGCATATTTTTTTTCTTAGAGCCTTTCCACGTTCGGTTTCTCCGTTTGAATATTCATCAATGTAGTTAAAGCCTTCTTCGCCCTCAAGTTCAACAATTACACGTCGGGCAATAAGCTCCATATCGCTTGTCGAACGAGAGAAATTAAGATATTTACAGCCGTACATAATAGGTGGACAGGCAGAACGCATATGAACTGCATTTGCGCCATTTTCATAAAGGAAATCTACCGTTTCTTTAAGTTGTGTACCTCGAACAATTGAGTCATCTACAAACAAAAGGTTTTTATCAACAATAAAATCGTGAACAGGTATTTGCTTCATTCGAGCAACTTTATTACGTTCGGTCTGCTTAGCAGGGGTAAAGCTACGAGCCCAGGTTGGTGTGTATTTTATAAATGCACGTGCGTATTTTTTACCACTTTCATTTGAATATCCAATTGCGTGCGGAATGCCCGAATCCGGCACACCACCTACATAATCAACATCTTGTGCAACACCGTTTTTACGGTCGGCTTCAGCCATAATTTCACCGTTACGGCAACGCATTGCTTCAACATTTACACCTTCATAAGTGGAGGTAGGATAACCGTAATAACTCCAAAGGAATGAACAAATACGTTTTTTATTACCCGGTTCGGCTAATTGTTTTATACCATCAGGAGTAATTTTTACAATTTCGCCGGGACCAAGTTCCTTTTCATCAATATAACCAAGCTTTTGAAAAGCAAATGATTCAAAGGTTACGGCATATCCATCTTCATTTTTACCGATAATCACAGGTATTCTGCCCAATTTATCACGGGCGGCAATAATTGCACCTTTGCTTGTCAAAATTAATATAGACATTGTACCGTCAATTTGTTCTTGCGCATATTTAATACCGTCTACAAAGGTATCTTTTTGATTAACAAGTGCAGCTACAAGCTCGGTTGTGTTAACCTTGCCGCCTGTCATTGCGTCAAAATACACACCTGTTTGAGCAAGACACTTATCTATAAGCTCATCAACGTTATTGATTAAACCCACAGTACAAATGGCATATGTACCAAATTTTGAACGAATAAGCATTGGCTGCGGATCGGTATCACTAATGCAACCTATAGCCGAGGTGCCCTTCATTTCTTCAAAGATTTTTTCAAACTTTGTTCTGAAGGGCGAATTTTCAATATTATGTATTTTTCGCTGCAGACCAATTTCACTGTCAAATGCAGCAAGACCGCCACGACGGGTGCCAAGGTGTGAATGATAATCCACACCAAAAAAGACATCCATCATACAGTCATTTTTTGAAGCAATTCCAAAAAAACCGCCCATAGTGACCTACTTTCTGTGATTTAAAATTAAGCGAAAAAGAGTTTTGAAAGTGTCATAGGATCGATATACTCGCCATCCTTATAAACACGCATATTTCCCGAAGCGATTTCATCAATTAGCATTACATCGCCATTTGGCGCATAACCAAACTCAAACTTAATGTCATAAAGATCAAGACCTTTTTCTTTAAGATCATCAGCAACAATCTTTGTGATTTTTTGAGTCATATCCTTAATATCTTCATACTGCTTGTCGGTCATAACACCAAGTGCTACAAGAGCATCCTTAATTACAAGCGGATCACCCTTTTCGTCGTTCTTGAAGGTCATTTCAACATATGCAGGAAGATCAGCGCCCTCTTCGATGTAATCGCCATAACGACGAATAAAACTACCCACTGCTTTATAGCGGCAGATAACTTCAAGTCCGTGACCAAATACCTTTGCAGGAAGAACTTCCATTGTGGTATCCTCAAGATTTGCACTCACATAATGAGTGAAAATGCCTGCTTTATTAATTTTTTCAAAGAAGTAAATTGACATACGAAGATTAACGTCGCCAACACCCTCAATAGTAAGACCTACAGAATTCTCGCCGGGATCAAACACACCGTCTTTACCTGTGCAGTCGTCCTTGAACTTTAAAAGGCAGTTGCCGTTTTCAAGCGCATAAACGTTTTTAGTTTTTCCTGTGTACAAAAGTTTGTTTTCCATAATATATTACTCCTTTAAAATAAATTACAAATTTTCCATTACGGTGCAGTCCTTTTGAAGCACCGCTGCTGCATCGCTTGCGCGTTTTGCATCAAGTCTAGCTGCTAATTCTTTATCCTCAACAGCGATAATTTGCGCTGCAAGTAAAGCCGCATTTGCGCCACCGTTTATCGCTACAGTTGCCACAGGAATACCTGTCGGCATCTGAACAGTAGAAAGCAGTGCATCCATACCATCAAGCACACTTGACTTACAAGGAATACCAATAACCGGTAATGTTGTATTTGCCGCAATCGCGCCTGCAAGGTGCGCCGCCATACCGGCCGCCGCGATAAGCACACCAAAACCGTTATCTCTTGCATTTAGTGCAAAGTCACGTGCCTCAACAGGTGTACGGTGCGCAGAATATATATGTACTTCAAATGGTATTTCAAGTGATTTTAACATATCGGTAGCTTTTTTTATGATTGGCAAATCACTGTCGCTACCCATTATAATTCCAACTTTTTTCATTATAAAACCTCCAAAAAAACACAAAAGGGCGCACTTGAACAAAGAATTTCAAGTGTGCCCAGACGGTCGGCTTAATATAACAATCTTTATTCCTTCGTGGTGCTCCACAAATGTTTCCGTCAGTCATAAAGATTGGTACTATAAAGTACGATAACAGTATATCATTTTGCAAAAAAACTGTCAAGAAGCAAACTTGAATTTTGTCGTATTAAAATGACCAAAATTTTTTAAAATTTTAAGCCTTAGTTTCGCAATAAATACAACGGTATACCTTACCCTCTTTATCGGTAAGTTTAAAAATATGGTCAAGCTCTTGCTCACAAGAGGTTATGCATCTTGGGTTTTTACATTTTATAACATTGGTTAATGTTTGCGGCATATCAATACAGCGTTTATCAACCAAGACACCATCTTTAATAACATTAACAGTGGCATCAGGATCAACAAAACCGATAACATCAAGATTAAGTTCAATATCAGCATCAATCTTAATTATATCTTTCTTGCCCATTTTTTTGCTAACAACATTTTTTATAAGTGCTATTGAAGCATCAAGCGAGGCAAGGTCTAATAATTCATATAAACGCATACCAAGACCTGCAGTAATGTGGTCGATTACAACGCCGTTTTGTATAGAATCTATGTTCATATTGTTCCTGCCTCCTTAAGTAGTTTTAGTATAAGTGCCATACGCATATATTTGCCGTTAAGCACCTGCTTAAAGTAGCAAGCGCGTGGGTCATTATCTATGGCTACGCTTATCTCATTAACACGCGGTAGCGGATGAAGTATCGATAAATCCGCCTTTGCATTTTTAAGCTTATCGGGAGTCAGTATATAACTGTCTTTAAGACGCAAATAGTCTTCTTCGTTAAAGAAGCGTTCACGCTGAACACGAGTCATATAGAGGATGTCAAGGTTTGGCATTGCCGCTTCTAAATCGGTAGTTTGCTCATATGGAATATTATTCTTTTGCAGAACATCCTTTTTAACATAGCTTGGTAATTTTAACTCTTCTGGAGAAATTAGTACAAACTTTATGTTGTTGTAACGGCTTAGAGCGTTTATAAGCGAATGTACAGTTCTGCCAAACTTTAAGTCACCGCAAAGACCAACGGTAAGATTATCGAATCTTCCCTTTTCTCTACGAATAGTAAGCAAGTCGGCAAGCGTTTGTGTTGGATGACAATGTCCGCCATCACCTGCATTAATTACCGGAATACTTGCGTTTTGTGCAGCGACGTAAGCCGCACCCTCTTTTGGATGACGCATAGCAATAATATCAGCATAACAGCTTACTGTTTTTGCAGTATCAGCAATACTTTCACCCTTAGCGGCAGATGAACTGTTTGCCTCGGAAAAGCCAAGCACATTACCGCCAAGCTCATACATAGCAGCTTCAAAGCTAAGTCTTGTTCTTGTAGAAGGTTCAAAAAATAGCGTAGCTAATTTTTTACCGTCACAAATATGCGCATATTTGTTAGGATTGTCGATAATATCAAGGGCTGTAGCGATAAGCTCATCAAGCTCCTCAACAGTAAAATCCAAAATATCGATAACGCTTCTCATATATTTCTCCTTTAAAGAAGTTAATTATTCTTTAGCACCGTTAATTGCAAGGTAATTTTTTATGCGTTCAACATTTTCGCGGTTGGCTTCATCCTCTTCTAAATATTCGATAATATCATAAACATCAACTACAGAATACACAGGAAAACCATATTCTTCGCCAACCTCTGCCATAGCAGATTTTTCGGTTTGTCCCTTCTCTTTACGGTCAACCATAACAAATGTTGCGGCTACCTTAGTGCCTTTAAGACCTGAAAGAATAGCCATACTTTCACGAATAGCGGTACCTGCGGTTATAACGTCTTCAACAATAACGATTTCTTCGCCCTCGGTAGGCTTGTAACCAACGAACACTCCGCCTTCACCGTGATCTTTTTCTTCTTTACGGTTAAAGAAAAACGGCACATCAAGACCTTCTTTAGATAAAGCACAAGCAACAGATACTGCAATCGGAATACCCTTATATGCGGGTCCATAAAGAACTGTTCTTTTATTGCCAACCTTTTCAAAATATGCTTTAGCGTAAAACTCACCAAGCTTTGAAATTTGGTCGCCGGTCTTAATATCTCCTGCATTTATGAAATAAGGAATTTTTCTGCCTGATTTAGCAGTAAAATCACCAAATTTTAAAACGCCTGCACTTTCTAAAAACTCAATAAATTCTCTTTTATAACTCTCCATAGTTATCCTCCTTAACCTATAAATTCAGCCACACAACGCTCGTATGCAGCCACAGGGTCTTCTGCCGCCGTAATTGGACGGCCAACAACGATATAGTCACTACCAATTTTATTAGCTTCAGCAGGTGTCATAACACGTTTTTGGTCACCAACATCACCGTCAGCAAATCTAACACCCGGAGTAATTGTTAAAAAGTCAGAACCACAACGTTCGTGTACTTTACCTGCTTCAAGCGGTGAGCATACAACACCGTCAAGACCTGCTTTTTTAGCATTTGATGCATAGTGCATTACAACCTCATCAATTGGCTCTTTTATAAGAAGGTCGTTTTCCATACTTTCTTGGCTTGTTGATGTAAGTTGAGTTACCGCGATAAGTAGTGGACGTGTACCGTCAGGACGGGTAAGACCCTCAATGGCGGCTTGCATCATGGCGGTTGTGCCACTTGCATGAAGATTAGTAATATCTACATCAAGATTTGAAAGTACGCTCATAGCCTTTTTAACGGTATTTGGAATATCGTGGAGCTTTAAATCTAAAAAGATTTTATGACCGCGTTTTTTTATCTCTTTTACAATAGATGGACCTTCTGCATAAAAAAGCTCCATACCGATTTTTACAAACGGTTTACGACCCGTGAACTTATCGAGAAATTCAAATGTCTTTTCTGCGCTTGCAAAATCACAAGCAATAATTACGTCCTTACCCATTATTTAACTCCTCCTATAATGTCGCTTAAATTTTCAATACCGTACTTGTCCATAACACGTGGTAAATCATTTATAATGTCACGGCAAGCATACGGATTAATTAAGTTTGCAGCGCCTACCTCTACTGCAGTGGCGCCTGCAAGCATCATTTCAATTACGTCTTCGGCGGTAGATACACCACCCATACCAATAACAGGAATATTTACGGCATATGCTACCTGATAAACCATTCTAACCGCTACAGGAAAAATTGCAGGACCTGAAAAACCACCCATTTTATTTGCAATAACGGGTTTACGGGTTTTAAGATCAATGCGCATACCAAGCATTGTATTTATTAGACTTATGCCGTCAGCTCCTGCCTGCTCACAAGCTTTTGCAATTGCCACAATATCGGTAACATTTGGTGAAAGCTTAACTATAACGGGTTTTGTGGTAACCGCTTTTACAGCGCGTACAACCTCTGCTGCAGCTTCGGGACTTGTGCCAAAGCTCATACCGCCGCCGTGAACGTTAGGGCAGCTCACGTTTACCTCTAACCAACCAACCTGCTTCTCTTTATCAAGCAGTTCACAAGTGTAGGCATAATCAGGCACAGCAAAACCGCTTATATTTGCCATAACGGGCTTATTAAAGCATTTACTAAGTTTAGGAAGCTCTTCACTTATAACCTTCTCTACGCCTGGATTTTGAAGACCAACAGCATTTATCATACCAGCCGTGCACTCTGCAATACGTGGTGTAGGATTACCAAAACGAGCATCCTTTGTAGTGCCTTTGAATGAGAACGTACCAAGACAATTTATATCATAAAGTTCTGCAAATTCATATCCGAACCCAAATGTACCCGAAGCAGGAATTATGGGGTTATCAATTTCAATACCGCAAAGATTAACGTTTAATCTTCCCATAAAATTTCCTCCTTTAACATAACGGGACCATCCTTACAAATGCGCTTATAGCCTGCAATTGTTTTACAACTACAACCCATACAAGCACCAAAGCCACAGCCCATACGCTCTTCAAAACTCATCTGTCCGCTTGTTTTAGATGTTTTGTAAATTGCTTTTAGCATTGGTTCGGGACCACATGTGTAAAAATAAGTATAGTCATCAGGGTAAGCATTTGTAACAAAGCCTTTTATACCATAACTACCGTCAACTGTTGTAACAGTAACATCGCAACCTAAATCTTTAAATTCTTGCTCATAAAAGACTTCACTTTTATTATTAAAGCCAAGTATTACTGAAACATCTTTACCCTGTTCTTTGAGTTTTTTGGCAAGCATATAAAGCGGAGGAACACCTACACCGCCGCCAAGCAGCACAGGTTTATCGCCCGAAAGCGATAAATCGTAACCGTTGCCAAGTCCCGTAAGCACATCAAGTGTGTCACCAACAGCCATTTTTGACATTTGCTCTGTGCCCTTACCAACAACCTTATAAATAATTGTAACTGCAGTTTCGTCACAGTCGCACACAGATATAGGACGTCTTAAATACAAACCATCAAGTTGAATATTAATGAACTGACCGCAAGCGGTGATGTCGGAGGTATCTCCAACAAGCACCATCTTGTAAACGTTATCGGTAAGTTTTTGATTTAATGATATTTTAAAAATACCTTGTTTCATTGTAAATATATCCTTTATGCATCAATAGTAGAAATTGTAAGTGTTGTTTCCTCAAGAACGTCAAGCAAAACCCTTACAGTATCAAGCGAGGTGAATATTGTTACGTTATTTTCGGTTGCAAGACGACGGATCTGTTGACCGTCACTATCCTGTGTAGATGCACCGATATCTTTTGTGTTAATAACGTAAGCAATGTGACCTTGTCTTATTGCGTCAGGAATTTCATCGGCATCTTCACTAATCTTTTTAAGTGCGTGTGTGCGTATTCCGTTTTCTTTTAAGAAAGCCGCAGTGCCCGCAGTTGCCTGAATATTAAATCCAAGATTATAGAATCGACGAATAAGCGGCAGTGCCTCTTCCTTATCTTTATCGGCAACAGTTACAAATACTGTACCATAGTTTTGTAAATGAGTACCCGATGCTTGAAGAGCCTTGTAAAGTGCGCGATTAAGCTTATCATCATAACCGATAGCTTCACCGGTAGATTTCATTTCGGGTGAAAGATATGCATCAAGTCCTTTAATCTTATTGAATGAGAACACAGGAACCTTTACATAGTAACGGTTCTTTTCTTGCGGATAAAGACAGAATATTCCTTGTTCTTTAAGTGATTTACCGAGTATAACCTCTGTAGCAATATCGGCAAGTGAATAACCGGTTGATTTTGAAAGGAACGGTACAGTTCTTGAAGAACGTGGATTAACCTCAATAATATAAACGTTATCATTTTCGTCAACAATAAACTGAATGTTATAAAGACCCACTATTCCAATTCCAAGACCTAACTTTTTAGAATATTCTAATATAGTGCCTCGTACTTTGTCCGAAATGCTAAAGGTGGGATAAACGCTTATTGAGTCGCCTGAGTGAATACCCGTGCGTTCAACAAGCTCCATAATACCGGGAACAAATACATCTTGTCCGTCACAAATAGCATCAACCTCTACTTCTTTACCCTGAATGTATTTATCAACAAGTACAGGCTTATCGGCATCAATTTCAACAGCAGTTTTAAGATAATGACGAAGCTGTTCTTCGTTAGATACTATCTGCATAGCACGTCCGCCAAGTACAAAGCTTGGACGAACCAGTACAGGATATCCAATTTCCGCAGCGGCAGCTACACCATCTTCAATTTTAGTTACTGCTCTACCTTTTGGTTGCGGTATATTTAATTCTTGTAATATTTTTTCAAAACTGTCACGATTTTCAGCGCGTTCAATAGCTTCACAATCAGTACCAATAATCTTTACGCCACGGTCCATAAGCGGTTGTGCGAGGTTAATTGCCGTTTGACCGCCCAATGATGCTACTACACCCTCAGGTTGCTCAAAATCAATAATATTCATTACGTCTTCAGGCGTAAGTGGCTCAAAATAAAGCTTGTCAGCGGTTGTGTAGTCGGTTGAAACGGTTTCAGGATTATTATTAATAATTATTGCTTCGTAGCCCGATTTTTTAATCGTAGATACTGCGTGTACTGTTGAATAGTCGAATTCAACGCCCTGACCTATACGAATAGGACCGGCACCAAGAACAACAATTTTCTTTTTATTGGTTAAAACAGATGTGTTTTCACCGTGATATGAAGAATAAAAATACGGAATATATGCGTTTGTGTGACAGGTATCAACCATACGGAAAACAGGTGTAAGCTTGTTTTCTTTGCGGAAATTGTAAACGTCTATTTCACTGCATTCCCACATTCTTGCAACATATTTATCAGAAAATCCCATCTTTTTAGCTGCACGTAAAATATCGAGATTACGTGGATTTTCTTTAAGGCTTCTTTCCATATCGATAATACGTTTTACTGCTTCAAGGAAGAAGGCTGTAATTTTTGTGATGTTATGAATTTCTTCTACAGTAGCGCCGCGATAAAGCAGTTCGGCTATTGCGAATAGATTATCATCTCTAAATTCACAAATATAAGCCTTAAGTTCATCGTCGCTCATATTATCAAATTTATTGTGATAAAGATGATTTACACCGATTTCAAGTGAACGGGTACCTTTAAGCAAGCTTTCTTCTAAGGTAGTACCAATACCCATTACCTCGCCCGTTGCCTTCATTTGAGTACCGAGCACGTTGTAGGCAGTTGTAAATTTATCAAACGGAAAACGCGGAAGCTTTGTAATAACATAATCAAGTCTCGGCTCAAAAGCAGCTGTAGTATTGGCAATTTTAATTTCCTCAAGTGACATACCAACAGCAATTTTAGCAGTTACGCGCGCAATCGGATATCCCGATGCTTTTGACGCAAGTGCCGACGAACGTGATACACGTGGATTTACCTCAATTAAATAATAATTGCTTGAATTAGGATCTAACGCAAATTGAACGTTGCATCCGCCCTCTATTTTAAGTTCACGAATAATCTTAATAGCGCTATCATTAAGCATTTTAAGGTCGTGATCATTGAGTGTCATAATAGGTGCCACAACCAAAGAGTCGCCGGTATGAACGCCAACCGGATCAATATTTTCCATACCGCAAATTGTAATTGCGTGGTCATTAGAGTCGCGCATAACCTCAAACTCAATTTCCTTGTAACCCTTTACACTCTTTTCAATAAGAACCTGATGTACAGGAGAAAGCTTAAATGCATTAAGACCTACCTCAACAAGCTCTTCTTCATTATAGGCAAAGCCGCCGCCTGTGCCGCCTAATGTAAATGCAGGACGAAGCACTACAGGGTAACCTATTCTATTGGCTGCTTCCTTTGCTTCTTCAATGCTGTATGTGATTTCAGAAGGAATAACCGGCTCGCCTATTGACTCGCACATTTCTTTAAAGAGTTCGCGGTCTTCTGCGCGCTCAATACTGTCACGCGAAGTGCCAAGAAGCTCTACCCCACATTCTTTAAGAATACCCTTTTCTTCAAGTTGCATTGCAAGGTTAAGACCTGTTTGACCACCAATACCCGGTACAATTGCATCAGGACGCTCATATCGTAAAATTTTTGCCATATATTCAAGAGTAAGTGGCTCCATATATACCTTATCTGCGATAGAGGTATCGGTCATAATTGTAGCAGGATTTGAGTTGCAAAGTATAACCTCGTATCCTTCTTCTTTAAGCGCAAGACACGCCTGAGTGCCTGCATAGTCAAACTCTGCCGCCTGACCTATTACGATAGGACCTGAGCCTATAATTAAAACCTTTTTAATATCTGTTCTTTTAGCCATTTTTTACTTCCTCCTGAATGTATATTGAATTATCTTTATATGCTATCTTTCCATCACAAACTGTCAAATAACATTTGCCAAATAATTTATAATTTTCAAAAGGCATTGCCTTTCCTTTAGAAATAAAATCATTGGGATTTACATTAATTTCTTCATCAAACCGCCATATAGAGTAATCGTTATTTAGCGGTATATTAAATCTCTTACGCGCATTAAAGCATAATAAATTAATTAGTTTCTCAAGCGTAATAACGCCTGTTTTTACAAAGTATGTGTAAAGTAGCTGAAACGCTGTTTCAATTCCAACTATACCAAACGCACTTTTTTCTAATCCTTTGCTCTTTTCTTCTTCACTATGCGGTGCATGGTCGGTAGCAATCATATCTATTGTTCCGTCTTTTATGCCCTCAATAAGCGCAAGTTTGTCTTCGCGCGAGCGAAGCGGCGGATTCATTTTAAATTTACCGTCTTCTTGCAAGTCGCTGTCATCAAGTATTAAATAATGCGGTGCCGTTTCGCAAGTAACATTAAGACCCTCAGCTTTTGCATTACGTATAAGCTCGACACTTTCTTTACAAGAAATGTGACAAACGTGATAAGCGCAACCCGTCTCTTTAACAAGCTCTAAATCACGCTTTATCGGTCCCCACTCACTTTCAGAGCATATACCCTTATGACCGTGTAATTTTGCATATTCACCGTCGTGAATATAGCCGCCGTGTAACAATGAATTATCTTCACAATGAGCTACTATAATTTTGCCCAATGACTTAGCTTTTAACATAGCTTCACGCATAAGTTCGCGTGACTGAACACCGCGACCATCATCCGAAAATGCAATACAAATATTTGACATACCTTCCATATCGGAAAGAGCTTGACCGTTTTGAGCAACCGTAATAGACGCATACGGGAAAATATCTATCACAGCATCTTTTTCAATAATTTTTAATTGAACATTTAAATGTTCGACACTATCGGGCACAGGGTTAAGATTAGGCATTGTACAAACTGCGGTATAACCACCGCGTGCTGCAGCGCGCGAACCCGAGAAAATAGTCTCTTTATAAGAAAAACCCGGCTCACGAAAATGCACATGCACATCGCAAAAACCGGGTAAAATACAAAAATTAAATTTTGGGTCTTTTAAAAAAGGTGACAAAACCGCCTTGTCAACAGTGGGAAAAAAGCCATTAAGAAATTCAGGTTTGTAAATATTATTTGGTATTTGCATTGTCATTTTTAAACCATCCTTTCAAAAACAAATTACAAGCACAATATGCTACAAATTTATCTCAGTTATTTTACCATAACACAAAAATATTGTCAATTAAAAAGTACAAAAATTTTGCATAAAATTTAATTATTTTTAACCCGACTTTCATATATTTTGTTGAGGGGGATTATATATGCTTTTACAAATGCTTACACAAATACTTTCTAATTTATTTTACTTAGCCTTGCACGTTAAAGGAGCGGGGTCTTTTCCGCCACCACTTTCTGCTAAAAAAGAAGCAGAATTATTGAAACTTAAAGATAATGGTGACATTACCGCGCGTGATAAGCTTATTGAACACAACTTAAGACTTGTAGCGCACGTTGTAAAAAAATATTATACTGCAGAAGATCAGGATGATTTAATATCAATTGGAACAATTGGTCTTATTAAGGCTGTAAATACTTTTAAATGTGACAAAAAAATCAGACTCGCAACCTATGCCGCGCGTTGTATAGAAAATGAAATTTTAATGCATTTCAGAAACAATAAAAAATATGCTCAGGACGTATATATAAGCGACCCTATCGATACTGACAAAAACGGCAATACCCTGACACTAATTGATATCATTGCCGATGAAGGAAATATTGAAGATGATATTGACACAAAAATCAAAATCGAAAAATTGCGCAGTATTTTAAAAGATGCGCTTGATGAGCGCGAATTCGAAATAATTTGTATGCGATTTGGCTTATACGGTAATAAAGAATTAACACAACGCGAAATTGCAAAAAAATTAAAAATATCGCGAAGCTATGTATCAAGAATTGAAACGGCAGCTCTTGCAAAACTGCGTAAAATGTTTTAGATTTTTTAAAAAAGAAAACTTTTAAAAAATATGCTGCCTTTCTGCAAAAATATCTTGACAAAATGCTTGATTTGATATATTATATCTTAGACGCCGCTGTGGTGGAATAGGCAGACACAAGGGACTTAAAATCCCTCGGTAGCGATACCGTACCGGTTCAAGTCCGGTCAGCGGCACCAGAAAAGAACCCACATTTGTCTTAGACAAATGTGGGTTCTTTTCAACTAAATCCGTCCTTTCGGACGGGATAAATCCACCTGCGGTGGATGAAATCACTTCGTGATGAAATCCGACTTCGGAGGGAGATAAGGACGGATTTAATTTCATCTGCGTTAGCAGATTTCATCCTAACAGAGTGAGGATTTCATCGCAGTAGGCGATTTCATTGAACACCAAAATAATTTGTGATATACTTTCCTTAAGAGATGATGATAATGCGTAAAGAAATAGAGATAAATGGTTGTGTTGAAATACCTTTCAAAATTACAACAGATGAATTTGCAGATGCTTTTATCGGATGGATTGAATCAAAAGGTTGGCATTTTGGTGGCGGTTTTAATGAAATTGTCGACGGGTATTATATAAATCCTGACGGAACAAAAGGCAAATTCGTTCTTGAAGATTAGCGCTACGCTACTTTTGGTCGTTTTTACCCCACTTTACGCACCGTTATACTGCTCTTTCGCATTAAAAAGTCACTTTTGTCTAACGACAGGAGTGACTTTATTATTTATGGCAATACTTGTCTTGTACATAATTATTTTTTGTCACTTGACACCAAAGTCTATTTGTGGTAGACTAAAATTAATACATAATACAACTAATTGAGGTGTTTGTTTTGAAAAAGTTTTTAACGGTTATTTTGTGTATGCTTTTAATATTTTCAATATCTGCTTGTAAAAAAAGTAATCAAGCAAATGAATCACAATTATCTATAGATACACAGCAAGACAATTCTTCAATAATAGAATTACAACCAAATACATCTTCTACTATTACAGATAACAGCAATACTACATCTGTAAATAGCACAAATTCAGATATCACAAGCGCACCACAAGAATCAATAAACACTACCGTAAAAGATAATTCTATAACAACAGAAAATAATTCAAGCGTAGTAAGCGATACTAATGAAGAAAAAAGCTACAAGGATATTCCCTGCACAGTTATATATAGTTTTAGTCAGGTTGCACTTTCAATTAAAAACAGCAATTCTATGTTGTTAATCACCTTCCCTAAAGAATGGAAAATTTCAAAAAAAGACAATACTTACTGCATTACAAAACATAATGAAACAATTGGTAGCGTAACCACCTCTGCCCCCGCCGCTACCGACAAGTCCTTAAACGTTTTTACAAATATAATTACAACTAATGATGTAAAAATAACCCATACCATTAACCGCGTTGCAAGCGGTAAAGAATCATATTTACGCACAATTAATTATAATTATGACGACGAAAACAAGATTAATAAAAACATAACTATAACAATACCTTATCAAGAGATTGATTCTTCAGCAGTTTATAAAATGATTATGGAGACAAAAAAATCGGCATTATCCACCAATAGTAATATGGGTGTACTTAAAATTAATGATAGCCGAAACAAAGTTTTAATTTTAGGCAACAGTTTTATTGCTACTTCTGCTATTGGACCTACTTTACAAACAATGTGCGGTAATAGAATAGTTGTTGAAGCCCATTCAAGAGGATATGCCAACGTTAAAACGTATACCGATGACGCTTATATTATGCAAAACATTCTTGACGGAAATTATTCGGCAGTATTTATTTGTGGATTATATAATTATGAGGCAGTAGCAGAATTACCCAAAATGATAAATGCATGTACAGCCTCATATACCAAGCTTGCAATTTTTCCGGCTCATAATGAAAACCAAGGTTGCATAGATAACGCAACCAGTATTTATGGTGACACATTATTTCTTGATTGGAAATCAGAAATTAACAATTTTATCAATATTGGAATACACGTTTCTGAATTTTGTATTCCGGATGCTCACAACCACAGCACTCCCCTTGCGGGTTATATTGGCGCACATATGATATATCGAGCAATATTTGACGAGATTCCCCCGCAGGTAGACTTTTTCGACGTAACACAGTCACAAATAAAACTTTTGGGTGATTATGCGACAACAGGTTCAATATCTTTAATTGATCAAAGTTCATCGTATGTGCTTGAATAAAAAATATAATTACACTCAAAAAGACCAAGTCAACGACTTGGTCTTTTTGAATTATATAAATTATTAATTATAGGTTATTTTGGCCTTACCGCCGTTTACGGTATCTGCAGTAATAACAACCTTGTCAACGCCTTCATTAGAAGGTAACTCAAACATAAAATCTTGTAACGTGCTTTCTATAATAGAACGCAGTCCACGGGCACCGGTTTTGTTTTTGATGGTCAACTCGGCAATAGTGTTAAGCGCTTGTTTTTCAAACTCAAGCTTAATGCCGTCAAGCATAAAAAGTGCCTGATATTGCTTAATAATAGAATTTTTGGGCTCGGTCATTATACGTATAAGCGTGTCTTTATCCATAGAATCAAGACCCGTAATAACCGGTAAACGACCAACAAGCTCAGGTATAAGACCAAATTTTACAAGGTCTTGATGAGTAGCAAGCTTAGAAAGCTGTTGCGCCTCAATACTTTTTGGTGACTTAACATCTGCGCCAAAGCCTAAGCTACTGCCGCCCATACGTCGCTCAATAATTTTGTCAATACCGTCAAACGCACCCGCACAAATAAACAAGATATTTGTTGTATCAATTTGAATAAATTCTTGCTGTGGATGTTTTCTGCCACCCTGTGGTGGAACATTAGATACAGTTCCTTCAAGAATTTTTAATAGCGCCTGTTGAACACCCTCACCGCTTACATCGCGTGTAATTGACGCGTTTTCACTTTTACGAGAAATTTTATCAATTTCATCAATGTAAATAATACCGTGTTCTGCCTTTTCTATATCAAAGTCAGCTGCCTGTATCAAACGTAGCAAAATATTTTCTACATCTTCACCAACATAACCTGCCTCGGTTAAGGTGGTAGCGTCGGTTATGGCAATCGGCACATCAAGAATGCGAGCCAAGGTTTGTGCAAGCAAGGTTTTACCCACACCGGTAGGACCTAACATAAGTACATTGCTTTTAGCAATGTCAACGTCTAAATCCTCGTTTTTGTATATGCGTTTATAATGATTATAAACTGCTACAGCCAAGGTTTTTTTTGCATCATCCTGACCAATTACATATTCATCAAGCAATGCCTTAATCTCTTGTGGCTTTGGCAAAACCTTATCGGTCTGTTTTTTGTTTTTCTTTTTTTCTTCATATGCAATTTCATCATCAAAAAGCAAAGAAGAGCAAAAGTTTATACAACTGTCACAGATATATACACCCGGACCTTCTACAAGGCGCATAACCTCATCTTGAGTTTTACCGCAAAAGGAACAGCGTATCTCCTTTTCTATATCTTTAGACATTCGATATACCTCTTATCTTTTAGAAATAACCTTATCAATAAGACCGTAATTTGCGGCCTCATCAGCTGTCATAAAGTTGTCACGCTCGGTATCGCGCTCAATCTCTTCAATTGCTTTGCCTGTATTTTCGGCTAAAATTCTGTTAAGATTGCTACGTGTACGTTTAATATGGTCGGCATGAATAATAATATCACTTGCTTGACCCTGAGCACCGCCCAATGGCTGATGAATCATAATCTCGCTGTTAGGAAGAGCATAACGCTTACCCTTTGCACCAGATGAAAGCAAAAATGCACCCATAGATGCGGCCATGCCCATACAAATAGTGCTTACGTCACATTTAATATATTGCATAGTGTCATATATAGCAAGACCTGCTGAAACTGAACCGCCGGGACTGTTAATATAAAAACTAATATCTTTATCAGGGTCCTGACCTTCAAGAAACAAAAGCTGAGCAATAATTACACTGGCACTTGCATCATCTACCTGACCGTTAAGCATAATGATTCTATCATTAAGCAAACGAGAAAAAATGTCATACGAACGTTCACCACGGCTTGTTTGTTCAACAACGTAAGGAATTAAAGTGTTTTCCATTATAAAATACCTCCTAATAAATAATCTTTTAAGATTTCGTCGGAATAGCACAAAAGCACTATTCCGACGTAGTAGTAAATATTATGAACGAATAATTCAAATTATAAACAGATTATTCCTCTGTTTTCTTTGCAGCGGCTTTTTTAGCCTCTTTCTTTTCATCTACTGCATCGGTAATTACCGCATTAGCTTTTACAAAGTCAATAGCCTTACCCACTGCAACGTCTTTTTCAACTTCAGAAGCAGGAATAACAGCCTTAACCTTGTCAACATCTACGCCGTAGCCTTCAGCAATTTTAGCAAATTCAGCCTCAACAGCCTCTTCGTCAGCCTTAATACCTTCAAGCTCAACAATCTTCTCAAGTGCAAGACGATATTTAACCTGCATTTCAGCTTGTGGACGGAAGGTCTCACGGAACTGCTCAATTGTGCTACCTGTGTACTGAAGATATAAATCAAGGCTCATACCTTGTGACTGTAAACGGTAACCAAATTCTTCAACAGACTGGTCTAAACGCTTTGTAAACATTGCTTCGGGAATTTCGCCCTTAATGCCGTCAACAACCTGTTGTACAAGAATATTTTCAACAGCCTCTTCAGCCGCCTTCTTTTTGCGCTCGAGAGCCTTTTTCTTAAGGTCAGCCTTAAGCTCTTTTAGTGTGTCAAACTCACTTACATCTTTTGCAAACTCATCATCCGCTGTAGGAAGCTCACGTAATTTAATTTCGTGAAGCTTAACTTTAAATACAGCGGGTTGACCGGCAAGCTCTTCTGCACCGTACTCTTCAGGGAATGTAACGTTAACGTCAAATTCTTCATCAATTTTTTTGCCGATAATTTGATCTTCAAAACCGGGGATAAACTGACCCGAACCAAGTTCAAGTGAGTGACCTTCTGCCTTGCCACCGTCAAACGCAACACCGTCTTTAAAGCCTTCAAAGTCAATTACAACGGTATCGCCTTTTTTAGCTGCTCTGTCTTCAACAGATACCATACGCGCGTTACGTTCTTGCAAAGATTTAATTTCAGCGTTAACTTCAGCGGCCTCAACCTTAACAAGTGGGCGTTCTGCCTTAAGACCCTTATAAGCCTCAAGCTCAATTTCAGGATATGTAGTAACACTAACCTTAAAATCTACACCGTCTTCTTTAGATATTGAAACAAGTTCAAAGTCCATCTTGTCATCAATTACCTTAAGACCCGACTCGTTAATAGCAGCCTCGACAGCATCAGCATAAATGAGATTTAAAGCATCTTCAAAAAACACTTCGCTACCGTAACGTGCTTCTATCATAGCAAGGGGCGCTTTACCCGGTCTATAGCCAGGAATTGTAATCTTTTTACCCTCTTTACGATAAGCCTGCTTAATTGCCTCACGGAATTGTTCGCCATCAATAAGAATTTCAAGCTGATAGCGATTAGTTTCAATTTTGTTAGTTTCTTTTAAAGCCATTATTAATATACCTCCGTACAAAGTCCATAGAACTCCATATTAAATTGTGATAATTATACCATAATTTGAGAAAAAATCAAGAGATTTTTACTGACATCTTGCCTTTACAAACATATAATTTTTAAATTTTTTCAAATCGGTCACATTTTGACACAAATTGCGGTGTAAATTCGACTGCATCGGCCGATACAATCTTTAATTTTATATTACTATACTCGTCAACTGTGTTATAAATTCCTTTGCCGTGAATATGGCCGTAATATACTATATCTATATTATACTTTTTTAAAACATTTAATATTTCTTCGCAAATGCAGTCGGCGTATACAGGTGGATAATGAAGAAAAACTATAGGTGTAACACCGGCATCAATTGCAAGCTTGATAGAAGTTTCAAGTCTTGAAGCCTCGCGCAAAATTACCTTTTGATCGTGCTCGCCCGTTCCGTCGTATATCCAACCACGCGTGCCACATATTGCAATACTGCCGTCAGAATAACAATTATTATGCAAAATATTAATTGTATCAAACTTATTATTCGATAAAAATTCATTAATTTTATTGGCGGTACACCACCAATAATCGTGATTGCCTTTTAAGATTATTTTTTTACCGGGCAATGAATTAATGAATTCAAAATCTGCTCGGGCTTGCTGTAGCGAAATTGCCCAGGAAATATCACCGCCAATAACAACCGTGTCTTTATCACTTACTAATTTTTTCCAATTTTTTTCAATTCGTTCAACATAATTATCCCAACCGCCAAAAATATCCATAGGCTTGTCACTGCCAAGCGGTAAATGTAAATCGGCTATTGTAAATAGATTCATAATGGTGTTTCACCTGCCTTGGTATAAAAAATTTAAAAATGCAAATACTATTCTTGGCTAAAAGCCAGGAAAGGAAGTTTTAATATGGATATGTCATCAAGCTGTAAAACTGAAAATTGTATTAAATGCAGTGTTAAAAATTGTGTTCACCACACTGAAAACGACTCTTGCTCGGCAGGTCATATTCAGGTTGGTAACCGTACTGCTTGTACCTGTAGCGAAACCTGCTGTGACACCTTTAAGGCAAGACAGTAATACTGCAACAATATCCGACTCAATAGAGTCGGATATTTGTTTTTTAATCAATTTTTAAGCATTTACACACAGCTTTGTACATATCAGCTTTGTCATATATATCTTTAAAACGCGCGGTAGCATTTTTAAGCTCTGCAAGCGGTACAGGAACCGATGTGCAAGTGAGCTCTGACAATGCATCAACCGTATCAAACTCACTTTCGGGAATATTGCTCGAAAGTGCCGATAATACGCTCTTTGCAAATTTGTATGGAGATGCTGTTGAAGCAATAATTACAGGACGATTATCATTTGTGCTGTTAACATATTGCTCATAAGCATTTACAGCAACTGCCGTATGTGTGTCACAAAGATATCCGTACTCGTCAAACGTTTTCTTTATTGTTTTAAGCGTTCCGTCATCATCACAGCAAGCGCCATAAAATAAGTTCTGTAATTTTGAAAGAACTGTATCATTTACAGTAAATTTGCCTTCATTTGCAAGCTTGTTTTGCAAATCGGCAATATACTTATCATCACCATCAGACAAAATGTAAAGCATACGTTCGAGATTGCTTGAAATAAGTATGTCCATTGAGGGTGACATTGTGGTATAAAATTCTCTGTTACGGTCGTATACACCTGTGTTAATAAAATCGGTAAGCACACGGTTAGCGTTTGATGCGCAAATAAGACGGTTTACAGGTACACCCATTTTTTTTGCATAGTAAGCCGCAAGAATATTACCAAAATTCCCTGTAGGAACAACAATATTGAAGCCTTGTGATAAATCATCACCCTTAGACAGCATATCGCAGTAAGCAGAAATATAGTAAATGATTTGCGGAACAAGTCTTCCCCAGTTAATCGAATTTGCCGAAGAAAACTCCATACCGTTTTTCGCAAGAGTGTCTTTAATATCTTTATCGGTAAAAATCTTTTTTACGCCCGATTGAGCATCATCAAAATTACCCTTTATTGCACAAACGTGAACATTGTTACCCTTTTGAGAATCCATTTGCAATTTTTGCATCGGACTTACACCTTCACTTGGATAAAAAACAATAATTTCGGTGTTTTCTACATCCTTAAAGCCTTCAAGAGCCGCTTTACCCGTATCTCCCGAAGTAGCAACCAAAATAACCGTCTTTTTACCGTCGGCAACCTTTTTGGTAGAAGTAGTAAGCAGGTACGGTAAAAGCTGTAGCGCTAAATCCTTAAACGCGCAAGTTGGTCCGTGCCAAAGCTCAAGTATATTTATACTATCCCCAAGCTGTGCAATAGCGGCAGGCTTTTCATCATCAAAGCTGCCGGTATATGCTCCGTTTACACATTTAGAAATTTCATCATCGGTAAAATCGGTAAGATATTTTTTAAGTATAAATTCAGCCTTGCTTTTATAATCAAGCAAAGATAAATCTAAAAAATCTTTTTCTGTAAGTTGTGGTATGCTTTCGGGTACATAAAGCCCGCCTTCGACAGAAATACCGTGAGCTATAGCAAAAGCCGACGATACCTTAACAGCATTGTTTCTTGTACTTACATAATTCATTATAATTCCCCTTTGTTGAAATAGTTATACGCATTATTATAAAATATTTTTTCTAAAATATCATCACTTATATTTCGAGATTTTAAATAGTTATACAGTACCGGTACAAAAGAAATATCATATAAATCTTTATCCATATCAGCACCGTCAAAATCCGAACCAATGCTTAAATAATCTTCATATCCCATTTCAAGCACATGATAAACATTCTTGTATATATTTTCAAAAACATTACCCTCGCCTAAAAAAGCAGGATAAAAACACAAACCAAAAACTCCGCCTTTTTGCACCAACAGCCTTAGTTGATCATCATCTATATTTCTACGGTGCTTGTGCACATATTCTAAGCAAGAATGTGTAATAATTGGTTTTTGGGCAAGTTCTATTACTCTATAAAAACTTTTTTTATTAAGATGTGATAAATCAGTCATAATGCCAAATCTGTTGAGCTCGCTTATAACCTCTTCGCCAAAGTGCTTTAAGCCTGTATTGGTATCGGCACCGCCCGCAATTTGATTTTCACCGTTCCACGTAAGTGTAACCGCACGTATACCGTCATTATAAAGTTTTTCAACGCGATTTAAGTCATTTTCTATTATAATTCCGTTTTCTACAGTAAAAAAACTTGTAAGATTATTTGGTTTGTTTTTTAATTGAATTTTAAATTCTTTTAGTGTGTTTTTATAATATTCGAAAGGACTATCAATGCCGTCTTTAACAAAAACAGCAAAGCATTGACTCCATTTGTCAAATAAACTCGCCTTTTGCGGTGTCACAGCAAGTGCACTATCGGTAAAGAGCACATTGTCGCGATAGCATTTATAAGCAGTATCGCAATGCAAATCAAAAAATTGCATAAAATCACCCTAAAAAGCATTCTTAATATAATTTAATTCAAATTTAAACAATCCGTCTTTTTCATCAATTACAGTAACCTCGGCAACGTCTATTCTGGGCGGAAGCTTGGTTCTAAGCCTTTTCATAAAGGTTTGCGTGGCGTTTTTTGTACGCTGTTGCTTTGCAAAATCAACAGCCTCAAGACCGCTTACAAGCGAATTTTTTTGTCTTGTTTTGACCTCGACAAAGGCAATACATTCTTGATTTTCGGCAACAATATCAATTTCTCCGTAACGACTGTCACGCCAATTGCGCTTAATAATTATATAACCTATAGACCTTAAATATTGCGCAACAAAATCCTCGCCCGCCTTGCCTACTGCAGCAGAACGCACATTACCCGAGTACATTTTTCAAAAATGACAAACGGTGAATTTCACAAACACCGTGTTGCTTTATCGCTTCATAATGTGCCTTTGTACCATAACCCTTATGCTGTGCAAAATGATACTCCGGATACTTTTTGTCATATTCCATAAGCAAGCGGTCACGAGTTACCTTTGCCAGTATTGAAGCCGCTGCAATTGAACACGAGCTTGCATCACCTTTAACAACCGTTTCACAAGGGATTTTTATACCCTTTGGTACACGGTTTCCGTCAATAAGAGCAAAATCCGCATTAATATTTAAACCATCTATCGCGCGATTCATTGCAATATATGTAGCCTCAAGAATATTATATTCTTCAATTTCTTCTAAAGTACCAAAAGCAATGCTATACGCAATTGCTTTTTCTTTTATAATATCAAAAAGTGCTTCACGCTTTTTTTCACTTATTTTTTTAGAATCATTAAGCCCTTCGATAACACAATCATATGGTAAAATAACTGCCGCAACACAAACCGGACCCGCAAGTGGTCCACGCCCTGCCTCATCGACACCGCAAATAAATTTATAGCCTTTATCAAGCGCTTCCTTTTCACAAGAAAAATCAGGCAATTTATTCAACCCTTTCAAGTGTTATTTTACCGATCTTACAATTGCGATATTCTTCCAAAAGCATTGCTGCCGCACGTTCGGTATCGGTCTCGCCTCCGCGAATCATCATACCGCGTTTTTTACCCAAAAGACATAAAGCATCATAACTGTCTTCCGGAAATTCACTTACTTTATATCTTTCATAAAGCAATTGTGGATAAAGTTGTATTAGAATTTCAAGCAAACGCATTGCAAGAAGCTCGGTGTCCATAATTCTGTCTGTAACAGCCCCTGTAAAACCTAAATGCTCGCCAACTGTATTGTCCTCAAATTTGGGCCATAAAACACCGGGAGTATCAAGAAGCTCTAACTCCTTATCTATAGTAAACCACTGATTACCGCGCGTAACACCGGGGCGATTTTCAACCTTTGCGCGGCCGCCGCCTGCAATACGGTTAATAAACGATGATTTACCAACGTTCGGAATACCGACTCCAATAACGCGAAGTGGCTTACCAACCATTCCCTTTTCACGATACGCCACAAGCTT
>JAZSKN010000012.1:0-53291 GCA_045534895.1 Acutalibacteraceae bacterium
ACTCATCATGCGTAAATGTATTTAAATATTTTTCTGTAGGTAAACCCTATATATTAAAATGTTTTGGTCCAATCCATTGATTCTTTTGAGTATTATTAAACAAACCCATCAAGATAGATAGTGCAGCCTTTTTTGGATGCATAAAAATAACCTTCATTGGAAATTTGATAATAGCAAAAATGAATTTAGGAAAATGCGCCGTTATATTTGTAAGGGTTATTCCGGGATGTACAATAGATAAGTTATTCTCTGATTCAAAAACATTATATAGCGCTAAAGTTAAAAAACGTTTTGCGTTGCCGTAAACAAGACTTGCGGCAGTACGATTTGAAAAATCAATATCATTAACATCGATTTTAGAATAATTATGCGCAATACTGCTTACTGCGACTACCCTGCCGTTGCGTTTTATAATGCTGTTTTTTAATTCACACGCTAAAAAATAAGGAGATATAAAATTAATCATAAAGACATTGTTAAAACCCGTGTTACATTTATAACGTGGAATTTTATATGCGCCTGCATTAAGTATTAAATAATCTATATCTAATTTTTTTAGCATTTCTGCTGCAGTATTTACATCAACAATATTCTCAAGATTGACAGTGATATGAGTAGCATTAAGCGAAGGATATTTCATTTTTAAATTGTTAATGAGTTTATTAGATTTTATCGCATTACGGTCAAGACAAACAATATTTGCACCTAAATATGCCAAGTAATCACAAACCCAAACACCAATGCCACCCGTAGCACCAGAAACAGCAACAGTTTTTCCTTGTAAAGAATTAGTGTTTTTGTTAAGCCATTTATAATAATTCATTTAAATAATTCGTACTTTCCTGATAATCATTATCCGTTTTTAATGGTAAGATTTCCTTGAACTATTGTAGCATTAATTTTTTGTATCGAAACTGCTGAAATTATCATATCAACAACCGGTGTTTCAATCTCGCGACGTATAATATTGCGAAGCTCACGCGCGCCCGTTTTTGTGCCGTCACATTTTTTCGCAATATACTCTGTTACATCTGAATCAAAAGTAAACATTATATTTCTTTCTTTTAATGATTCGGTAAGCTCGTCAAGCATAATTTTTGCAATTATTTGTAATGATTCAATTGTTAATGGATTAAATACAACAATTTCGTCAACACGCGCAATAAATTCAGGACGTAAAAATTCTCGCAAAGCCTTTAATGCTTTTTCTTTTGAAGCTTCGGCAACGGTTTTACCAAATCCCAAAAGATTATCGTTACGTTCACTTCCTGCATTTGAAGTCATTACAATAATGGTATTTTCAAAGTTTACATTTCTTCCGTGAGCATCGGTTACCCTACCCTCGTCAAGTATTTGTAAAAGAATGTTAAGTACATCAGGATGAGCTTTTTCGATTTCGTCAACCAAAATAACCGAATACGGTTTGCGTCTTACTTTTTCGGTAAGCTGACCGGCTTCGTCATAACCAACGTATCCCGGAGGCGCACCAATTAGACGTGACACTGAATGCTTTTCCATAAATTCAGACATATCTAATCTTATAAGCGTTTCGGGAGTATCAAACAACTGTTCCGACAACGCTTTTACAAGTGCTGTTTTGCCAACGCCTGTAGGACCTACAAATATAAAAGATGCAGGACGATGCAAAGCGCTTGTTTTAACGCGAGAGCGTTTTACTGCATTTGATACGAGTTTTGTTGCATCGGCTTGTCCGATGATTTTTTCATTTAAAGCATCTTCTAAACGCGCGAGCTTTGAAAGCTCGTTTTCTTCGATTTTAGAGGCAGGAATACCTGTCCACATTTCGATAACCGTTGCAAGATGACGTTCGGTTACAGTGTTATTAGCGGCGGCGTCACAAAGACTGTCGGCTTGAGTTTTGTACTTTTCGAGATTAGATTTTACTAACGCCTGTTTTTCATAGTTTGGATTTTCTACTTCGGCTGTAAGCTCATCCAGTTGTTTTGAGTATTCTGCAACCTTTTTATTTGCGATATAAAGCTCGTCAATAGCCTTGTTTTCAAGGCTTGCACATGCGCAAGCCTCGTCTAAAAGGTCGATAGCCTTGTCGGGTAAAAAACGGTCTGTTACATATCTTTCAGATAAATTCACAGCCTTTTCTACAATAATATCGGGAATTGTAACAGTGTGATAACCTTCGTAATAAGGTTTTATGCCTAACATAACATTAATAGCTTCTTTAATCGAGGGTTCTTCTACTGTAACCGGTTGAAATCTACGCTCAAGAGCGGCATCTTTTTCAATATACTTACGGTACTCTTTAAAGGTGGTTGCGCCAATAACCTGAATTTCACCACGAGACAGCGCAGGCTTTAAAATATTTGCGGCATTCATAGAACCCTCTGCAGAATCACCCGCGCCAACAAGATTATGAATTTCATCTATAAAGAGAATAATGTTACCCGCATCTTTAACCTCTTCTACAAGGCCTTTCACTCTGCTTTCAAATTGACCGCGGAATTGTGTGCCCGCAACAAGCGAAGTAAGGTCAAGCAAAAGTATTTCTTTATCAAGTAAACGAGCGGGCGCTGTACCATTAACAATTTTTAAAGCCAAACCTTCAACAATTGCTGTTTTACCAACACCCGGTTCACCAATGAGGCAAGGGTTGTTTTTTGAACGACGTGAAAGTATTTGTAGCATACGATCAAGCTCACGTTCGCGGCCGACAACTATATCAAGCTTACCCTCTTTTGCGCGAAGGGTCAAATTGTTACAGTACTGATCAATAAAGCGTTTTTTCTTTTGTTTTGGCTTGCCGTCCTTAGTATTGCTTTGTTTTTTATTGTCAGTAGCATTTGAATTATCTGAACCGCCAAATAAATTCTTTAAAAAAGGTATCGCAGGCGCAGTACCCAAATCAAAGGTTCCGTCGTTTAGTGATTCATCATCCAAAAAACTATCATCACCCGACATTGCCTCTAAAAATTGATTGCTCATCATTTCAATATCTTCATCAGATATATTCATACTTTTGAGCATATCGTCAACAGGTTTAATACCAAGTTCCTTTGCGCAAACCAAACACAAACCTTCGGTCGAGGCATTTGGATCCATTGGATTTGACATAAAAACTACTGCTGGTCTTTTTTTGCATTTTGAACATAATTTCATTTTATAAAACTCCTTGGGAATGCTGTAAATATATTATAAGAATGGAGAAAATTCCATCAAATATTTAAATATAGTTGATGACTGAATATTATCATATGTAAAAATTAAAAATCCATTTTTGGTAAACGAAAGAATTAAACTTATAATAAGACAAAATACTATTGCTATAGCTCCGCCCTTTATTATGCCCAAAATGCCACCTAAAGTTTTATTTAATGAGCCTATAATGCTTATATTAAAAAGCTTATTAATTTGTACAGCTAATATCTTAACAACAAATAATAGTACAAAAACAATAATAACAGATATTAGGGATGATAATATCTTAGTAACCGCCGGTTTAAGTAACGAATCGGATATTTTGGATGTAAGTATTTCTGTTTCTAATGAAACATTATCGCCTAATACAGTTAACGCGTTTTCTTTTGAAATATTAAAGAAACTGTTTTCTGAAATAAAAGAAGGAATTTTGTTCCAAACAGCATCTACTGCATCATTCGAGTTAGCGACTCCATCACTTATGACTGTTTCGAAGGTATTTGCAATAATAGGCTGTACGGTTTTATCATAAATCGTATTTGCAATAGGTGTACTAAAGCTTAACGCAATATATATTGCAAAGACAAAACCTACTACCTCAATCAAAGTGCAAACAAATCCTTTTTTTGCCGAAATTAGAGCAAAAATAACAACAATAGCGATAATAATTAAATCTAAAATTAAAGACATATTAATTATCTCCTTTTTGTATATCAATTTTATATAACTCACAATTATTAACGGTGGCGATTGCGTTTGGTGCAATTACAACAAAACGTTCAGTACCGTAATTACAAGTTGCTTTTCTTAACAGATTACCATCGTTATCTAAAAGTTTAACGTTTACATCATTTATATAGTATACTCTGCCTTTCGAATATTGAATATCGGTAATGGTTGCATTAATTTTAAATTTTTTAATCTTTTTACCATTGTTAGTAGCTAAAATTACGGTATTATCACTGCGGTCATTGGCGCGATTATAAACAATTAGCAAACCGTTTTTGTCTTTTCTAACAATATTGATTTCACCGGATTCTGAGATTTCTGTAGTTTCAAATTTAGACCAGTTTATAAACTTGCACTTAGTGTTGCTGATAACGGCAACGCTTTTACCTGTGTTGTGAAGTGACAAACCAATCGAGGATTCAAAATCAACCGAAAACAAAGGATCAGCAGAATCAAAACCTAAAATATGAGCTTTAGAAACATATTGTCCCGAAGATGCATTTAGTGTTGTTACTGCAAGACGGTTTCCTTTTGGGTTAATTAAAACGTTGGTAATTATATCTTTGGCTGAATTCCAGGCATAAATTTTTTTAAACTTCTTGTTGTAAACCTCTACAACCGAAGTAAAGCTATTCGAATGCGTGGATATAGCGTATGAACCACTGCGTGATATATTTGCAGATATAATTTCGTTTTCTGTTTCAAAGGAATGAATTTTACCGCCAAGATTGTATATGTTTAGAAATGTACCCCCCTGATCGTAAACCATAACACGTGTCTCTGATATCGACATTACAGGATTTGAAAAACCGTGTAAATCAGTAAAAATAAATTTTCCATTATTGGAGTATGCGGTTATAGAAGTGTCGGTTAGAGTGAAATAGTAATTGCCGGTAGAATGACAGTTTATTACTGTTGAGCCGGGTATATCTATTGGAAATTTACCGTGACCTATAAGAGCGGCTGCGTTAACAACGTTTTCATATATGCTTACAGGAAGTATGAATGAAAAAATAAGAAATAAAGAGCAAACGAGTATTAATAATGAAATAAAAAATTTCGCAATAAATCTTCTTTTGTAAAAGTTACCGTTAATAACCTTTATATTTTTTTGAGGAATAACGTTAGAATTTTTATGCCGTTTAGGTTCCATAATAATATTATCATTATTTTTAATTTCTCTACTTTTAAGCTTTGATTTTTTAATTTTTTTTCGTCTATAATCCGGCATATAAAATCACCTCTTTAATAATAAACTTTATCTAAAAACAACGCGTGTGGTGGTAATGTATTTCCTGCTAACGAACGGTCCTGGTTACTAAATATTTTTATGTGGCAATCAGGCTTTAAACGTTTATAGCCAACCGCTAATGCAGTACCGGCAATAATACGAACCATATTATATAAAAAACCGTTACCGACAATTTCAAAATATAAATAATTATCTTTTTCTACAACACGACACTCATAAATTGTTCGAACGGTATCTTCAACAGTTCTTTTTGAAGAAGAAAACGCTGCAAAATCGTGCGTACCAATAATGCCATTACAAAATTCATTCATAAGTGTTATATCAGGCTTTTTTTCAAGATGAAGCATATATCTTGAATTAAAAGGATTTAAAGCTCCTGTATACATATAATAAATATATTTTTTACCTTTTGCATTGTATCTTGCATGAAATTCAGAATTAACTTCGATACAATTAATAACTGAAATATCATTTGGTAATAATGAATTTAATCCCTTTAAAAAGGCATTTTCGGGATAATTGTCTTTACAATCTATATGGCAACAAAATTCTTTTGCGTGAACACCGGCATCGGTTCGGCTACAGCCTGTTACCGAAACCCTTTCTGAAAAAAGTTTTTCTAATGCGTTTTGTAATGTTTGTTGTATAGTAACGCCGTTTGGCTGAACCTGCCAGCCGTGATAGTTAGTTCCGTCATATGAAATTGTAAGTAGCATTCTTTTCATAAGCTTCACCAATTAAAATATAATATTTGAAATTATAACAAAAAACATAAATAAAAGCGCGATTATAAAAGATGTATAATCTTTTTTTGACAACTTTAATTGTTTCATTCTTACGCGACCTATACCGCCATTGTAACAACGACATTCCATAGCGTCTGCAAGTTCATATGCTCTTCTTACCGATGAAATTAAAAGCGGTATTAAAATTGGAATAAGCGCTTTAATTCTTTCGATTAATTTACCGTTTTCAAGATCGGCACCTCGTGCTTTTTGTGCGCTCATTATTTTTTGAGTCTCTTCGATAAGAGTTGGTATAAAACGCAAAGCAATTGTCATCATCATTGCAATCGTATGAACTGCATTTTGAAGCTTGAAAATTTTTAGCGGTGATAACATTTTTTCGATTGCGTCGGTTAAATCATTAGGTGTTGTAGTATAGGTTAATTCTGCGCTTGATATAATTAGTAAAACAATACGGGCGCTCATAAATAACGCGCGATACAACGAACCGGTGGTTATAGAAAGCTTAAATATAGAAAATATAACATCACCTGAAGTGTTGTAAAACAAGTTAATTATAAATGTAAAAATTAATATGGGTAAAATTGCCTTCAAATTTTTTAAATACATTTTAAAAGAAACTTTAGAAAACAGAACGCTTATAATTATAAATAGTGCTACCAATCCTAAGGCAAGAGCATTTTTAGATATAAATATTAAAATAATAATCACGATTAACAACACAAGCTTTGCTCGCGGATCAAGCTTGTGAACGTAAGAGTTGCTGTCATAATACTGACCAAAAGTAATATCTTTAAGCATTGTTATTACCTCCTTGTTTTAAAGAAAGAAGATAATCAACTGCTCTATCAACGGTAAAAATATTATCAGGAACATTTAGTCCACGTGATTTAAGTAGAAGCATTATTTGTGTAACAATTGGTACGTTAAGTCCAATACTTTTTAAAAATTCGTGTTTAGAAAAAACATTATCGGTTGTATCAAAAAGCGCAATTTCTCCCCTGTTCATTACAATGAGTTTATCGGCAATTAAAGCCATATCCTCCATATTGTGTGAAATTATAAGAACGGTTGCATTGTACATTTTTCTGTATTCTAAAATCATTTCTAAAACATTAGCACGTCCTTTTGGGTCAAGCCCTGCCACCGGCTCGTCAAAAATGATTATTTCAGGTTTCATTGCCATTACGCCCGCAATGGCAACACGACGCTTTTCACCGCCGGATAAATCAAACGGTGATTTATTTAGATATTCATCTTTTATGCCTACAAGCTTGCAGATCTCGTTAATACGATTTGAAATTTCATCATCACTAAGACCCATATTTTTAGGACCAAATGCAATGTCTTTATAAACAGTATCCTCAAATAATTGATATTCGGGATATTGAAAAACAAGACCAATTTTAGAACGTATTGATCTAATGTTTTTGGGATTAGACCATATATTTTCACAGTTTAATAATACTTCGCCCTCACTTGGCTTTAAAAGTCCGTTTAAATGCTGAACAAGGGTAGATTTGCCTGAACCGGTATGTCCTATAATGCCAATAACCTCGCCTTTATTAACGGCAAAATTTATATTTTTTACCGCATCATGCATAAACGGTGTATTATTATCATAGGTGTGAGTTAAATTTTTAACTTCAAGTATCGACAATTAAATTTCCTCCAAATGAATCGCATCATAAATTTTTTGTGCTGATTCTTCTATAGAAATAACATCAGTAGAAATATCAAAGCCGTTTTGCTTTAATCGGTAAAGCAGTTCGGTTGTTTGAGGTACATCAAGACCAACGCTTTTTAGTAAATTTATATTGTTAAAAATGTTTTTTGGTGTTGAATCGGCAACAATGTTTCCGTCATCCATAACAATAACTCTATCGGCATCTACAGCCTCTTCCATAAAATGCGTTATTAAAACAACAGTAATATTATTTTCTTTATTTAATTTTTTTATGGTGTTAATAATCTCTGCTCTGCCTTTTGGGTCAAGCATTGCGGTAGGTTCATCTAAAACAATGCAGTCAGGCTTCATTGCGATAATACCTGCAATGGCAACACGCTGTTTTTGACCGCCCGAAAGTCTATGAGGGGTTGATTTTCTAAAATCATACATATCAACCGATTTTAAAGCATCATCAACTTCTTTTCTAATTTCATCAGGGCTATGACCAAGATTTTCGGGTCCAAAGGCAACATCGTCTTCTACAATTGATGCGACGAGCTGATTATCAGGATTTTGAAAAACAAGCCCTACTCTACGCTTAATTTCTATTTCGTTTTCTTCGTCTAAGGTAGATATACCATCAACCAAAACTTCACCAAAAGTTGGCTTATATAGTCCGTTAAGCAGTTTGGCAAGCGTTGATTTACCCGAACCGTTATGGCCTAAAATTACGGTAAAGCTGCCGCGCTTGATAGTAAGATTAAAATCTTTTAAAACGATTTCGGAATTATCGCCATCTTCATATTCAAATGTAATATTTTTAACTTCAATAATATTGTTCATTTACTTCATCCAAATCGTTGTATTGCCACAGGGCAAAATAACATCACGTTTTGTAACCTTTATACCAATTTCTTCGGTAAAAATCTTGCCCTTATTATTAGGCGCAATACAACTTTTTACCATATAATTAAGTATTGTAGGAGAAAGTCCTCCTGTGTAAGAATTTAAAAAGAAAAATAAAGGATCATCGCTTAAAATTTTGCCAACATCTGTTAATAATTCAGAAAGTTGTTGTTCAAGTTTCCAAACCTCGCCGTTTGGACCTCTGCCATAAGACGGTGGATCCATAATTATCGCATCGTATTTATTGCCGCGACGAATTTCTCTTTTAACAAATTTCATACAGTCGTCAACCAACCATCTTACAGGCTTATCGGCAAGTCCTGATGCAACGGCGTTTTCCTTTGCCCAAGAAACCATACCTTTTGATGCATCTACATGAGTGACACGTGCACCGGCATTAAGACAAGCTATTGTGGCACCGCCTGTATATGCAAACAAATTAAGAACAGAAACTTCTTTGTTTGCTTGCTTAATCAATTTCTGAGCCAACGACCAGTTAACAGCTTGTTCCGGAAAAAGACCTGTATGCTTAAAACCCATTGGTTTTAAGCGAAATGTTAAATCCTCGTATTTTACGCTCCACACATCAGGAACTTTTTTTAGTGTTTCCCAATATCCGCCACCGCTGTTTGAACGATGATAAACTGCGTGAGCATTGCTCCAACGACTGTCTTTGTGTCCTTCGTTCCATATAATTTGTGGGTCCGGTCTAATTAAAATTATATCGCCCCAACGTTCAAGTCTTTCACCGTTATCGGCGTCTATTAATTCATAATCATTAAAATTTTCAAAATATCTCATTTATTAATCCTTTATAAAAGCGATTGTTGTGAATTGTTTTTTATACCAAGATGTTCATATGCCGCCTGTGTAACACATCTACCGCGAGGAGTTCTTGTTAAAAATCCTATCTGCATAAGATATGGTTCATAAACATCTTCAATTGTGATTGCTTCTTCACCGACGGCAGCGGCCAAAGTATCAAGACCTACAGGTCCGCCACCGTAATGATTTATAATAGCAGTAAGCATTTTACGATCAAAATCATCAAGACCTAATTCATCAATTTCAAATCTTGCAAGCGCAGACTGTGCGACATTAACATCTATAGAACCGTCAAACTCTATTTCGGCGATATCACGAACACGTTTAAGAAGACGGTTTGCAATACGTGGCGTACCTCTTGAACGCGATGCGATTTCAAGAGCACCTTCATCATCTATTTCAATACCCAAAATGCCCGCAGAACGTTTAACAATTTGACCTAATTGTTCAGGAGTATAAAGCTCTAATCTTAACAATACACCAAATCTATCGCGCAATGGAGCTGTTAATTGTCCCGAGCGCGTTGTTGCACCAACAAGTGTAAAATGTGGTACATCAAGTCTTATTGAACGTGCCGATGGTCCCTTGCCAAGAATTATATCAAGCGAAAAATCCTCCATCGCCGGATATAATATTTCTTCAACATTACGAGATAAACGATGAATTTCGTCAATAAAAAGTACGTCGCCTTCATTAAGTGACGTTAATATAGCAACCAAATCACCCTGTTTTTCAATTGCAGGACCCGAGGTAACACGCAAATTAACTCCCATTTCACGAGCAATAATGCCCGATAGAGTTGTTTTACCAAGACCGGGAGGGCCGTATAACAATACGTGATCGAGAGATTCTTTTCTTTGACGAGCAGCTTTAATGTAAATACTTAAATTATCCTTTGCCTTGTCTTGACCAATGTAATCATCAAGTGTTTTAGGTCTTAGAGATAATTCGGTATCATTATCAGCAACAGTATATTCAGGAGAAACAATACGATTTTCAAAATCCATTTCTTGCTCAATCATTTATTAAAGCCCCCTTGCAATAGATTTTAGCGCCTGCTTAATTAGTTCATTAGTATCAAGAGACGAATCAAGACGGCCAACAGCAAGTGAAGCCTCACTTTGTGTGTAACCAAGTGAAACAAGAGCTTCTATTGCCTCTTTAGAAGAAGTATGTGCAGTTGCATTACCAACTGATTTAACATCTAATGATATGTCGCCCGACGATACTGAACCAACCTTATCCTTTAGTTCAAGAACTATTCTTTGCGCAAGCTTAATACCAACACCCGATGCAGCAGTTAGCGATTTAGCATCACCACTTGCTATATTAAGTAATATATTATCGGCAGTAAATTCCGAAAGAATTGCAAGTCCAATTTTAGAACCAACACCGCTTACAGAGGTTATAAGCTTAAAAACCTCTAATTCACTGCTGCTTGCAAATCCGTATAAATCTAACGCATCTTCACGAACAGCTAAATATGTGTACAAAAAGACATTATCGCCAATTGAACCTATTGTTGAATGTGTATTTTGAGTAACAAAACATTTAAGGCCTACACCGCCACATTCAACAACAAGGTAATTTAATTCTTTTATAATTAATTTTCCGTTTAAGGTTGCAATCATTATTTTACTCCTTTAAATTTGTTGTACACACTTCCCGACGTATAGCCATGACATATAGCAATCGCTAAAGCATCGGCTGTATCGTCTGGTTTTGGTACAGCGCTTAACTTTAAAAGATTTTTAACCATTTCCATAACCTGATGCTTTTCTGCACGACCATAACCGGTTATTGATTGTTTTACCTGCAAGGGTGTATATTCATAAATATCGATACCCGCCTTACGCGCAGCAAGAAGAATAACACCGCGTGCCTGTGCAACATCAATTGCGGTTGTAGTATTTGTATTAAAATATAATTTTTCAATAGACATACAATCAGGTGCGTATTTATCTACAAGTAATGTTATATCATTAAAGATATCGCAAATTCTGTCGGGAAATAATTTATCAGGTTTTGTAGTTACAGCACCATACGCTATAGTTTTAAAACTAAAATTATCATATTCGATAATACCGTAACCTATGGTTGCATAACCGGGATCTATACCTAAAATGCGCATAAAAAGCACCTCATAATTTATAAATGGGCATAAAAACCCAATATTTAAGATATTATAGCACATTTAACAAAGATGGGCAACATCTTTTTAAAAAATATAATATAAAATAAAATAATTAAAAAATATCAAATATTTAAATTTTTGTTAACACATTTGCACCAAATTGGTATATAATGTATTTTATAAAAAGAAAGGTATAGAAGTAACTATGTTAAAATTAAGTAAAATAACCAAAACATATAATATGGGCGATACAAAGGTTGAAGCCCTTAAGGGTATCGACATTGAATTCAGGACAAATGAATTTGTATCAATATTAGGCCCATCAGGTTGCGGTAAGACTACCCTGCTTAATATTATTGGCGGTCTTGACAGATATACTGATGGAGATTTAGTTATCTCCGGACGCTCCACAAAAGAGTACAACGACGCTGATTGGGACTCTTACCGTAATCATTCTATTGGTTTTGTGTTTCAAAGCTACAATCTAATTCCGCATCAAACAGTTCTGCAAAACGTAGAACTCGCTCTAACGCTTTCGGGCGTTTCAAAACACGAGCGTAAAGAACGTGCTACAAAAGCATTGCAAGACGTTGGTCTTGGCGATCAATTAAATAAAAAGCCGGGCGAAATGTCGGGCGGTCAGATGCAGCGTGTAGCAATTGCGCGTGCTCTCGTTAATAATCCGGATATTATTTTGGCCGATGAACCAACAGGCGCACTTGATACCGAAACAAGTGTACAGGTAATGGAAATTCTAAAAGAAATTTCAAAAAACCGCCTTATTATTATGGTAACACATAACCCCGATCTTGCTGAAAAGTACTCTTCACGAATAATCAATATGCTTGACGGCGTTATAACTAACGACTCACAACCGCTTGATAATTCAGAATTAGAAAATGAAGCAAAACTTGACAAAATCAGAAAAGAAGAGCTTAAAACTGCAAAAAAACCGTCAATGTCATTTTTTACATCTTTTATGCTCTCACTTAAAAACCTTATAACCAAAAAAGGTCGAACAATATTAACGTCGTTTGCAGGTTCAATTGGCATTATAGGAATTGCATTAATTCTTGCTATATCGCAAGGAACTACTGCATATATTGACGCTGTACAAGAAAGCACCTTGTCGGTATATCCTATTACTCTTGAAGCTACAACGGTTGATATGTCAACACTTATACAAGCGTTTATGAATATCACTGCCGAAAAGCCAAAGCATGAAAATGACGCCGTTTATGAAAAGCCCGCGCTTTATGATATGATCAATGCTATGAATAGCGTTGAAGAAAGTAAAAACGATTTAAAAGCCTTTAAAACCTATTTAGAGAAAAAAATCAAAGATAATGAAGCCGAATTATCGACAGCGGTAAACGGTGTACAGTATTCATACAATCTTGATATGCAAATATATACCGAAAATATAGACGGTGATATTTTGCATTCGGATCTTGAAAAAATTCTTGGTGATTTAATGCTGAAATACATCGGCATTGATATGCAGTCAATTTCAACACTGCAAAAAATGTCGCCTGCATCGTCAATGTCGTCTATGTCTTCTATGGGTGCAAATCTTTGGCAAGAATTATTGCCCGGAAAAGACGGAGAAATAATTAATGATTTAATTTTAGAGCAATATGACGTTATTTACGGCGCATGGCCAAATAATTATGACGAAATTGTTCTTGTTCTTGACGAAAATAACGAAATTGATGATTTGGTTTTATATGCATTGGGTCTTATTTCAGCCGAAGAAATAGATAACCTTTCAAACTCGGCAATTAACGGTACAAAGCTTGAAGATAAAGAAGCTAAAAAATGGACCTACGAAGAGATTTGTAATACAACCTATAAAAGTATTTTAAATGCTGACTGTTATCGCTATGACGAAGCAACCGGACATTACACCGACCTTCGTGATACCGATGCAGGCTTACGTTACCTTTACGATAATGCTTTACCTCTTAAGATAACAGGTATTGTCAAACCCAACGAGGATGCCGATACTACAATGCTTAACGGCAGTATTGCATATACAAACAAACTAACCGAATTTATTATTTCAAAAGCTAAAGATAACGAGGTTGTTAAAGCGCAACAGGACTCACCAAATATAGATATTTTAAACGGCCTTCCCTTCGATTCCACAACGGGTTCACTTACCGATATTGAAAAAGAAACAGAGTTTAAGGAGTATATAGAATCGCTTGACAATGCCGGTAAAGCGCAGGCATATGTTAAAATTAAAAGTATACCGTCTAAAGAATTTTTAAATCAACAAATCGATTCCACGATCGGTAAAATGACACGTGCCGATATGGAAGAAATGATGATCGACGGTATGAGTCAGCAGGTTAGCGTTTCTAAAGAAGAAATCATCGATTATTTATCTTCAATGAATGATGAAGAATTTATGAAAATGTTTAAAGAAATGCTTACCGAGCAAATTAAGATTCAATATGCTTCAAATGTACAAAAACAACTTTCTGCAATGAATCCTCAACAAATTTTATATGCTTTAGGCGCAGAATTAGAAACATATACAACCGAACAATGCGCAACGTATTATGATGAAGTTATGGTATTTTCAGAGAGCACTTATGAAGATAACCTTATTAGGATGGGTTACGTAACCATCGACTCCCCTGCTACAATAAATATTTATGCTTCAAGCTTTGAAAATAAAGACGTTATTACTGCAGCTATTGATGATTACAACAATGATGTTGAAGAGCTTAAACGCATTAAATATACAGATTATCTTGGCATAATGATGTCGTCAATTACAACCATTATCAATGCAATAACATATGTATTAATTGCATTTGTTGCAATTTCGTTGGTTGTGTCTTCGATAATGATTGGAGTAATCACATTAATTTCTGTACAAGAACGCACAAAAGAAATTGGTATCTTACGTGCAATAGGTGCTTCAAAACGTGATGTATCAGGTTTATTTAATGCCGAAACAGTTATTGTAGGTTTTGCATCAGGACTATTGGGCGTAATAATTACCTATTTGCTTTGTATTCCAATTAATCTTATACTTCACGCAGTTACAGATATCCCTAATTTAAATGCAATATTACCAATCGAAGCGGCAATAATACTTGTTATAATAAGCGTTTGCCTAACACTTATATCAGGTATAATTCCTTCAAGAAGCGCCGCTAAAAAAGATCCTGTTACAGCACTCAGAACAGAATAAATTGTATTCTTAAACAAAAAAGACGAGGAAATTTTCCTCGTCTTTTTTTAACAAATATTAATTAATCTTCATTGTAGCATTTAAAAATATCTTCAACACGTTTTTGGTCTTTGTTTTTTGTAAGCAAGCTTACTATAGGAACTACTATCATAGATACCGCCATTGCAGCAACACCCATTTCGGGTGAAGATTTAGCTGCGGCAGAAAAACTATCTGTAATTGTAATTACAAGTGTTGCACCGCCAACAGTCAGCAAACCTGAAATTATACCGGCATATGCACCTGTCTTTGTAATTTTCTTTGAAAAAAGTCCCCAAATGTATGGTCCAATAAAGCAACCGGAAACAAGACCCCAAGAGAAAGACATCAGACTAACTATAATTGGAATATTTTGAGTTGCAAATATAAATGAGCAAGCAACAAATACAAGACAAAGAATTCTTGTAAGAAGCATTTGAGTTTCTGGCTTGGTTTCTTTTTTTCTAACCGCAGGAATAAGATCAACCGCAACAGAAGATGCCGAAGTAAGTACGACAGCTTCAAGAGTAGACATTGATGCAGAAAGCAAAAGAATCATAATAATTGCCAACAAAATAATTCCAAGTGTTCCACCGCCTAAAACTTCCATAAGAACTGTCGGAATTATCGAGTCGATGCCACCTTCGGGCAACTGACCGTTAAGAATAAGTCTTGATGTACTGCCTATTAGATATGCACCGCAACCAATAATAGCACAAAATGCAGTTGAAATAATTGTGCCGCGCTTGATTGAAGCCGTATCTTTAATTGCATAAAATTTACCAATCATTTGAGGTAGACCCCAAGTACCAAAGCTTGTAAGCATAATATTAAAGCAAAGGAATTTAAATGAAGATCCACCAAAAATGTTTGTTAGCTGTATACCCTTTTCTGTCAGTTCAGCACTATTAGCAGCCTGATACTTAGCAAGATTATCAAATAGCCCTGTAATTCCGCCAACATTTTCGTGTCCTAAAACTGCAAAAATTAGACAAATTACACCAACTATCATAATTATGCCCTGAACCAAGTCTGTATATGCCGTTGCAACATATCCACCGGCAACAAGGTAAACAGCAGTAAGACAAGCAATAATAAGCATCCATACCCATGTTTCGACACCCGGAAAAACTGCACCAAACAATGAACCCAAACCTTTGTAAACAGCTGCTGAATAAGGAACTAAAAAAACAAATATAATAACAGCCGAAAGAATCTTTATTCCCTTTGAGGAATAGCGTTTTCCGAAAAAATCGGGCATAGTTTTGGCATTTAGCTTTTTTGTCATTTTTCGTGTTTTATTTGCAAATAAAATCCACGAAAGCAAGCAACCCAAAACGGCATTTCCGATACCTATCCAAATTGCGCCTATACCTATATTCCAACCGTGTTGACCCGCATAACCGACAAATACAACAGCAGAAAAATATGTAGTACCGTAAGAAAACGCCGTTAACCAAGCGCCAATATTTCGACCACCAATAAGAAAACCGTCTAATGTTTTTGATTTGCCGTAACTAATACAGCCAATGAGTGCCATTGTGATAGCGTATATACCCAAAGCAATGATTGTGTAAAGTTGTGCGTTTGTCATAATAATACCCCCTCGAGAAAAACTTTAACGCTTTAAAACTTTAACACTTTAAAGCGAGTTTGTCAAGAGGTTTTTTTATAAAAATTTTTTGTAACGTAAAAATTTGAAAATTGTATTGACATTAGCACTTTAAAGTGTTAAAATATTTTAAGTATTTTTTATGTAAAGGAATGTATCTATGACTATTGTTCATCTGCTCGAAGACAACGCAAAAAAATATGCTAATGATATTGCACTTGTCGAAATAAACCCCGATCAACCTGAAACTCGACGCCGCACTTGGCACGAGTTTGAATTGGTTGAGCCGACACACCGTGTAGATTATTACCGTCGTGAAATATCATGGGCTGTATTTAATGAAAAAGCAAACAGACTTGCTAATATGCTTAAGCAAAACGGCATTGGTAAAGGCAAAAAAGTTGCAATACTGCTTATGAACTGCATTGATTGGTTACCTATTTATTTTGGTATTTTAAAGACAGGCGCTTTAGCAGTACCTCTTAACTTCAGATATTCATCCGATGAAATTGATTATTGCTTACAGCTTGCTGAAGCCGATGTTCTTATATTCGGCACCGAATTTATTGGTCGTGTTGAAGCTGTTGCTGATAAAATTTCTAAAAATTGTACACTTATATATTTAGGCTCAGGGTGTCCTGCTTTCGCTGATGATTATAATGATTTAACAAGTGAGTGTTCTTCTATCTTCCCCGAATGTGAGTTGAACGAAGAAGACGATGCAGCAATTTACTTCTCATCAGGCACAACAGGTTTTCCAAAAGCGATTTTGCATAATCACGAAAGTCTCATTCACTCTTGCCGCGTTGAACAGGCTCATCACGGACAAACAAAAGATGACTGTTTTTTGTGTATTCCCCCACTTTATCATACGGGTGCTAAAATGCATTGGTTTGGTAGCCTTATAACAGGTTCAAAGGCTGTTATACTTAAAGGTACACAAGCACGCAATATTTTAAGTGCCGCAAGTCAAGAAAAATGTTCTATTGTTTGGCTATTGGTTCCGTGGGCACAAGATATATTAAATGCACTTGATAACGGTGAAATTTCTCTTGATGAATTTGATTTTTCTGCCTGGAGATTAATGCACATAGGTGCTCAGCCTGTTCCGCAAAGTCTTATTAAGCGTTGGTTAGAATATTTTCCAAATCATCAATACGACACAAACTACGGACTTTCTGAATCAATCGGACCGGGCGCTGTACATCTTGGTGTTGAAAACATACATAAGGTTGGAGCAATTGGTGTTGCGGGCTATGGTTGGGAGCTTAAAATTGTTGATCCTGACGGCAACACCGTAAAGCAAGGCGACGTTGGTGAGCTTTGTCTTAAGGGCCCCGGTGTTATGACCTGTTACTATCGAGATGAAAAAGCAACAGCTGATACACTTAAAGACGGTTGGCTATATACAGGTGATATGGCTATGGAAGACGAAGATGGGTTTATATATCTTGTTGATCGAAAAAAAGATGTTATTATTACAGGTGGCGAAAATCTATATCCTGTTCAAATAGAAAATTTCTTGGCCGCGCATCATAAGATTATGGATGTTGCTGTTATTGGCTTGCCTGACAATCGTTTGGGCGAAATAGCAACTGCAATTATTCAAATTAAAGACGGTATGACCTGTACCGAAGAAGAAATAAACGAATTTTGTATGTCACTTCCGCGTTATAAACGTCCACGTAAAATCATTTTTGCCGATGTTCCTCGTAATCCTACCGGTAAAATAGAAAAGCCAAAACTTCGTAAAATGTATGGTGCGGAAGGCATTGTTGATTCACAAAATAAGTCTTAATGAAAGGTATTATAAATATGAAAAAATTACTAATTGGTAATCAAGCGGTTGCCGCAGGTCTTCATGATGGTGGTTTAGGGGTAGTGTCAAGTTATCCTGGCACACCATCAACCGAAATAACTGAGTTTTTATCAAAATATGATGATTTACATAGCGAATGGGCGCCAAACGAAAAGGTTGCTTGTGAGGTTGCATTTGGTGCCTCGCTTGCGGGTGCACGCAGCGCTTGCGCTATGAAACATGTTGGTCTTAATGTTGCGGCTGATCCACTCTTTACACTTTCATATACAGGCGTAAATGGTGGTATGGTGATTTGCGTTGCTGATGATCCTGCAATGCACTCTTCGCAAAATGAGCAAGACTCTCGCCATTATGCAATAGCAGCAAAGGTTCCAATGCTTGAGCCCGCTGATTCACAAGAAGCCTACACATTTGCTAAATCTGCATTCGAGCTTTCAGAACAATTTGACACTCCGGTTATTCTTCGTATGTGTACACGTATTGCACATAGTCAATCTGTTGTTGAAACAACCGATATAATCCCCGCGGTTCTTAAAGATTATGAAAAGAATCCCGCAAAATATATTATGATGCCGGGTAACGCAATCAAACGTCATCCGTTTGTTGAAGAACGTACTCTTAAATTACAAGAATTTGCCGAAAACTGCATATATAACACAGTTGAATACGGTACCAATGATGAGATTGGTATCATCACCTCGGGTTGCTCTTATCAATATGTAAAAGAGGTTTTTGGTGATACTGCAAGCATTTTAAAAATTGGTATGCCTAATCCACTGCCTGTAAATACAATTAAGGATTTTGCAAGCAAGGTTAAAAAACTTTACGTTATAGAAGAGCTTGACCCAATTATCGAAAATCATGTTAAATCACTTGGTATTGAAGTAATTGGCAAAGAAATGTTCTCTATCCTTGGTGAATTTTCTCAAAAGACTATTGCTGACGCATTTGGTATTGAAGCCAAAGAAAGCGTTAGCGCTGATTCCCCTGTTCCAAACAGACCACCTATGATGTGCGCAGGTTGCCCACATCGCGGTATGTTTTATACACTTGCTAAAAACAAGATTACCGTTCACGGCGATATTGGTTGCTATACCTTGGGTGCTGTACCGCCTCTTAACGCACTTGATACAACACTTTGTATGGGTGCATCAATTTCAGGTCTTCACGGCTTTAATGCCGCGCGTGGCGAAGCTACCGAAGGAAAAAGTGTTGCTGTTATTGGCGACTCAACCTTTATGCACTCTGGTATGACAGGTCTTGTTAATGTAGCGTATAACGCTACAAATTCTACCGTAATAATACTTGATAACTCAATAACAGGTATGACAGGACACCAACAAAACCCAACAACGGGATATAATATTAAGGGCGAGGTTGCGGCAAAGGTTAATCTGGAAGCGCTTTGTAAGGCGCTCGGTATAAATCGCGTTCGTGTTGTTGACCCGTATAACCTTAAAGAATGTGACACTGCAATAAAAGAAGAACTTGCAGTAGAAGAACCGTCGGTAATTATTTCTCGTCGTCCTTGTGTACTGCTTAAATCGGTTAAGGCACTACCATCACTCGTTGTTGATGCCGATAAATGCAAATCCTGTAAGCGTTGTATGGGTCTTGGTTGCCCTGCAATAAGCATGAAAGACGGCAAGGCAGTAATAGATAACACTCTCTGCGTTGGCTGTGGCGTTTGCAAACAGCTTTGCGCATTTGATGCAATTAATTAAAGGAGGAAAGTAACAATGAAGACTACAAACGTAATGATTGTTGGCGTTGGCGGACAAGGTAGCTTGCTTGCCTCTAAATTGCTTGGTAAATTACTTATTGATGAAGGTTACGACGTTAAAGTTAGCGAAGTGCACGGTATGAGTCAACGTGGCGGCAGTGTTGTTACATACGTTCGTTTTGGCGATAAGGTTTACTCTCCTATTATTACCGAGGGTGAAGCTGACTATATAATCTCTTTTGAAAAATTAGAGGCTGCTCGCTATGCTAAATATTTAAATAAAGATGGTTTAATCGTTGTTAATACACAGCAGATCGACCCAATGCCTGTTATTATTGGTGCGGCTGAATATCCTACCGATGTTCTTGACGAACTTACCGCAAAAGGATTAAAGGTAGAAGCACTTGATGCTTTATCACTTGCAGAACAAGCCGGTTCATCAAAAGCTGTTAATATTGTACTTATGGGCAAGGTTGCAAAGCAGTTTGGTATTTCTTATGATAAATGGATTACTGCTATTGAAAACACTGTTGCTCCAAAGTTTGTTGAAATGAATAAAAAGGCCTTTGACCTTGGATTTAATTCTTAAATTTAAAAATTGAAAGGTGTTGTTTCAAATGGAAGAAAAACGTTACTACCAAAAAGAAATTGAAACTATGCCCGTCGAGGACATCAAAAAGCTTCAATCAGAAAAGTTGGTAAAGCAGGTAAAACATGTTTATGAAAATGTGCCATATTACCGCGATTTAATGGATAAAAAAGGTGTAAAACCCGAAGATATCCACGGAATTGAAGATTTACATCTACTCCCCTTTTTAACAAAAGCAGATTTGCGTGATGCGTACCCTTACGGCTTGCTTGCAAAGCCACTAAACGAATGTGTACGTATTCAGTCAACATCGGGTACTACGGGCAGACGCGTTGTAGCATTCTACACCCAACACGACGTAGATTTGTGGGAAGACTGTTGCGCACGTGCAATCGTTGCAGCAGGCGGTACAAATGAAGATGTTTGTCAGGTGGCATACGGATACGGTCTGTTTACAGGCGGTCCGGGTCTTAACGGCGGCTCACATAAGGTTGGTTGTCTTACTTTGCCAATGTCATCAGGCAACACCGAGCGACAAATTCAATTTATGACCGACCTTAATGCAACAATTCTTTGTTGCACACCGTCATATGCCGCATACCTTGGTGAATCACTTACTGAAAAAGGCTACACACCCGACACAATTCCACTAAAGGCCGGTATATTCGGCGCAGAGCCTTGGACCGAAGAAATGCGTCAAAACATTCAAAATACCTTAGGCATTAAAGCATACGACATTTACGGTCTTACCGAAACAAGCGGCCCCGGAGTATCCTTCGAATGTGAAGAACAAACCGGTATGCATATTAACGAAGACCATTTTCTCGCTGAAATTATTGACCCCGAAACAGGTGAAGTACTACCCGAAGGTAGCAAGGGTGAGCTTGTGTTCACTTCTCTTGACAAAGAGGCATTCCCCCTACTCCGTTACCGCACACGCGATATATGTGTGCTTACACGAAAAGAGTGTTCCTGCGGCCGTACATTTATTAAAATGTGCAAGCCAATGGGTAGAAGCGACGATATGATGATTATTCGTGGTGTTAACGTATTCCCAAGCCAGATCGAAACCGTTTTGCTAAACGAAGGCTATCAACCAAACTATCAAATTGTGCTCGATCGCGTTAACAATACCGATACCTTTGAGGTTAACGTAGAAATGAATCCCGACCAGTTCACCGATACCGTTGGCGGCATTACAGCACTCGAAAAATCACTTGCGAACGCTTTGAAGACAATGCTTGGTATTAACCCTGCAGTTCACCTTGTAGCGCCAAAAAGCATTACAAGAAGCGAAGGTAAAGCCGTACGAGTTATTGATAAACGTAAATTACACGATTAATGAAAGGAGTATTTAATTATGTCGCTTAAGCAGTTAACTATATTTGTTGAAAATAAGCAAGGAACATTGGTTGACATTACCGATACCCTTGCAAAGCATAATGTAAATATAAGAGCTCTTTCTATTGCAGATACACAGGATTTTGGTATTCTTCGTCTTATCGTAAACGATAACGACACAGCTTTAAAAACACTTGCAGATGAAGGTTATCTTATTAAAACCACCGATGTTGTTGGTGTTAAAATCGGTGATGCTCCTGGCAAGCTTTCGATGGCGCTTAATGTGCTTGACGAAAACAATATCAATATGGAATATCTATATGCTTTTATGTCACGTACCGAAAAGCACGCATACGTAGTTCTTCGTGTAGCCGATAATAATGCTGCTGAAACAGCACTTGAAAATGCGGGCTTCCATCTTATTACAGATGCTGATGTAGCAAAACTTTAATATAACCAATAATTTTAAGGAGTGTTTTTTTGAATAAAAGTACTTACGTTGGTTTAGCTTTTGCGTTTGTTCATTTTTCAGTTGAAGTAGCGTGTTTTTATTATATATATTCTCAGTTTGCATCTAACGGCTATTGGTGGATAATTGCTTTACTTTTTGATGCATTAGCTTTTTTACCACAAAGTATTATTGGGGTTATTATTGATAAATATCCAAAATTTAATATTGGTTTATTAGGATCGTGCTTTATTTTATTTGCACTTATATTAAATTTTAATGTTATTTCTTTAGTGATTATAGCAATTGGCAACGCAATGGTACATATAAGTGGCGCTAATTTTACATTACGAGGGTCTGATGGTAAGATATTTCCAAATGCAATTTTTGTAGGCGGAGGTTCTTTTGGTGTAATAACAGGACAAATAATTGGAATGTCAAATAAAGATTTATTAAAATTAATTCCAATTATTTTAATGTTAATTTCATTAATATTTATATTTGTTATTAATAAAAAAATTGATTTATCAAATAAACATTGTAATTTTAATATTGCTAAGGATTACGATATTTCTATAATAACTTTATTAGCATTTATAGGTGTGTCTGTACGTGGGTATATTGCTTATGCAATACCAACCGACTGGAAAAAGACAACAATTCAAGCTGTTGCGCTATTTTGTTTTATGGGAATCGGTAAAATGATGGGCGGTATTGTAGCTGATAAAATTGGCTATAGAAAAACAACATATATAAGTTTGATAGTTGGACTCCCCTTTTTGTTGTTTGGTAATTCTATAATGATACTTTCGTTAATTGGAGTAGCATTATTTAGTATGACAATGCCGGTTACAATTGCTATACTTGTATCAAAATATAAAAACAATCCATGTTTAGCATTTGGTATAACAACTGTAGGATTATTTGTAGGTACTTTTCCTGTATTTTTTGTTAAACCGGACACACTGCTCTTAAATCAACTTGTTGTTATAGCACTTACATTAATCGCCATCCCTACGTTTTGTATATGTATTAAGAAAGGTAAATAAAAATGAAAAGATATTTATTAGATTTAATTACACCATCAATTCAAGGAAGTTATAACGATCTTATAGAAGAAAAAATATTTTTGTTTATTTTGTTGTTGATTGTTGAATTAATTGTTGCCGCAATTATAATATCTATATTTGTAATTAAAAAGGATAAAAACAAAAACAAAGATATAGACTCTATAGTTGACGAAATCGAAAGGAATAAAAAATGATTGGAATATTATTACTGCTTTTGATTTGCGTTGTTGCAACAATAATCATTGAATCTGTTATACCAAAATTTATTTTATTTAAAACCAAAACTGCTTTTAGGGCAAGTTTAATATGCAACATTATAACAAATCCTATTTTAAATACAATTTTATTAATTTGCGGTTGTTATATTTCTGAAAAAACTCATATGTTAATTCTAACAATATTATTAGAAATAATTGTTGTTTTTGTTGAAGCGTATATATTTAAAACTATGCTTGAAGAATCATTTGTTAAATGGTTTATTATTTCTTTTGTACTAAATACAATTTCGTTTTTAATTGGTATATATTTTGCCGATGCTTTTTACTTTAAGCCACCGATAAATCCACATTTACTCGGACCAAACTAAAAAAATCCTACCTGATGGAAGACACTTCGTAAAGAAGTTGTCTTCCATTTTTTTAAAAGAAAAAACACTTTCATCAACTGAAAGTGTTATAGTGGGTTACATACTTTGAAATCATACCCATCACAAAGATAAAAAGAGCATTAGTGATAGCAATATAACTGAGGCACCTTCCTTACGGAGGGTGCCACATGGTAGGTTTTTTTATTTTCTATAATATGTATAATAGGCAGTTATTGTATCATATTCACCTGTAACAGAATTTTGACCTTCGACCGTCACTCCATCGCCACTCATAAGTAAATAATACTTAGAGTCGGCAACAGGACAGGTAAAAACATCTAATTCACCGCAAATTACACGAATTTTATCGTCAACAACAGCTATTCTGCCGGCTTTACCGATAATATCATAATTAACGTTACCGTCATTATGTACCACGCGTTTGGTTACGTACTTAACCTCTCGGCCGTCAAATGTTTTAAGAAGCTGATCGTTTTTATTCTTTTTCTTAAAAAGTCCCATTATTCAACCACAAATTTAATAATAACTTTCTTACCTTTTTTAACAATTATGCCATCGGTAAAATCTTCAGGTGCGAAAGATTGTGAAGGATTTGTAGCCTTTTCATCACCAACCGACACACCACCCTGTGTTACAAGACGACGTGCTTCACCGTTAGATGCAGCCATACCACCCTTAACCATTACAGAAAGAAGTCCGATTTTGCCATCAACAAAATCATCGGTAGTAAGGGTTACTGTAGGCATATTTTCGTGTGAGCCTGCGCCCGCAAATACCGCACGAGCTGTTTCTTGCGCCTTTGTTGCTTCTTCTTCACCGTGAACAAGCTTGGTAAGCTCATATGCCAAAATCTCTTTAGCAGTATTAAGTTGACTGCCCTCCCAAGAGTCCATTTCATCAATCTGTTCAAGCGGTAAGAATGTAAGCATACGAATACATTTAAGAACATCAGCGTCGCCTACATTACGCCAGTACTGATAAAAATCATAGGGCGAAGTCTTGTTTGGATCAAGCCATACAGCGCCACCAACAGTTTTACCCATCTTTTTACCTTCTGAATTAAGAAGCAATGTAATGGTCATTGCGTGTGCATCTTTACCAAGTTTTTTGCGTATAAGCTCGGTACCGCCAAGCATATTAGACCACTGGTCATCGCCGCCAAACTGCATATTGCAACCATATTCGTTAAACAAGTGATAAAAGTCATAAGACTGCATTATCATATAGTTAAATTCAAGGAAAGAAAGACCCTTTTCCATACGTTGTTCATAGCAACGTGCGCGAAGCATATTATTAACCGAGAAATGCGCGCCTACCTCACGAAGCATATCGATATAGTTAAGACCTAAAAGCCAATCGGCATTATTAACCATTATTGCCTTGTCGTCACCAAATTCAATAAAACGCTCCATCTGCTTTTTAAAGCAATCACAGTTGTGCTGAATAGTCTCGGCAGTCATCATACTGCGCATATCGGTTCTTCCCGATGGGTCTCCAATATATGCGGTACCGCCACCAATAAGAACAACAGGCTTATTGCCCGCCATTTGAAGACGCTTCATAAGGCAAAGAGCCATAAAATGACCTACATGCAAGCTATCGGCAGTAGGATCAAAGCCGATATAAAAGGTAGCCTTACCGTTGTTTACCATTTCTCTGATTTCTTTTTCGTCTGTAACCTGCGCAATAAGTCCGCGGGCTATAAGTTCTTCATAAATACCCATTTATTTTTTACTCCTATCAAGCAATTCCTTTGCAGAATTGTATAAATTTTCTGTTACTATACTACCCGACATTATACGGGCAATTTCACCTATTTTTTGTTCATAATTAAGAGACATAACACTTGTATAAGTACGTTCATTTTTAATTGACTTTTCAATTAATAAATGATTTTGCGCAAATGCGGCAATTTGTGCCAAATGAGTAACACAAATAACCTGTCGATTTTCTGATACATTTTGCAGTTGCAAACCAACCTTACCGGCTGTTATACCGCTGATACCTGTATCGATTTCATCAAAAATAAGCGTATCAACGTCATCCTTATCGGCAAGAATGCTTTTAATGGCAAGCATTATTCTTGATAACTCGCCGCCCGAAGCGATTTTATGTAGCGGTTTTACACTTTCACCGGCATTAGCGCTAATTAAAAACTCAACCGCATCACAGCCGTGACGAGTATATCTGTCACGATTAACATTAATAACAAATTTAACGTTAGGCATATTTAATTGATGTAAAACATCACTTACTTTTTTCGAAAAATCTTGCGCCGCAATAACACGTGTTTTTGTAAGCTTTTCACCCAAAGCCACAAGTCTTTCGGTCGAAGCATCAAGCTCGTCACCAAGCTGAGCAATAAGCTTGTCAGAGCAAACAATCTTTTCATGCTCGTTTATTGCATTTTCAAGAAAAGTAAGCATTTTTTCTTCACTATCGCCGTATTTTAACATAAGGCGATGTAGTGTGTCAAGCCTTTCTCGTAACTTTTCGGCATCAAGCTCACGAAGTTTATCGTTATTTATAAAACTGCGTATTTCCGAGGAAATTCCATAAAGTTTATCAAGAGATACAGATAATTCATCGGATATAACATCAAAATCTTCGCTTTTAATATTATCAATATATTTTTGAGCATTTCGAACCAAAGATAAAGCACCGTCGGAATTATCGTTGCCATCAAGACAATATAATGCGTCATTTAAATTTGAAATGGTTTTTTCATAATTTTCAGCAATAGCAAGTTTTTTCTTTACATCAGATAACTCACCTACAGTTATATCTGCATCCTGTAATTCTTTAATCTGATACTCAAGTATATCTATGCGACGTTGCTTTTCGCCTTCGTTCGTTTCTTGTGAATTTAACTCACGTCTAATTTTATTAAAATGTTTAAATTCGTTATAATATGCTTCTAAGCAATGCTGGTTTTCAGCAAGCATATCAAGATAATGATAGTAATTATCGGGATTTAAAAGCTTTTGATTGTCGTGTTGACCGTGAATATTAATAAGATTTTTGGATATTTCTTTAAGAACGGATGTTGTTGCCGAAACACCGTTTATTTTAACCGAACTACCATTCAACGTAATAATGCGTGTAATAAGCAAATTACCATCTTCATCAACATTGTAGCCATTTTCATCTATGCAAAGTAAAGCTTCACGTGATAGGTTGCAAAACAAGGCAGAAACTATTGCCTTTTCACAACCGGCTCTAATTAAATCTTTTGACGTACGCTCACCCAAGACTGCATTAATAGAGTCAATAATTATAGACTTGCCTGCACCTGTTTCACCTGTAAGAACGTTAAATCCATCACTAAACTCAATATCCGTTTTTTCTATTACTGCAATATTTTCAATATGTAAAGATTTTATCATAATTAATACCTTACATCATCTTTTTTAATTCTTTTGTAAGCTGCAAAGCCTCTGCTTCGCTGTGTGTAACAATAAATATTGTATCATCGCCTGCAATTGTACCAAGCATCATATCATTGTACATAGCATCAATTGCAACGCACACACTGGAAGCCATACCCGATATACATTTTATGACTATATCATTTAGCGAATAATCGATAGTAATAGCATATCTTGAAAAAATTTCTCTATAATGAGAATAAGCCTGTTTATCGGCGTTTTTGTTGTGATTGCTAACATATCTGTAATTGCCTGCAGCATCGTGTCCTTTTATAAGTCGAAGTTCTTTAATATCGCGCGATACTGTTGATTGAGTAACCTTAAATCCGGAATCAAGCAATAAATTTTGCAAATCATCTTGAGTAAGAACAATATTATCGGCAATAAGCTCAAGTATTTTTTGTTGTCTTTTTCTTTTCATTATTTACTGCTCCTTGCATCACGAAATTTTAAAGATAAAGTACGATAAAAAGAACGATCGTTAATACGAACAAGTTTTACAATCTTTGGAGATTTAGAAATATAAATTTCGGTATAAGGCTTAATGCTTGTAACCTTTCTACCGTCAACAGATAAGAAAATATCGGTACGTTTTTTAGAATAAGCTTTAAGCTTTATTGTTTTATCGCCATTAACAAGTATAGGCTTAGCGGCTAATGAGTGTGAACAAATGGGAGTTAAGCAAAAACAATGCATCGTAGGATCAATAACAGGACCACCGGCCGACATTGAATATGCCGTAGAGCCTGTCGGTGTAGCCGAAATTAATCCGTCGGCGTGATAATTAATAATGTCGCCGTCAACAGAAGCCGATACGTCAATAATTCTTGAAATATAACCACTTGTAATTACTGCATCATTTAAAGCTTCATATTCACCAACAACCTGATCGTTTTCTTTAACTGTAATATGAAGCATCATACGTTCTTCAAGACTGTATTCACCGCTTTTTAGCTTTTCAAGCAATGTGAATTCATTTTGTTCAATATTCGCAAGATAGCCAACACGTCCGGCATTAATGCCTAAAACAGGTTTACCGTCCATTGCGGCACGTTTAGCAAAACGTATAATTGTTCCGTCGCCACCAATTGTTATAATAACATCTGCAATTTTATATAATTCATCTTCCGGAGCTGATTCATAACCCGCACAGCAAATGCTATTAGGTAAATAAGCAACAATACCACACTCTTTAAAAAAAGCAGACATTTTCTCAACAGTTTCCGAAGAACCGCGTTTATCTAAATTTGGTATAACCGCAACAATCATTACACACCCTCCTTTAAAGACTTATATGACGCTTCTACAACATCAACAGCATTGTAATTACTTATTGATGGATTATCATCTTTTTTAATATAACATAAATATTCAATATTACCCTCAGGACCTTTAATGGGTGAAAAATCAAGTCCTAAAAGTGAAAATTTATTTTCATTAATGATATTTATTATTTTTTCAATTACAGCTATATGAACCGCTTTATCACGTACAACGCCCTTTTTGCCAACATTTTCTTTACCTGCTTCAAACTGTGGCTTTATTAGACAAACAGCTGTACCTCCATCACGAAGTAATGTGCGCATAACCGGAATAATAAGCGAAAGAGAAATGAAAGATACGTCAACAGAAGCAAAATCTAATTGATCGGGAACCTGTTCGCTGGTAACATATCTAAAATTTGTGCGTTCAAGATTAATAACACGTTCATCTGTGCGTAATTTCCAAGCAAGCTGACCATAGCCAACGTCAATAGAATAAACCTTTTTTGCGCCATTTTGAAGCATACAATCGGTAAAACCGCCGGTAGAAGCACCAATATCGGCACAAACGCAACCGTCAAGTGATATTGCAAAACTGTTCATAGCCTTTTCGAGCTTCAAACCGCCTCGACTTACATATTTAAGTGTTTCGCCACGAACCTCAATATTATCATCAGGCTTTACAGTATCTCCTGCTTTATCGCATTTTTGATTATTAACATAAACAATTCCTGACATAATTATTGCCTTAGCCTTTTCGCGACTTTCAGCAAAGCCTCGTGATACAAGAGCGCAATCTAATCTTTCTTTTCCCATTATTTACCTACAATTTCTATCATTGACTCACAGTCAAGTTTGTATTTTTTTAGTGCAGAATTTATTGTTGATGCACCAATAAATTCATTATTAATTGCTGTTATATTATATTTACCATTATATTCATTTTTAAGAAGAATCGAACCAACATGCTCAGCAATACCACCTGAAAGCACACCCTCTTCAAAAAAATAAATTTCATTATATTTTAATAATAGATCAATAAGATCATCATTAATTGGATATATGCGGTTCATTTTAATAACATCAACATTTTGGAGTATTTTTTGAGCCTCTATAGCATTTGAAAAAATTCTACCATAAGTAACAATTACCTTTTTCGAATTGTTTGATATAACCGAAAAATCGCCCTTTATTTCAAAGGTACAGTTATTATTTTCAGTGCCGCGTGGATATCTTATTACGCTTAGTTCTTTTTTGTTTGCTGTATCTAATATTAAATCCCTAAGTTCACTATAATAGCAAGGAGAATAAATATTAACGTTTGGAATTGTAGAAAGATAAGCAACATCAAATACGCCTTGATGACTTTCTCCGTCATCACCAACTATTCCTGCACGATCTACAAGCAATTTTATCGGAACATTCGCAATAGCTGCATCGTGTAATACTTGATCATATCCTCTTTGCAAAAAGGTTGAATAAACAGCAAAATAAGGTATCATACCTGCAACTGCAAGACCGGATGTAAAGGTTACAGCGTGCTGTTCGGCAATACCGACATCAAAAAATCTTGATTTAAATTTTTGAGAAAAATTAGAAAGGCCGGTACCTTCGGTCATTGCGGCAGTAACCGCGCAAACATTTTTATTAATAGCAGCTAACTCACATAATGTATCGCCCGCTACATCAGAAAAAGTTTTGTTACTTGAAACATCTTTACCCTTGTTAATATCAAATGATGAAACACCGTGATAGTCTTTGGGTTGATTTTCGGCATATGCATAGCCTTTACCTTTGGTTGTTACAACGTGCACCAGTGTGGGACGGTTATAGCTTTTAGCAATAGTAAAAAGCCTTTCCATTGCGTCTATATCATGACCGTTAACGGGACCTAAATAATTAAAACCAAGACTTGTAAATATATTGTTTTTATAAACAACGCTTTTAAATGCCTCTTTAATTGTAAATACAAAATTATGAATAGCCTTACCTATAAATGGTATCTTAAGCAAAAAAGCGCTAATAAAAACTTTCATTTTATGGTAACCTTTGCGATTACGCATTTTTGTAAAAGCACGAGGCATTGCGCCAACGTTTTTAGAGATAGACATTTTATTGTCATTTAAAACAACAATAAAATTACCCTTTTTTGCACCCGCATTATTAAGCGCTTCATAAGCCATACCGCCTGTCATAGCGCCATCACCAATAACGGCGATTGCTGTTCCACCCTGCTGCAATATAGATTTAGCCTTATAAATGCCGTATGCCGCAGAAATAGAATTGCTGCTATGTCCTGTTACAAAATGATCGTGTTCACTCTCTTCGGGACGCATAAAACCAGAAATACCGCCCTCTGTACGAAGAGTATTAAATTTATTAAAACGACCGGTAAGTAATTTGTGAGCATATGATTGATGACCTACATCAAATATGATCGCATCTTTTGGCGAAGAAAAAATTCTATGCAAAGCAACAGTAAGCTCTACAGCACCAAGACTTGATGCAAGATGACCACCGTTTTTTGATACAACGTCAATAATTTCATTGCGAATTTCCTCACACAAAACGTTAAGATCGTTTTTATTTATTTTTTTAACGTCATCAGGTGAAGAAATTTTATTTAAAATTTTGTAATCCAAAACTCAAACTTCCTTTAATAATTGCGCTCAAGTAAGTAAGCGGCCAATGCTTTAAGAACAGTTAAATCACCGTCAAAGTGTGATAAACATTCATAAGCTTCATCAGTATATTTTTTTGCAAGTTCTCTGCAATATTCAACACCCAAACGAACAAGAATGGTGTCTTTATTATTTTTTTCATCACTACCCGCGGTTTTGCCAAGGGTGTTAGTATCGCTGACACCGTCTAAAATATCATCGATAATTTGAAAAGCAATGCCAACATTTTCACCAAAACTTTCAGCATATGCAATTTTTTCATCATCTGCTCCGGCAAGTATACATCCAATGGCGCAAGCGGTTTTAAGCAATGCACCTGTTTTAAGACGATACATTTCAAAAATAACATCATCGTCCGAATTAGAATTATTAGCCATATCGATAATTTGACCGCCAATCATTCCGTTTGTACCGGCACTTGCTGAAAGGTGTGTTAATGCTTTAGTAACGCGATCAGATGGTATACCAAGCGTTTTAGATGCTATTAAAAACGCTTCGGTTAATAGTGCATCGCCGCATAATAAAGCGGTGCATTCACCAAACGCCTTATGACAGGACGGTTTTCCACGACGCATATCATCATTATCCATACAAGGAAGATCATCGTGAACTAACGAATATGAGTGAATCATTTCGAGTGCACAGGCAAAATTATAGGCGCAATCATCATCACAACCACATAGCTTATAAAACTCTAACAATAAAACCGGCCTTATACGTTTTCCACCGTTTAATGTGGCATAACGACACGCGCGTATTACCTCATCATAAAGCTGACCGTTTTCAGATAAGATAATATCTAAACGAGCGTCAATCTTTGCTTGATAATCTTTTAATAATGTTTTAATCATTATTATCGCTCTCCTCTTGTAATTCAGTAAGCATAATAATTTTTTGTTTTGCATTATCCAAATAAGTGGAACAATCTTTAGAAAGCATTATTCCTTTTTCAAATAATGAAATTGATTTTTCAAGTGAAATTTGTTCATCCTCAAGCATACTTGAAATTTCTTCTAATTCTTTTATTGATTTTTCAAAATCAAAATCTTTCGAAAGCATAATATTACTCCTGAATTTTTTCTTTATCGGTAACGTCACAACTTATAACGCCATCTAAAAAACGAATTTTCAAACTGTCACCGGCTTCAACTTCACTAACCGATGAAATACACCTGTCGCCCTTATAAGCAACCGAAAAACCCCTTGTCATAACGTTTAAGGGACTTAATGCATTTAAACGTGCAGTTAAATTAACAAAAGAAGCCGACTTTTTTTCAAATGATTTTATCATATTATCTTTTATACTGTTTGTAATACTGTCAACCTCTAATTGTCGCTCTTGCAAAGCGCGGTCAATAACATCAATACCAACCGTATTTTGCAAAGCATCTAATTTTAATGAGTAAGAATTGTAAATTTGCAAAATTTTATTTTTTAAAACATTATAAATGGTTTTTATGTTATTTTTTAAGGCATTAAAATCAGGCGTTGCCAGCTCGGCCGCATGCGAAGGTGTTGAAGCGCGAACATCGGCAACAAAATCACAAATAGTAAAATCGGTTTCGTGACCAACAGCCGAAATTACAGGAAATGGCGATTCATATATTTTGCGCGCTAAAGCCTCATCATTAAAACAGTGTAAATCTTCGGCACTGCCACCGCCACGACCAATAATTACGGTGTCTATATCATTTAATTTGTAAAGATTATCAAGCGCCAATATCATACTTTTGGGCGCTAAATCACCCTGAACAAGCACGGGACACATAACTATTTCACAAGCAGGATATCGAGAGGCTGTTATGTTTAAAATATCTTTAACAGCGGCTCCTGTGTCAGATGTAACAACAGCAATTCGTTTGGGAAATTTAACTAACTGTCGTTTGCTGTCAGTATCAAACAAGCCTTCTTTTTCTAACTTTTCTTTAACCTGTTTATAAGCAAGTGCAAGATCACCCTCACCTACAGGATGCATTTCTTCAGCATAAAATTGATATTGGCCGTCTTTTTCATAAAGAGAAACCCTACCCTTTAATATAACTGCCAATCCGTCTTTCGCATCAAACTTAACACGGCTTGCGGCACTTTTAAACATTACACATCGTATAGAAGCATTTTTGTCTTTAAGAGTAAAATACCAATGTCCGCTCGAAAAATGATTTTTAAAGTTAGATATTTCACCGCTAACACTTATAAAAACCAAACGTTTATCGTTTTCAATTAAAGACTTAACATAAGTATTAAGCTGGCTAACAGTAATTGTACTAAGCATCTTGTTTAGTAATGGTAGAAAGGATTCCGTTTATAAAAGAAGAATCTTCTTTTGTTGCATATTTTTTTGCAAGTTCAACGGCTTCATTAATTGATACAGAAACAGGTATTTCATCAATAAATTTCATTTCAAAAATTGCAAGTCTTAAAATAGCTAATGCTGTTTTTGTTATACGCTTAATAGACCAACCAACCGCATATTGAGAAATACTGTTGTCAATAATATCAAGATTTTCATAAACTCCAAAAAATACACGTTTAATGTATTCATCTGCTTTAATATCGCGCACTTCTTCTGCGAGTGATAAAATATCTTGCAATAAGTCATCGTTAAATTCTTTTTCAAAAATTAAAATAAATGCTTCCTCACGAGCTTGCTTGCGTGTCATAATTCACCAACCCTTAAATTTTATAATTGATAAATATTATACTACATATTTATAATCATTTCAAGGCAAAAAGTTAAAAAATATTCATTTTTTATGAATATATGCATAACTATAATTTATTATTGACAATGTATACTGATTATGATATAATTGCACCCAAATGATAGAGGCGCATTTAGTCAAGAGTATCGTACATAATGTGATTGCCAAAATCGTACGAAAAAGGGGCAAATGCCGAAGCGGATGTTGTGGCATACATCTTGCTGGCAACTTAGATAATATCTATTTTGCTGTCGCATAAAATGCGGAGTGCTATTCATTCTTAAATATAAATATTTTGTATTTGTTTTTTTGGATGATAGTTGCATTTTAATTGCTACTATCTTATTTTTTTGGAGGAAATAAAATGAAAAAAACAATTTTTACAGGTGCAGCAACAGCAATTGTTACACCACTAAACGAAAATGGTATTGATTTTGAAGCGTTCGGTAAGCTTATCGATTGGCAAATCTCTGAAGGTATTGATGCTATTGTAGTTGCAGGTACAACAGGCGAAGGCTCTACCCTTACCGACAAAGAACACAAAGAAGCAATAAAATATTGTGTTGAAAAGGTTAACGGTCGCGTTCCCGTAATAGCCGGAACAGGATCAAACGATATTGCATATGCGATAAGTCTTACAAAATATGCTTGCGAGGTTGGCGCAGATGCTATGCTTCTTGTTACACCGTACTATAACAAAGCAACACAAAACGGATTAATAAAATCATTTACTGCAGTTGCCGACGCAAGCACAAAGCCTTGCATACTTTATAACGTTCCAAGTAGAACAGGTTGCAACCTTAAACCCGAAACCTGTGCTGTTTTGGCAAAGCATCCTAACATTGTTGCTATTAAAGAAGCAAGTGGCGATATATCTCAAGTGGCTGCAATTTCTCGTCTTTGCGGTGACGAGCTCGATATTTATTCAGGTAATGACGATCAAATTATCCCTGTTATGTCACTTGGCGGTAAGGGTGTCATTTCGGTGCTTTCTAATCTATTACCACGTGAAACGTCACAAATGTGCCATTCATATCTTACCGGTGATACAAAAAATGCTCTTAAAATACAACTTAATTATCTTTCTCTCATTGACTCGCTTTTCTGTGAGGTTAATCCTATTCCCGTAAAAGCGGCTATGGCGGCTATGGGCTTTTGTGAAAACTATCTTCGCCTTCCCCTTACTCAAATGGAAGAAGCAAACGAAAAACGACTTCTTAAAGATATGAAAGAAGCAGGCATTAAATTTTAATCAAGAAGGTTTTGTTATGAAAATTGCAATTTATGGTTATGGTAATTTAGGAAAAGGCGTTGAATGTGCAATTATTAATTCGGCTGATGCAGAGCTTTTTGGTGTTTTTACGCGCAGAGCGCCGGAGACCGTTAAAACATTAAGCGGTGCTAATGTATATCACGTTGATGATATTATTAAATATAAAGATGAAATCGATGTTGTGATTATATGCGGTGGTTCTGCTACTGATTTGCCGCATATGACCCCTGCTCTTGCCAAAAATTTCAACGTTGTTGATAGTTTTGACACACACGCAAAAATACCTGAGCATTTTGAAAATGTTAATACAGTCGCAATTCAAGAAAAGCATACTGCATTGATTTCGGGCGGTTGGGACCCGGGAATGTTTTCTATTAATCGACTTTATGCCTCAGCAGTATTGCCCGACGGTAAAGATTATACCTTTTGGGGTAAGGGTGTAAGTCAAGGTCATTCTGATGCAATCAGACGTATTGACGGTGTAAAAAATGCAAAGCAATATACAGTACCAATCGACGACGCATTAATAGCTGTAAGAAGCGGTAGCGAGCCTGAACTCACAACACGTCAAAAGCACTTGCGTGAATGTTTTGTTGTTTTAGAAGAAGGCGCAGATAAAGCTCGAATTGAAAATGAAATTAAAACAATGCCAAATTATTTTGCCGATTATGATACAACAGTTCATTTTATAAGTGAAGAAGAGCTCGAGCGCGACCACGCCGGCATTCCACACGGCGGATTTGTTATTCGAACAGGCAAGACCGGTATTAATCACGAAAACAATCACGTTATTGAGTACAGTCTTAAGCTTGATTCAAACCCTGAATTTACGGCAAGTGTGCTTGTTGCATATGCAAGAGCTGTTAACAAGCTTTATAAACGAGGCGATTATGGCTGTAAAACTGTTTTTGACATAGCGCCTGCCGATTTATCACCGCTATCTAATGAAGAAATTAGAAAAAATATGCTATAATAAGAAAAAGCTGTGGACGTTTTGTCTACAGCTTTTTTACTGTTAATCTATAAAAATTATTTCATCAATATTAGGTATCGATGGTGAAGCACCTTTGCGAGAAACGGTAACAGCCGATGCTTTAGATGCAATTTTCATAGCATACTCTATGTTTTTATTTTGTAATAATGCGCTTAAAAAATAGCCTGTAAATGTATCGCCTGCAGCGGTAGTATCAATAACGTTTGTTTTGTATGCTGACTGTTTTATAAAGGTATCTTTATTTATAAAAGCACTACCCTGCTCGCCCAACGTAAGTACAAGATTACTGTTTGGGTACTGCGATATAAATATATTTTTAATATCATTTACATCTTCACTACCAAACAGTTCTTTAGCTTCAACCTCATTACAAAACCACCATTTTACATAATCAAGTGGCAATTTCTTTAGTTCGCTTGAATAAGGTGACGGATTAAATGCTATTTGCATTTTTTTATCATAAGCAATTTCAAACGCACATTCAAGCGCACTAATTTCGTTTTGCAAAAGTAAAAAGTCATCCTTTTGGGCATTATTTAAAAAAAGTTTTACATAATTCTTATCAACACAAAAATTGGCACCCGAATACAGCAAAATGCTATTTTGCCCGTTATTATCTACCTGAATGATTGCGTGACCGGTAGTGTTATCTAATACATCTATATTACTCGCATCTACATTTTCGTTTAATAAAACATTCTTTAAAAAAACACCGTCGTTACCTACTATACCGCCGTGTATTACGTTGCAACCCGCACGCGCTAATGCTATCGATTGATTTAGCCCCTTACCACCCGCAAATTTTTGCATATTAGTTGACGCTATAGTCTCTTTAGGATTTACAATGTGATCAACAGAATAAACATAATCAATATTAAGTGAACCAAGATTAAATATCTTCATAAAATCCGCCTTATAAATTAATGTGCTTTATCGTAAGCTCGACAGCGTCGGTTATATTTATGGTTCCAACACCAAAAATAGAGGTGTGCAGCTTGTTGTTAATTGGTTTTTTCCAGACTTCATTAATTGAGTTAATGCCGTTTGCCATTCCAAGAATTGAACCAACGGTAGCGCCATTACAATCGGTATCAAAGCCGGTTTCTACCGCCATACATATCGATTTACCAAAGTCGCCGCCTCCATAAAGCAAGGACGCCGCAACAATCATAGCATTAGAGATGGTATGGCACCAACCGTGTGAGGTATATTCGTTATAACGACTGTGAATATCTGCAAAACAATCTTTCAGTGTTACACCGTTTTCAAAACCATTGATTACATCAGTTATTGCTTCGTATAATCTTGAAGTGCTTGGAATTTGTGCAAGACCACCAAAAATTATTTGTTTAATATCATTGGTAACTGCGGCAGTTGCAATCATTGCTGCAACAAACATTTCGCCGTATATACCGTTTTTAATATGTGAAATTGAAGCATCGCGAAATGCCATTTCGGCTGCAAATTCTGGGTTTCCGGGAGCAATATAGCCAAAATAGTCACCCCTTATTTGAGCGCCAATCCATTCTCGGTAAGGGTTTTTATAAATGGCTGATTGCGGTGGTTCATAGCCCTTTACAAAATTGCAAAATGCAACACGCTCTGCTGTACAATATGCATCTTTGTGCTGAAGATCTAACCAAGTTCTTGACATATCATAATCGGTAAAATCTTTTCCGTATTTTTCGATTAACTTTTGTGCCAATACAACATAGTTTGTATCATCATCAACTGGCATTCCGTCCATTTCATCGGCAAAGGGTCGTTTTTCAAATCGAAATCTATAGTTTTCGACCATATCAAAATCTATATCATCACGTACAATATATCTATACATAGGATAATTATTAGATTTTTTTAATACCGGTATTAATTCATCGGTTTTGATACCTTCAACAGTTTTACCAAGCAGGCAACCGCAAACTCTACCCATCCACGCACCGTGAATTTTATCTTTTAGGGTTTTATTGTCAACGCGCGGCAACTCTTGGTTGCCTTTTCTAAGCAGTTTAATCTCTTCTAAGGTTGAAGGTTCATTATACTTATAGCCGTCAACAATTTTTGCATTATGCACTATTTCAAATAAAACGTCAGCAAGTTTTTTCTTTATATCATTTCTTGGAAGCAGCGCAACAGTTTTAAATAAATCTTCATATTGCGAAATATCTAAACCTTCTTCAATCGATTGTTGATATTCTGTATTAAGATTTACATAATACGCTTCCCAAACATGCAAATTTTCGTACTTGGGTTTAAGTTCTTTAACACCTGTTAATTCTTCTGTAACACGTGTATCACTGTCAAAAACTAAAGAATCAATTGTTATATCAAAATGCTTTGCAATTTTTATAAGCTTATCAAGTTCAGGTAGCGAATTACCGCTTTCCCACTTTTGCACCGATTGGCGAGATACTCCAAAAAGCTCGGCAAACTGTTCTTGTGATAAATTTGCACGTGTTCTTAATTTGTTTATCATATTATTTATACTCATAATATCACCTCTATAATATTTTTTATCATACATTTTATTTTTTATCAAGTTAATTCAAGTTGCTTTTTACGCAACTTGTAGTTGCAATTAAAAAACTTGTTAAATTTTGTGTTTTGTTGTATAATGAAAATAACAAACAAAAAGGGGCAATTAAAATGTCAAGACTGTACTTTAAATTCGGCGCAATGGGATCTTCAAAAACCGCTAACGCATTGATGACAAGATTTAATTATCTTGAAAAAAATCATAGTGTTTGGCTAATAAAACCGCAAACCGATACACGCGATGATTATTTGGACGAAAACGGCAATATTGTTACAGTTGTAAAATCAAGAATTGGTTTAGAGGCACCTGCAAGTGTTATTAAAGATAGTGATGATATATCATTAATATTCAAAACCGCTTACGCAGATATTGTAGTTAACGAAAATATAATTAAAACGCAAAAAATTGACGTTGTTATTTGCGATGAGTGCCAATTTTTTACCGAAAATCAGATTGACCAATTAAAATATATTGCTGAAAATTATGATATTCCTGTTATATGCTTTGGATTGCGTTCAGATTTTAGAACTAAGCTATTTCCAGGCAGTAAGCGCTTATTTGAAATAGCAGACAGTATAACCGAGGTAAAATCAATTTGCGAATGTGGTAAAAAGGCAATTGTAAACGCGCGTTTTGACGGTAATGGCAATATAGTTACAGACGGTGCACAGGTAGATATAGGCGGTAATGAAAAATATAAGAGTATGTGCTGGTCGTGCTGGCAAGAATTAATTAATAAATAATTGCGAAATAAATACAGGGTTTTTGCCTTGTATTTATTTTTGTATTTTATTGACAAATAATATAATTAATGTTAATATTACATTAATTATAATGGTGTAATTTGCATCAAAAAAAGGAGATTTTAAAATGAACTTTTTTGAGGAACTTAAAAATTATGACAACGAAGTTTTTACTGCTTGTAATGATGAACTTAATCGTCAACGCGGCAATATTGAACTTATTGCTTCGGAAAACATTGTTTCAAAGGCAGTGCTTTTAGCCACAGGCGGAGTGCTTACCAATAAATACGCCGAAGGTTACCCCGGCAAACGCTATTATGGCGGCTGTCAATGCGTAGATGTAGTTGAAGATATTGCACGCGAACGCGCTAAAAAACTATTTGGCGCAGAGCACGCAAATGTTCAACCACATAGCGGCGCTAACGCTAACTTAGCAGTTTTCTTTGCATTGCTTGAACCCGGCGATACCGTAATGGGTATGAACCTACAACAAGGCGGTCACCTATCTCACGGTTCGCCTGTAAATATTTCAGGTAAATATTTTAATATTGTACCCTATGGTGTTGATGACACAACCGAAACGATTGATTACGAAAACGTTCGTAAAATCGCACTTGAATGCAAGCCAAAAATGATTCTTGCGGGCGCCAGTGCATATTCAAGAATAATTGATTTTAAAAAGTTCCGCGAAATCGCTGATGAGGTTGGCGCATATTTGATGGTAGATATGGCGCATATTGCAGGTCTTGTAGCCGCAGGACTTCACCCATCCCCTGTTCCTTATGCTGATGTTGTTACAACAACAACTCATAAAACCTTACGAGGACCTCGTGGCGGTATGATTTTATGCCGTGAAAAACTTGCAAAACAGATTGATAAAGCAGTATTTCCCGGTACACAGGGTGGCCCGTTAATGCATATAATTGCTGCAAAGGCTGTTGCGTTTGGCGAAGCACTTACAGATGAATTTAAAGATTATCAAGCTCAAATTGTTAAAAATGCAGCTGTTTTAGCAGATGCGCTAAAGAAAAACGGAATTGAGCTTGTTTCAGACGGTACCGATAATCACTTAATGCTTTTAAAGCTTACAAACTTTAACATTACCGGTAAAGAGCTTGAACATCGACTTGATGAGGTTCATATTACCGCTAACAAAAACACTATACCAAATGATCCTAACAGTCCGTTTGTTACAAGTGGTTTACGTATCGGCACTCCTGCCGTTACAGCACGTGGCTTTAAAGAAAAAGAAATGCTTTTGATTGCCGACTGGATCAAAGACATAATAACCGATTTCGATGCTAATAAAGATCGTATTACTGCTGAAGTTCAAAAATTATGTGAACAATTTCCAATTTATAATGACTAAATAATATTAACGGAGTGATTAAATGATTTGGCATAGTTCACCTATTGATAGTGTTTTAAAAGAACTTAACAGCAATACCGATACAGGTATTTTTACCGGTGTAGCAGATGAACTGTTAGAAACATACGGTAAAAACACAACCGCTAATACCAAGCATGTTGGTTTGTTTTTTAAGTTTTTATCACAACTAAAAAATAAAACAGTATATCTTTTAACCGCAATTTCTATAATAACATTAATCGTAAATATAATTTATAAAACTGAATATTTTTATGCGCCCATTTTAGTTGTTATTATTGTTCTAATTAATGCCTTTATTAGCGCTTATCATTTAAATAAGTGCGAACAAGCCTTGAACGATATTGAAAACTCAAATAATCCGAAGGTTCAGGTTTTACGCGACGGTAAAAAACAACTGTTACCTTCAGATTTATTGGTGCCCGGTGATATTATTTTCATAAATGAGGGCGATTATATTACAGCCGATGCACGACTTATCAATTCTGAATCGCTTCGTTGTAACGAAGCAATTATTTCGGGCGATATTATTCCCGTAGAAAAAGATGCAGATGTTATTCTTGAAGATATTACCGTTTCGACTGCACGTAAAAATATGATTTTTTCAGGTTGCAGCGTTGTTCACGGCAGTGCAACCGCCGTCGTTGTAGAAACCGGTCTGCGTACCGAGGTTGGTAAGGTAACAGATATAAATCGTCAAACAAAATCTGAAACTTTACCGATTACAGAAACACTTGAGCATAGCGGTAAAATAATAAATATAATAATTTTAATTGTATGTATTGTTGCATTTTTTATAGGATTATTACAAAATTTTAATTCAAGTAATTTTGCATTAACTACTACAAACGCACTTATGAATGCTGTCGCCCTTGGTATTTGCGCCATTCCGGAAAGCTTGCCTGCGATTTCTACAATAGTAATTGCTTTGGGAATACAGCGAATGATAAGCGATAACATTATTGTTAAAAACATAAAAGCTATCGAATTACTCGGTAAAACAGAAGTTTTTTGTGTTGATAAAACAGGTATATTAACCAAAAACAATATGACCGTTGACTGTATATATGACGGTAACAGTTTAACAAAGCTTTCAGACGAACCGTTAAGTGAAAAAGCATCTTCTGTATTACAGCTTGCTCTTTCGTGCTCTATGTTAGAAAACGATTCAACCGAAGACGCCATAGAAAAAACCTGCATACATTATATGTCAATATCTAAAAACGATATCGGCAATATTTATCCTCGATTATCAAGCATTCCTTTTGACCGTGTGCGAAAAACAATGACTAGTATAAATATGATTGGTGGAACACCTGTAGCGATCGTTAAGGGTGCGCCTGAAGTTTTATTGCCCAAATGTTCACTTCAAAGCAATGAGGAAATATCAAAAATATATAATTCCTTAACTTCTGAATCGTATCGAGTACTTTGTGTTGCATTAAAAAAACTTGATGAAATTCCATCGAATCCTGATGCCGAATTAATTGAACAAGACCTTACCTTCGTTGGATTGATAGGATTGTATGATCCGCCTCAGTCTGATACCGTAGAGGCTATCGAAAGCTGCCGTATTGCAGGAATTCATACAATTATGATTACAGGCGATAACATTGATACAGCAAAGGCGATTGCGCATCGTATTGGAATTTTACAAGACGAATCACAGGCTATAAGCGGTTTAGAGCTTGACAAGCTTACCGATGACGAGTTTTTTGATAAAATTGAAAATTATACTGTTTTTGCTCGCATTACACCTGAACACAAGTTACGCATAGTTGATGCTTGGCAAAAGCATGGTAAGGCGGTTGCTGTTACGGGAAGCGGCACCGAAGACGCAGATGCCTTAAGTGTCGCAAACGTTGGATGTGCAGTCGGTACATACGGCACAGCCATTGCAAAGGGCAATGCAGATGTTATTGTCGAAAACAAAAAATTTATGTCTGTTGTAAATGCAATTCGAGAAAGTAGAGCATTATTTGAAAATGTTAAAAAATCTGTTTCGTATCTTCTTTCTTGCAATTTTGGCGAAATTTGTACATTTGTTTTAGGTATGTTAATTTTTGGTATGCCTCCACTTGCGGCAGTTCAATTGCTGTGGATTAACCTTCTTACCGACTCTACTTCCGTAATTTCATTAACGGTAGAAAAATCAGAATTTAATGTTATGCGTCAAAAGCCACTTGCATTATCAGGTAAGTTTTTTAGCAAAGGCGCAACGTTAAATATAGTTTGCGATGCAATCGCAATTACCGTTTTAACATTAATTGCATTTGCCGTTGGCGGAGCAAAATTTGGCGCAAGTATGACCTTTACAACATTATCACTTGTTCAAATTTTTCATTCTTATAATCTTAAAACACACGATACAATTTTTAAAGCAGACTTAAAATCAAACGTATTTATGAATTTTACTTCATTGCTTTTAATGTTTATTACTGTATTTCTTGTTGTTACCCCGGCAGGACTTTTATTTGGATTAGAGATTTTGCCTGTTGGAAAACTTCTTCTTTGTCTATTATTTGCTATTTTGATTATTCCCGTATGTGAAATCAAAAAATTTATTAGTAGACAAATTGCAAAAAAATACTTTATATCTTAAAAAAACGGAGACACTTCACCAAGAAGCTGTCTCCGTTTTTTAATATATTAATAATTATTCATCATCTTTTTTCTTGCTTGTAAGTTCTTCTTTCCAACCGGTTGTATAACGCATTAAAATCGCATAGTCCTTATTATCAATAAAGCCATCCGAATTAACATCTGACGCTTCTTTATTAATTTCAACATACCAACCGTTAAGTTGTTCCATAAGTAGCGCTAAATCTTTATTGTTTACAAGATTATCACCATTAATGTCACCAATTGTATACGTTGTTATATCTATGTTACCGCTCTCTTTATTAAATGTAACATTATTAAAGTTAGCGTCATATACGTCTTCGGGGTCATATTCAATTGCAATTTCGGTATTAAATGTTGAAATATTATCCTTAATCTTAAATGTTAACGTAGCAATATTACCGTTTGTTGTGTTATTTGGCAATAATGTATTTACCCAAAAAATGATAAAAGGATTTGCATTTAATGGTCCAAAATAGGTATTATTAAACACACCGCTCGTAGCGTCAACAAGCTCAACAATATTTGAATCGTAAACAATCTTTAGTTTTGTAGATACAATACCGGGATTATTATTAACCGAAACATCTACATTAAAGGTATCCCCCTTTTTGGCAGTTGCATTATTAACCTTAAAATGTGGAGTAGTGTTTAACTGATTAATTATTATATCGTCAAAATATAAGCTTGAGCTACCCCCAAACCTTAAAGAAACCCACTTTGTACACGCAACAAACGTATATGTATACTTTGTCCATTTGCCAACGGTTAGCTTTTCAATGTTGGTTATATCTTCAATTGCATAAATTGAATTTTGTGCACTTGTAGACGAATTATGAACAAGCGTAACTGGTGTAGAAAGATTATCGACCGTATCGGTTGAAGCCCAAAAAACAATGTCATAAGGTTTACCTATTTCAAGCGGTGAATCTGCATTTAAAAGAAGATCAGCGCTTAAATGCGATGTATCTAAAAGATGGATAGAATTTAATCCACCGTGCACATATGCACTCTTATAGTTAGAATTATCAGGACCGTTAATCTCAAAACGAGTTGTATTATACTGTGGAACATTCGTTTCAAAATTTAATACGCACCCATTAACCTCAAAACCGCACAAATCACAAATATTATTTTTAAAATTATGTGCTGTAACAGTGTTTTTAGAATATCCACAAGTAGAACACGAAAGTAAATGTCCTTCAAGTCCTAAATCTTTATATGAAAATTTGTTATGCTGTGCCGTGCTGACAATTTCTTTTAAATTATCATCAACATTAGTGTTACAAAGCTTACACTTGTACCAATGACCGTTATTATCATAAAAAATTTCACTTTTATCAACAACGTGGTCGCTTAAGGAAGTAATTAATTGTTCATCCGTAACGGCGCATCCCATAGGAGCGAAAATATCGTTAGTTGTAAATTTGTTTTTACAAACAGTACAATACCAATATTCTTGGCGACCGTTTGTTTGACAGTTACCCTGCCTTTCTTCTTTATGAACAAACTTATGACCTGATACGCCTCCAACCGTAGTTACAATATACCACGGGCACGACTTACATTTAGAATAAATTACCGATTCGTTTACACAATCGCCCGCATCATATGCTTCGACAGACTGTTCAAAATGACTGCAGCTTGCATTACAATGCGTACATATGTAAACATCGTTACCGTCACCCTTTGGCGCTTCGCCTTGTAATTCAAACTTATGTTTATAATAAATCTTATGTGGCTTTGAAATTTCTTTTGTAGCATTTATATCAGAGAAATATTTTTTGCAATCTTCACATTTATAACAAAAATCGTCACTATTGGTTGTTTCTGCATAACAATAATTTACAATATTATATTTATATAGCGTATGCCCTGCTTTTTTTGTAACAACCGATGATTTATACCCGCATCTAGTGCACCTTACCTCTGATAACTCATCATTGTAGCAGTCACCACGAGAAGTAATTTCGCCTGTTGATATTAAATTATGATTAATACACTGATAACCGCAATCGATACAAATAGTATTTTTAAAGTTATGCTTTATATAACCATCTTCACCAAGATCGTTGTTATCTTTATCAAGTCGACCGCCGTTTACAGCGCACTTATACCAGTGACCGTTTTCATCATAAAGAATAACAAAGCCGCCATCTTCGGTCTCTTCTTTAAAGTGAGGACCAAATCCTGTACTTAGATATTCGTCGCTAACAGCAGTATTCATAGGGGCATAAACATTATCTGATGTAAACTTATTATTACATACCGAACAAAGCCAGTATTCTTTATGGCCTTCAACCTCGCAGTTACCTATGTCAGACGCTACATATGTGAGTTTATGACCCGAAATACCGCCAACATCGGTAACAATATACCAATCGCAGAACTTACATCTTGCATATACACCTGATGCTGTTACGCAGTCACCAACGTCATATTCAGGAACTGTTTGCTCATTATGCTGACAAACATATTCACATTCTGAACACATATAGACGTCAGTACCATCGCCCTTAATTTCTGAACCAACAAGTATAAAATTATGATTTGTTACACCGTCTGCTGATTCAAGTCCACAGCAGTCACACTTCCAAACATGTGTTTTGCTATCAGTTATAAGCTGTACGCCTGTATGGAACACTTGAAGCTCAGGACCGTTTTCACTCATAAACCAAACATTTTTCCAATCAAGCATATTTGCAGCCGCTTTAAATGCGGCGCCCTTTTCTGTTACAGAGAAAATATGATCGGTATAATCAAATTGAATTGTTGCGCTTTGCCATGTAGGTGTAGCCAAATCTACTACACCGGATGGAAAATCGGTTACAACATTTGTATAAGCATATGGCTGATGCACCTTATCATTATAAAAATCAAGACCATATGGTGGAGTGCCTAATACAATAGAATCGGATAAGGTATTAACATACTTATCGGCAACCTTACGGCTACTACCGTTACCAATAAGATTAATCATTGCTTGACGTTCGGTATTATAAGCGTATGTACCGTTAACAAAAATGTTTTTAAGCTCAATTACATCGCTTAAACCGCCGCCTGCAACAACGCCTTGATCTTGATAAAAACTCCAGTTGCCAATAGCCTCCATATAGCAATTTACAACGGCGCAAGTATCAATTGTAATCTTACCGTCAATATTAGCACCATAATTTGTAAGATATGCTGCACCGACAATACCGCCTAAACGACGCTTTGAATATAGATAAGAATTTTTAAGCTGTATGTTTTTACAAGTATTAGTAAAAAGTCGATTGCCAACCTTTGTACCACCATCGTACTGTGGGAAAAGAGCAACGTCTACAGATTGAGTGCCTTCACTTGTAGCATAAAGACCGTAAACAGTAGCGCCATTACCGTCAAAATGTCCGTTAAAGCTTTGGCGGTTAAACTTTTCAATCCAGTTTAATTTACCTTCAAGCGCTGCAAAATATTCATTAACAGCATCGGCATTTTCAAGCACTAAAAGCTCATTAATATCTACAATGCTTTCAGGCTGCATAACAAATGTTTTAACATTGTCAGAAACCTTATAGTACTTGTTACTTGACGTGTTTGGATTTTGACCCAAGCAACAAAATGCCAATTGCTCTGCAGTTGCAATTATGTATGGGTCTGCCTCAGAGCCGACGCCGCTTTCAAACTTTGTGGCAAGTGTGCCGTCCCAATAATCGATTTTGCTAACATCACAAGCCTCGGTTATCAAGCCATAAGAACCAAATGGAATTATAAATAAAATCAAAGAAATTGACAAAATAATTGATATTATTTTTTTCACAAAATCATCTCCATGAAAAATCTAAAAATATAATATCATACTCTATAATAAAAATCAATTATTATAAAATACAAATACTGCCTAAAAACTACAATTTTTTTAAAAATGACTTGACTTTTTAGCTTAATGCATTTATCTTTATAAATGTTAATATATAATTTAATATTAATTTAACGCATCTGTGTAGAAAGACGGTTGGTACTAATGTGTGCCGTAGTTCGCTATGCTGCAGAACTATGAAAAACCCTTTGTCAGGGCACACAAACAAACAACTGGGGTATCGCGCAGGGTAAACGTAAAAATTTACTACTGTCCGACACTTTTTTGTGTTTGACAAAGGGGGATGTGGTTAAATGACCAAACAAAATATAATTGAACTCAAAAATATATTCGTGTCGTTTGGTGATGAAAAGGTACTTGATGGTCTAAATCTTGATATTCGTGATAAAGAATTTATAACACTTTTAGGTCCGTCGGGTTGTGGTAAAACAACCACACTGCGCATTATTGCAGGCTTTTTAGATGCAGATAACGGCGAGGTTATTTTTGAAGAAAAAAATATAAATGGTGTGCCATCGTATAAACGACAGGTTAACACCATTTTTCAGCGTTATGCGCTTTTTCCTCACCTTAACGTTTATGAAAACGTTGCTTTTGGACTGCGTGTAAAAAAATTAAAAGAAGAAGAAATCAAACAAATAGTTACCGAAATGTTGCATCTTGTAAATCTTGACGGGTTTGAAAAACGAAGTATTTCTACCCTATCAGGCGGTCAACAGCAGCGTGTTGCTATTGCGCGTGCGATTGCTAATAAGCCTAAGGTTCTTTTGCTTGACGAGCCGCTTGCAGCACTTGACTTGAAGCTTAGAAAAGATATGCAAAAAGAATTACGCCGCATTCAACAACAGCTTGGAATTACATTTGTATTTGTAACCCACGATCAAGAAGAAGCGCTTACGATGTCTGACCGTGTTGTTGTAATGAATAAAGGTAGAATTCAACAAATTGGTACTCCACAAGACATTTATAATGAGCCCGAAAACGCCTTTGTAGCCGATTTTATAGGCGAGTCTAACATCTTAGACGGTATTATGAAAAAAGACTTTGTAGCCGAATTTTCGGGCCATACATTTGATTGTCTTGATAAGGGATTTAACACAAACGAAAATGTTGACGTTGTTGTTCGTCCTGAGGACGTCGATATAGTACCTGTAGATAAGGGTATGCTTAAAGGCACAGTTACATCGGTTGACTTTTTAGGTGTTCATTATGAAATAATTGTAGACATCGGCGGTTTTAAGTGGATGATTCAAACAACCGACGAATGCTTTGTTGGCGATAACGTTGGTTTGTATATTGAACCCGATGCAATTCATATTATGAAAAAGTCAGAATATTCAGGTCTTTACGGCGACTATAGCACATACAGTGAAGAAATGGATCATCTTTCAGATATAGAGCCGGAGGATAACGATGAATAAAAAATCCTTTGGTAGTAGATTAGTAGCAGCGCCATATTTGGTATGGGCAATAATATTTATTATTGTTCCGCTCATTATAATGGCGTATTTTGCTTTTACCGATTCGTCGGGCGCGTTTACAGTTGCAAATTTTGCGCAAATCGGTAAATTTAAAAAAGCTTTTGGATTATCAATACTTTATGCTGTTATTGCAACTGTTATAACATTATTGCTTGCCTATCCAATGGCTTATTATATGACAAAGTTAAAAATAAGCAGTCAACGTATGGTTATGATGCTTATAATGCTTCCAATGTGGATGAATTTTCTTATACGTACATATTCGTGGATATCTATTCTTGCAAACACAGGTCTTATTAATAAGTTTTTAGGATTTTTAGGTATCGGTCCTTTACAACTTATAAACACACCGGGCGCTGTAATTTTAGGTATGGTTTACGATTTTATACCGTATATGATTTTACCGATTTATACAGCTATGTCAAAAATAGATAATTCTTTGCTCGAGGCCGCAAGCGATCTTGGTTCTAACAGCTTATCACGTATACGTCGAGTGATTTTACCGCTTTCACTTCCGGGTGTAATTTCGGGCATAACAATGGTTTTTGTACCGTCGGTTAGCACATTTTACATTTCACAAAAGTTGGGCGGCAATAAAACACTACTTATTGGCGATGCTATTGAATACCTGTTTAATACAGGACCACAGTACTATAACGTTGCCTCTACCCTGTCTCTTATTCTTATGGTGTTAATTTTAATAAGCACACTTATTATGAATAAATTTGGCGACGACGAGGAGGTAGTTATATGAAGGCACTTTCCCGTATTTATGTTGCTTTAATTCTTATTTTTTTATACGCTCCTGTTTTGGTTATGATAATGTTTTCGTTTAACTCGGGCGGAAGCGTATGGGTTTTTGAGGGTTTCTCGCTTGATTGGTATAAGGGGCTTGCCACAAACACATCGATGCTTACAGCATTACAGCATACACTAATTATCGCTGTACTTTCTGCATTAATTTCAACCGTAATGGGCACAGCCGCTTCGGTAGGTATTTTGGCACTTCGTAAACGTATTAGCCGAAGTGCTGTAATGTCGATTACAAATATTCCTATGATGAATGCCGATATAGTAACCGGTATTTCGTTAATGTTACTTTTTGTTTTTATTGGTAATATTTTTGCATTAAAAGAATCATTGGGATTTTTTACTGTACTTGCAGCACATATAACATTTAATTTACCCTATGTTATACTTTCGGTAATGCCTCGACTGCGTGCTACCGATATGAGCTTGCACGAAGCCGCTCTTGACCTTGGTTGTACACCTGTTAGTGCTTTTTTTAAGGTTATATTACCTTCCATTTCGACATCTATTTTTACAGGAGCTATAATGGCTTTTACCCTATCTCTTGATGACTTTGTTATAAGTTATTTTACTTGTGGTCATTATCAAACATTACCGATTGTAATTTACAATATGACCAAAAAAACAGTAGCGCCCGATGTTTATGCTCTTTCAACACTAATATTCCTTTGTGTTTTTGTGTTACTTATATTATACAACACCCTTCAATCAAAGGCTGATTCAAGGAGGGGTTTTAATGTTTAAAAAAATAATTATAATATTGCTTTGCACAATGTTATTACTTACTCTTTGTGGTTGTGGATATGAATATCACGACATTGATTTAGAGGGTAACTATAAAAACAACTTAGCCGGCACCGAGCTTAATGTTTATAACTGGGGCGAATATATTTCTGACGGTAGCGAAGGCTGTATGGATGTTAATCGCGAGTTTGAAAGAATTACCGGTATAAAGGTAAATTATACAACATTTGAAAGCAATGAAACAATGTATTCACAGCTTAAAAATGGCGGTGTAAGCTATGATGTTATTATTCCGTCTGATTATATGATTGCTCGTTTAAAATCAGAGGATATGCTTGCAAAAATTGATACAAACGCTCTTTCAAATTATAAATACATCGACGACAGTTATAAAGGTCTTTACTTCGACGAAATGCAAGAGTATACAGTACCATATAACGTTGGTATGGTTGGTATTATATATAATCCAACATTAATCGGTGAACCCGAACATTCTTGGAATGCATTATGGAATACAAAGTATAAAAATATGTCCTTGAATTTTAATAATCCGCGCGACGGTTTTATGACTGCGCAAAAATTACTGGGATTTAGTGTAAATTCTACAAATCAAAAAGAATGGGATTTAGCTTGCGAGAAAATGAAGCAAGGTAAAAATGTTTTGCAGTCTTATGTTATGGACGAAATATACGGTAAGCTTGAAACCGGTGAAGCGGCTATCGGACCATATTATGCAGGCGACTATCTTGTAATGTTAGACGTCAATAAAGATCTAAAATTCTTTTATCCTAAAGAAGGCACAAATATTTTTATTGACTCTATATGCATACCAAAATGCGTTAAAAACTATGAAGCTGCTATGCTTTATATAAACTTTTTACTTGAGCCTGATATTGCTCTTGCAAATGCAGAATATATTGGCTATGCTTCTCCACATACGGCAGTTGTAAACAACCCCGAATACTGTTATTACAATAACGAAATTTTATATCCAAAAAAAGAAGATATGCCGGATGTTGAATATTATCACGACTTACCTGAGAATATAAGAATGCATTATGAAAATTTATGGCTTGATTTAAAACTATATTAAAAAATAAAACCCTGTTTTCAGGGTTTTATTTTTCATTTTATTGACTTTATTATAGTTTTATAATATAATTAATTAACATTTTAACAGGAGGACATTATATGTACAAAATTGTTAGTAAAAAACAACTTAATTCAAGCGTTACACAGATGGAAATTTATGCTCCTCTTGTAGCAAACAAGGCACAACCGGGTCAATTTATTATATTACGTGTTGATGAAGACGGCGAACGTATTCCACTTACTATTGCCGGTAGTAATAAAGTTGAAGGTACTGTAAAAATAATTTATCAAATTGTAGGTGCAACAACCAATAAATTAAATCAGAAAAACACAGGCGAATACATCCAAGACTTTGTGGGTCCGTTAGGTGAACCCACTCATATTAAGTCGCTTAAAAAGGTATGCATAATTGGCGGCGGTGTTGGTTGTGCGATAGCAATGCCAATAGCTGAAGCCTTAAAAAATCAAGATGCCGAGGTTACAAGTATAATTGGTTTTAGAAGTAAAGATTTAATAATACTCGAAGACGAATTTAAATCTTGTTCTAATAAATTATACATTATGACCGATGACGGTTCATATGGTACACAAGGCAATGTTTGTGCCCCGCTTAGTGAAATGCTTCAAAATGGCGAACAATTTGATATGATAATAACAATTGGTCCACTTATTATGATGAAATATGTTGTAGAGGCTGCCCGTCCGTATAATACACCGGTTACCGTATCTATGAATCCCATTATGATTGATGGTACAGGTATGTGCGGTGGTTGCAGACTAACGCTTAACGTAGACGGTAAACGTGTTACAAAATTTGCTTGTGTAGATGGTCCTGATTTTGACGGATATCAGGTGGATTTTGACGAGGCAATGTCGCGTGGACGTATGTACACTGACTTTGAGCGTCACGCTTACGAAGATTCTTGCAATCTTTTTAGAAAGGCATAGGTAATAATATGGCAATAAACCCCAAAAAACACGAAATGCCTACACAACAACCCCATGTTCGTGCGCATAATTTTGATGAAGTTGCTTTAGGTTATACTAAAGAAATTGCAATCGCAGAAGCACAAAGATGCTTAAACTGTAAAAATATGCCTTGTGTAAGCGGATGTCCCGTTAACATAAATATACCCGATTTTATTACTAAAATTAAAGACGGCGATTTTGAAGGTGCCTATAACGTTATTTCACTTTCGTCCTCACTTCCGGCTGTTTGCGGCAGAGTATGTCCGCAAGAAACACAGTGTGAAAGCAAATGTACTTTAGGAATTAAATTTGAACCGGTTGGCATTGGTAGACTTGAACGATTTGTTGCTGACTGGCATAACAAAAATTCAAGTTCGCATATTGTTATTGCAGAACCCAACAACCACAAGGTTGCTGTTGTAGGCTCGGGACCGTCTGGTCTTACCTGTGCGGGTGATCTTGCAAAAAAAGGCTACGATGTAACCGTTTATGAAGCTCTTCACACCGCAGGCGGAGTGCTTGTATACGGTATACCTGAATTTAGGTTGCCAAAATCAATTGTTGCAAAAGAAGTTGATATGCTTAAAGAGCTTGGTGTTAAAATTGAAACTAATGTTGTTATTGGTAAAACATTAACGATTGACGAGCTTTTTTGTATGGGATTTGAGGCTGTATTTATTGGCTCGGGCGCAGGCTTACCAAACTTTATGGGTATTCCGGGCGAAAGTCTTAAAGGCGTTTATTCGGCAAATGAGTTTTTAACAAGAAGCAATCTAATGAAAGCATATCAAGAATTTCCTAACACCCCTATTATGAAGGGCGGCAGAGTTGCGGTTGT
>JAZSKN010000029.1:0-67772 GCA_045534895.1 Acutalibacteraceae bacterium
GACCTGAGTGTTTGGTAAGATGAATAGGCTTATTTTGTTGAGAAGCTGAATATTCATATCTTACAAAATATGGCTCGGCAATTTTATCTTTAAATTTTGGCGCCAGATTTGTAATATCAATACCGTCTTCTTTAGCGGTCTTTTGACCGCCGCCTTTACGGGTTACGGTATAACTTGAAAGTTTTGCAGATTTACCTTCCAAAAGTTGTGTCATTTCTACGTCAAATGCAAGAGCGCATTTGTGTATAAACGTAAAAGGAAAATCAATAATTGCATTTTCATAATCCATATACTGTTGCTCGGTTACTTCGGTTTTTTCTGCCATATCGGCAATAGACCAACCCATAATTTCGCGCATCTCCTTAATTCGCGCGGCAATCTCCATAAGTTGTTGTTTTGCGGTATTGGTTTGCATTCTAATCAATCTTCCTTTCAAAATAAAATAAAACAAAAAACACCCGTCTCAAAACTTTGAGACGGGTGATAATAAACACTCGCGGTAACACTCAAATTGCAACCAATAACGGTTGCCACTCTCGGAATCAAACAATCCCTATGCCTTTACGCAGCAATCACGGAAGGTATCTACTAAGCAGATGCTTTTCGGGCCTTCGGCTCGGAAGTGATGGGCATTTTAAAATTCTTGTTGCTGTCTTGCACCAACCGACAGTTCTCTGAAAACGCAAATCTTAAGCCGTCTTCGTCATAGCCTTTTTAAATTTTTTCACATTTTAACACGATAAAGTGCGTGTGTCAAGTATTTTTTTAAAAAAAGTCTTTATTTTTTGAAACGCGGTATGTATAATATAATGTATATTGTTTACGGGAGATATATTATGCGTATAGTTGTTAAACTTGGAACAAGCACATTGGCTCACGCGACAGGTCATCTTAATATACGTCGTGTTGAAGAAATTTGTAAAGTAATAAGCGATATTAAAAATGCCGGCGACGAGGTTATTATGGTTTCGTCGGGCGCTATCGGTATGGGCGTTGGTAAGTTGTCACTAAAGAGTAAGCCTACCGATATACCAACAAAGCAGGCTGCAGCGGCTGTAGGTCAGTGCGAGCTTATGTATACATATGATAAACTCTTTTCGGAATATAATCACACCGTAGCACAGCTATTGATGACGGGTGCCGACCTTAAAAACGAGGAACGTCATCAAAACTTCAGCAATACCTTAAACTGTCTTTTAGAACTCGGCGCTATTCCTATTATAAATGAAAACGATACCGTTGCTACCGAGGAGATTGTTATTGGTGATAACGATACTTTGGCGGCAATAGTAGCCGAAAGCGTAAAGGCGGACGTACTTGTTCTGTTTTCAGACATTGACGGTCTTTACACCGCCGACCCTCACAAGTGTACCGATGCAAAGTTAATAACCCACGTTGATAAAATTGACGACAGCATTATAGCCCTTGCAGGCGGCAAAGGCACCGCGCTTGGCACAGGCGGTATGGTAACCAAACTTGAGGCTGCCAAAATTTGTATGGCGTGCGGCTGTGATATGATTATTACAAATGGCGCAAATCCAATGAGCTTATATGATATAGTAGAGGGCAAAGCCGTTGGAACAAAATTTACAGGGAAGTAATATAATGATAAATTTATTAACAGCGGCTCGCGCCGCTAAATCACAGGTGGCACTACTTACTACCGAACAAAAGAATAATGCGCTGCTCGAAATGGCGGATGCGCTTATAAAAAATACCGATAAAATTCTTAGCGCTAACGCTATTGACGTAGAAAATTCACGTGGTGTAATAAGCGATGTTATGATAGATCGCCTTATGTTAAACGAGGCTCGCGTTAAGGCTATGGCAGACGGCATACGTGATGTTGCAAAATTACCCGATCCAATAGGTCACACACTAAAAGAATACGTGCGCGAGGACGGGCTTAAAATAACACGCGTTTCGGTGCCTGTTGGTGTTATTGCCATTATATACGAAAGTCGCCCAAATGTTACAAGTGATGCGGCGGCGCTATCTCTTAAAAGCGGTAACGTGTGTATACTTCGCGGCGGTAAAGAGGCAATAAATTCAGGCATTGCTATTGTATCGGCATTGCGTGATGGTTTGCGTGCGGCAGGTATTACACAAGATGCAATAAACCTTGTAACCGACACTACTCGCGAAAGTGCCAATGCTTTAATGAAAGCCAACGGCTATGTTGATATGCTTATTCCTCGTGGCGGAGCAGGGCTTATAAATGCGTGCATTAATAACGCTACTGTGCCCTGCATTCAAACCGGCACCGGTATATGCCATATTTATATAGAAAAAACTGCCGATTTAGATATGGCGGTAAAAATTATTAATAATGCAAAAACAAGTCGCCCCAGCGTTTGCAACGCGGCAGAGGTTTTGCTTGTTGATGAAGATATAAAAGAGCAAATTTTGCCACTTGTATATGACAAATTAGTTACCGAGCGAAAGGCAAACGGACAAATTCCCGTTGAGCTTCGTCTTGATAGCAAAGCGGCATCGGTTATTGACGGAACACCCGCTACTGACACCGATTTTGATACCGAGTTTTTAGACTATATTCTCGCGGTAAAATGTGTAAGCGGTGTTGACGAGGCTATAGCGCATATATCTGCCCACTCAACAGGACACAGCGAAGCGATAATTTCGAGCGATGATAATGCCATACTTAAATTTACAAGCGGTGTAGACAGTGCGGCGGTGTATGTTAATGCATCAACCCGTTTTACCGATGGCGGTGAGTTTGGCTTGGGTTGTGAGATGGGTATTTCTACCCAAAAGCTTCACGCTCGCGGACCTATGGGACTTTGTGAACTAACTACATATAAATATATAATTAATGGTAACGGACATATCAGGTGATAAAATGAAATATGGATTTATTGGTTGCGGTAATATGGGTGGCGCGTTAGCGCGTGCGCTTAGCAAATCTACCAAAGATATTGTTGTAGCAGATTTTGATAATCAAAAAGCCCAATTGCTTGCAAATGAATTAGGTCTTACAATTGGCAACAACAAAACAATTGCCGCCGAGTGTGACAGAATTTTTCTTGGTGTAAAGCCGCAAATGATGGCTGAAATGCTTGGTGAAATAAAAGATATTTTAAGTGTTAAAAAGCCAACACTTATTTCTATGGCGGCGGGACTTACTACAAATAAAATAAAGGAGCTTGCAGGCGATATGCCTGTAATTCGCATTATGCCAAACACACCCGTCAGTGTGGGCGAGGGCGTAATACTTTATTGCTCAAACGGCGTGCCTTGCGACGTTGTAAACGAATTTGTAAATGATATGCAATATAGCGGCAAGCTGTACCCGATTGACGAAAGCCTTATGGATGCAGGCTGTAGCGTTTCGGGCTGTGGACCCGCATTCATGTACACCTTTGCCGCGGCTGTAGCAAAGGGCGGCGAGCAGTGTGGACTGTCGGAACAGCAGGCAATAGAGTTTGCCGCGTCTACTATGATGGGGGCGGCAAAAATGCTGCTCACGTCAGATAAAACGCCCGACGAATTAACTGACGCCGTTTGCTCAAAAGGCGGTAGCACCATCGAGGGTGTTAACGTGCTTAAAAACAGTGAGTTTGAAAGTATAGTTATAAATTGCATTAAAGCGGCTTATAAACGGAATAAAGAACTTGGTAAATAAATATACCCTCGACATATTATAAATGTCGAGGGTAATTTTGCATAAAATATATAGCATATGGACATTTTACAAGGACAGATTTCATTGTTGAAATGAAGTAAAACAAGATGTATAATTAAGGTAGGATTTTGCGAAAGGGGTGAGTGATATAAACAGTCGGGATGACGTTATAGAAATATTTGACAGTGAAGATGATATTGTGATAGAACCTCAAAACAATACCGAGCTTTACGACATAAAGGGTAATTTAATAAAGTCGCAGGATGCTCAAAACACTCTGCCCGATAATACCGATTTAATACAAAAGGCAATAGACGGCAACAAAAACGCTTTTGGTGAGCTTTATATGCAAAGCTATCGTTACGTATTTTTTGTTGTAAAAAGCTTTATTTCTGACGATGAGACCGCCTACGACGCTATACAAGAGGTTTTTATAAAGGTTTATAAAAACATATCAAAGCTTCGCTCACCCGATGCATACTACGGCTGGATTGCCGTTATTGCCAAAAACACCGCCCGTGATTTTATTCGCACCTCGCGGTACGAAACCTCGCTTTCTTGTGACGAAGAGGATTATACCGAATTTTTAAAGGATGACGCAACGCAAAAAGACGTATCGTTAGATATTGAAGCGGTATTAAAAAAGCTTGACCCCGATGATGCAGATTTACTGTCGCTTGTTTATTATGACGGAATGCGTATATCGCAAATTGCAAAAATGCAGGGTGTGCCCGCCACTACGGTTTATAGCCGTTTTAATAAGGCTAAAAAGAATTTAAAAGCACAGCTTAATGCGCGCGGTATAGATAAGGCAATCTACAGCGGCAATTTTATAAGTATGGTAACCGTTGCAATCCGCAACATTATAGGTACCGCACTGCTTAGCGTGGCAATCGCCCAACAAATATTAGACAGCATTATAAACGGCAAGGGCAAAAAAGAACTCGCCGTAGCAAAAATTATACGCGAGCAACAAAAAAAGGCGGTTTTAAAAATCGCCTCGGTTATTGTTGCAATCTCTATGGTAACATCGGCTATAACCGCGCTCACGCTTATTGACCGGGCGCGCTTTAAACCTTTTGATAACGATGTTTTTACAAATTCTGATACAGAACATCATTATGAGCTGTCAGAGGGTGGCAACCAATCACAAAACGAAGGCGGATTTTTAGATAAGCTGTTTGGCGGTGAAAGTAGTGAACCGACAAGTAATCTTGAAAGTCTGGAAAATTTGATCGACGATAGTCAGTCTTCAACGTCAACACTGTCAAGTCCTGACACGCAAGGTACGGTTTCTCAAAATAAAGATGACAACCCTGCGCCGCAACAGTCATTCCCTCAAAATACAACGTCAACTACCGAAGAACAGCAGGATTTAAGCAAATATGCCAATACCTTTGGTAATAACCCTAACAATGTTATGGGTAACGCTTATAGTGAAATTTATGACATAGTATTGGGGAGTGTTGGCTTAGTTGCCAAACAAGACGACTATATTTATTATGTTCAAAAACTTAGCCGCATTATGAAGGTTAAAACCGATGGCACTGATTCACAGGTGATTTTTGAATCGTCGGGTTTGCAGATTGTGCAATGTCTTAACGTAATAGGCGATACAATATATTATATAAATGGCGGTATTTGGAGCATAAAAACCGATGGCACAAACCGCAAACAGCACAGTACAAAAGACGCTCGAAATTTGTTAGTGCGCGGCACAACGGGTTGGTTTATTGAACATAATGAAGTGAAATATTTGTATGAAAGCAGATATACAATATATCAGATTGACTTTTTAACAAACAAAATAATCACACTGGTAGAAAACGGTAATGGATATGGGCTAAAAACTGTAATTGACCATAAACTTGTATATGCAAATGCTGGCAATATTTACACAAAGGATTTAAAAACAGGTAACGAAGAGTGTGTTTTTAAAATATCTAACGCTATACCGGGTATGCCTTCGGGCGCTAATATGGGTATAAATAGTCTTAATATAGATAACAACGGTAATTTAATTGTTGAGTGTAAGGCTTTTAGTGGTAGTAATTATTCAGCACAATGTGTATATAGGGTTAATTCGAAAGATCCTAATGATGCTGAAATGCAAAGTGTTAAGCTGTATAACGTTTTAAATTATTTTGATTATAATGGCGGAATGGTTATTGCGACAGACAAAGAAAACGGTTTTGGCAATTACACTCTTCGTGATATATATGCTACCGATATATATAAGGGCGATAAGGATATATCAGCAAATAGAAGCGCATACGGTTTTAATGACGGTTATGTGTATTTTATTGATGATACAGGCATTGCACTTTGTAGGTATGATGTAAACAGTGGTGAATTAAAGACCTATTAAATATAAATTAAAACAAAAAATCTTTTTGGTATTTGCCAAAAAGATTTTTATTTTTTTAAACAAAACCTCGTAATTTTTTTGCTGTATTTCGTCCTTATTAATGTAAGGACAAATCAAAGGGCATAAACAACGACGATTTGTAAGGATATATGTCAGTGTTTTGTGCCTGTAGATATGTCAAAAAATATGAATTATTATATAGAAAGGTTGTTGAGAGGTGAGGGATGTATTGAAAATAAAGGTTGATAACCAATTTTTAAATGGTATTTATAAAGATTTGGCTGCGCTCGTAGGCGAAGAAAACGCAAAAAATATTTATAACGAATACCGGGGCCAGCAAATCACATTCCCCGTGGAATTTTATAGCAAAGAGTATATATATACTCAAATTGCCGGCGAATATAACGGTGACAATCTTAAGCAGCTGGCAACAAAATACCAATATAGCGAACGCACTATTAGGCGAATATTGAAGAAAAGTGAAAGTGAGTAAATTGTAAAACCGTAATACCAAAAAAATATTAAACGGTATTACTGATAATGAAAAGGAGAAATATTTATGAAAAATCACATTAACTTTATGAAAAACAATTTAAAAATGTCGGTTGTAATCGCAATTGTGCTTGCGGCTACGGTATGGCTCTCCGGTTGTGGCGGATCGCCAGATAATGCAGAAACCTTCAAGGCTAACAATTGGTATCATAACGATTTGGTTAATTTTCAAAATTGTATTATTAACAGTTCTGTAGCAAGAAATTCAGAGGGTATATTTGTGAATTATTCATCAGTTTGTAGTGAGTGTGGTCAAGCAGCCTCAATATCAAGTATGGTGGTTGTATCACAACAAACTCCCTGCATAAAAACATATTATTGTGATTGCGGTGCTCAAACAACCGTTAGAATTAATCAGTATTAAGAAGGGTGAAGTAAAAATGGAAAAAGCAAAAAGCGAGCGCACGAATAAATTTTTAAATTCAATAAATGCTTATATAAAGCAAAACACGAAAAAAACAATAGTTATTGCTTCTGTAATTATGTTGGTAATAACTGTTTTGATTTTGGTTATTTGTATTAGTTCGGGCGAAAAAGGTCGTAAATTTAAAACTCAGGATGAGATGTACAATTATTTAAACGGAGTTTGGTTTGCTGATAGTTATCCATATAATTTTTTTTATATTGATGCTTTTGTGTTTTTAGACGGCAAAACATACAGGCTAAACTTTGAGGAAATGTTAAATAACAACTTTAAAGAAATAATTGTGAACCAAGGCGTAGAAAAATTTGAAACAATAGATTATTCAACCTTTTTAAAAGAAAATATTGATATTTCAGATATTAATAATACAAATTTTAAAACCATCAAACACAAAAAGGGAATTGCCTTTGTCGAAGATACTGGTGATAGTGGATCAAAGTTGATCATAAATAAGTCGAAATCATCGGAAGGCAATCAAATTATAACACTATTTAATGAAGATTCTTCGATTAAAGAGGAATATGTTAAAATTAGCGACACGTTTAATTTAGAAGGTGTAGCTGACCGCTACTTTGAACTTGTTAAAGAAGAATTTGAGTTGCCTGCAAAGGATTTTATACCTTCTCCGAAAGAGTATATAAAAAAATTTCTTAAAAGTGGTTCTAAAGCGTATCGAGTTAGCCTTGCTTATGATGATGGCAAGTCTTTAATGTATACAGATACAGGCTCGCGGGAAAACTTTAACGAGGTTGCTCAATATGCCGCAAATACAAACAATACTCAAATTATTTTAGATAATGGAAAATTATATTTAACATATGATGGCAATGAGTTGAGAATTGTAGAAAGAGGTAATTACTACTTAAGTTACGTTTTAGAATATGTAGAACTATTGATAGAGGATTATCCGTACGCTTTATCGGTAGATGAAATAAATAATATATTCAAAGAAGAAGCAACCGTATCTAATAACATCAAAGCATTAAATACAGAAATAGATGGTATTAAATATAAGATTCAGGTTTCTGATTCGGGTAGCACGAAAATAATAACAATAAACTTTTAAATGTTTTAATTTGCAAACTAATGTAGGATATGATTTTGAGTGCTTAAATAAAATGATTAAGACGACCATTGGTCGTCTGTGAAATAGCTGTTTAAATTAAACAAATCCCTATGCGCCGCAGCGCATTTCACATTGCGAAGCAATATTTCACAAATCCCGTATGGGATTTGTTTCATTGAAAAAGACCAAGTCAATCGACTTGGTCTTTTTTTGAAGACGAACCCTAATTTTGATACAAATGCACCCCCTTTTGAGGTTAGGTGGTGCAAATTTTATTAGTTCAACTCTGCTTTAAATCGAAGCAAGTACATTTGTTGTAACCACTCTGGCTGTTTATTGAGTTCGGATTCCAATTTGGTAAGCGTTCGCTTGCCGACCCTTCTGTCAAAAATCGCAAACATTTTGATTAGCGGATTATTTGAGCGTAGACTTTCTTGGATATCCTGGTTGCGATAATTCTCGAGGGCATTACAAAATTCTTCGTCAGTATATTCTGTTCGATCCGTTATAGGGTGTTTATCAAGTAATGGCCAAAACTCTACCCAATACTCGGCTATGCCACTTGGATTCTTATTACTCGTATATCCATTATCAATAAAATAGGAGTTAACAGTTTCCCACGAAAAGCGTTTCACTTGTTTGCCATCGATACAAATCTCGAAGATGTGGCACCCGTCCATTCCGACATAAGAAGTGCAGCCATATCTAATTCTTCCTCGTAACGATTCTGCAAGCATCTCCTGTTCCAAGTATTTCCTCATTCCGCTCCAAGAACCAAGTATTTTACTCATTCAATCACCGCCTTTTTCTTCATTATACCATAAAAAGAAAATAACCGCAATCTTGTATCAAGATTACTGTAAAAATGAAATATTTGCCTTGTGGCAAACGTGAAATAATTCACTTCGTGAATTGTGAAATTTGATGCTACGCATCAAGTGAAATGAAATAAATCCTCTCACGCCCGCAGGCATTTCACATTGCGAAGCAATATTTCACACGCGAAGCGTATTTCACAAATCCCGCAAGGGATTTATTTCGTTGAAAAAGACCTATGCTTTGTATCAAAGCATAGGTCTTTTTCTGGTGGAGCTAAGGGGGTTCGAACCCCTGACCCCCACACTGCCAGTGTGGTGCGCTACCAACTGCGCTATAACCCCGAATATATAAGTAATAAGCAATAATGGCAAAATGTTATATAAGTATACTAACATATAACACTTTAAAAATCAAGTACAGCATAAAAAATAATTAAAATCTCACTTTTTTATTGACTTTTTAGTGTGTTTGGGTTATAATCCATATCTATAAGGGGTATTTTGCCCACCCAAATAATGATATATGTATATTTATGTCTCGGACAAGGAGGTTAGTAATAATGAAAAGAACTTATCAACCCAAGAAATTACATCGTAAAAAAGAGCATGGTTTCCTTAAAAGAATGGCTACAGCCAACGGTCGTAAAGTTTTGGCTCGCCGTAGAGCAAAGGGAAGAAAGCAGTTATCTTACTAAAGAAAAAGCCACTTCCATGTGGCTTTTACTTTTATGTATTGGTGAGATTATGAGAGCTTACACTAAACTAAAACAAAACTGGGAATTTCATCGCGCATATAAACGCGGAGCCGCATTTGTTTCGCCCGAGTTTGTGCTTTATGTAGTAAAGGGTAAAAAAGGCGAGATTCGTCTTGGAATTACACCCGGTAAAAAGTTAGGTACTGCGGTAAATCGTAATCGCGCAAAGCGGGTTATTACTGCGGCGTTTGATATATGCGCACCACACATTCCTACAGGGCATGATTGCGTTATAGTTGCCCGCACACGAATTTTAGACACAAAGAGTAATATTGTTGCTGCAAATATTGAGCGGCACCTTAAAAAATCAAATCTATGGGTAAACTAAAAAATCCCATAAGCCGATTTTTAATTTGGCTTATCAAAATTTATAAAAAACACATATCACCTCACAAAATACCATGCTGTCGTTTTACACCCAGCTGTTCGGCCTATGCGGTAGAGGCCATTACAGTGCACGGCGCATTTTGGGGGACACTTTTAAGTATTAAAAGAATTTTGAGGTGCAATCCATTTTGTAAGGGCGGGTATGACCCGGTCCCCGAACGTAAAGAAAAACACACTAAATAGGACGGTTTAAAAGTATGTTTCAATGGCTTTTTAATATAATAAATATACCGCTTGGCTATGTTATGCGCTTTTTGGCAAACATTTTCAGTAACGATTTTGCCGCAGCGGTTGCAGTGTTTACACTACTTATCAACATTATTTTAATTCCACTTAGCATTAAAAGTCAAAAATCATCTGTTCAGCAGATGCGTATAAAACCAAAGCTTGACGAATTAAAAGCCAAGTATGGTGATGATCGTCAAAAAATGGCAATGGCACAGCAAGAATTGTACCAAAATGAAGGCGTTTCTATGTCGGGTGGCTGCTTGCCAATGCTTATTCGTCTTGCCCTTATGATGAGCATTTACTGGCTTATTTTGTCACCGCTAACCTACATTGCTCAGGTCGACAAGGCTGACGTTACTGCTGTAAATACAGCTATAACCGAGTCGATGAAAGATTACGAAAAAAATGACGAAGATAAATTTGAAGAGTACACAAAGCTTCTTACCAAATCGGGTTGGTCACAAAAGGGCGGCAACCCTGACCTTATGATAACCAACATTATAAGAAGCGACGCTTCGGTAATTAAAACTGTTTTACCGGAAGAAAAATACAAAGAGATAGAAAAGTCTTTAAACACAATTATTGAAAAAGACAGCAAAGCCAATATTAACTATATGCTTTTTAATAACGAAAAGCTAAATCTTACACAAAGACCCGAATTTTCGTGGAACATTTTTAAAGATTTTAAGCTTTTATGGCTTATACCAATCAGCGCATTTTTAGCTCAAATTATTACAAGCCTTATTTCAACACGTGTAAACAAAATAAACAATCCGGATGCGCCCTCAATGATGGGTATGATGCTCACAATGCCGTTGTTCTCATTGTTTATAGGCTTCACTTTGCCTGCAGGCGTTGGTTTTTACTGGATTTGCTCGTCGCTTATAGGCGGTCTTATTCAGTCGGGCGTACAGTTATGGTACGGACCTCACAAATTACTTGCGCGTGAACGCGCTAAAGAGCTTGCTGAACAATGCGATTTTGAAACAAAGCAGCTTGAAAAATTTAATAACACAGATTCTATTATTAAAGACTGATTCGTAAGGAGGATTTCCCTTGATTAAGGAAGCAATCGGCTTCGGCGCTACAGTTGACGAAGCAAAGGAAGACGCCATATTTAAGCTTGGCGCTAAAATTGAAGAAGACGTACAAATTGAGATAATTTCATTACCTAAAAAGAAGGTTTTGGGGCTTTTTGGTGGCGCACAGGCAGAGGTTAGGGCTTATGTAGAGCGTCCCGACAAGCCTGCTAAAAAGAATAACAAGCCGGCAAAAAAGTCTGAAAACAATGCAAAACCCGAAAAGGCAGAAAAGAAAGAAAAAGCGCCAAAGCAAGAGGCAAAGAAGCCTGAAGCAAAGGCACAAACACCTGAGATAGAGGCTGTTGACCAATCAAAAATTGATGCAAATTCTCCAACAGGTAAGGCAATTGCATATCTTAACGCAATTCTTAAAAACCTTGGTCACGAAAATGTAGAAATTAAAGCAGCTGTACGCGAAAACGGCGCGCTTATTATACTTGAAGGTGAAGAGCTTGGCGTTGTAATAGGCCGCCGCGGCGAAACACTCGATGCGCTTCAGCACTTGGTAAGCCTTGCAGCTAACAATTCGGGCGGTTACTTTAAAATTACGCTTAACATTGGTGATTACCGTGAAAAGCGCGAGCAAACACTCGTTTCACTCGCAACACGTGTAGCCGAGCAGGTAAAACGCAATTCTCGCAATCGTGCTCTCGAGCCAATGAGCGCTTATGAGCGTCGTATAATTCACACCGCTGTTCAAGAAATCGAGGGCGTATGCTCAGCATCGGTTGGTGAAGGTAAAAATCGTCGCGTAATTATTTTCCCAGAAGGCGGCACACCAAATATGCCGCGCCGTGACGGTGATCGCCGTCGCCGCAATGACCGCGGTCGCAAGCCATCAAACACAGTATCAAGTGTTCCTACTCGTGAGCCAAAACGTGATACAAACATTCCTCTTTACGGAAAAATTTCTGCAAATAACGAAGAATAATTTTAAAAGAGCCGAAATATTTTCGGCTCTTTAGTATTTATAAAGCCTTTTTTAGCATACTATTATGCGAAAGAGGGTTTTAATTTATGTCTAAATATTTTGGTACCGACGGCTTTCGCGGCGAGGTTAACGTGAACTTAACCGCTGAACATGCCTATAAAATAGGCAGATTTTTAGGCTGGTATTTTGCATCGCCGCTTTGTAAAACCGATAGGGCGGCAGGTAAGCCTAAAATAGTAATTGGTAAAGATACGCGGCGTTCAAGCTATATGCTTGAGTATGCGCTATGCTCGGGAATAATATCTTCGGGTGCCGATGCTTATATTTTACATGTTACTACTACGCCCAGCGTATCATATGTTGCCAGAAACGAGGGCTTTGATTGCGGCATTATGATTACTGCATCGCATAATCCGTTTTATGATAATGGCATAAAGCTTATTAACAGATACGGTGAAAAATTTGACGATGAGGCTACAGCTTTAATAGAAAAATATATAGACGGCAATTTAGCCGATTTAAATATTGAGGGGCCAGATTTGCCCCTTGCAAAGCGTGAAAATGTGGGCGCGATTATAGATTATGTGTCGGGCAGAAACAGATATGTAGGTTATTTAATATCATTAGCTTCACATTCATATAAGCATTTAAAAATTGGTCTTGACTGCGCCAACGGCGCTGTGTGGAGCATAGCTCGCGCCGTATTTGATGCGTTGGGTGCCGCAACCTACGTGGTAGGCGATGCGCCAAACGGTATAAATATAAATAAAGACTGTGGCTCTACGCATATAGAAAATTTGTGTCGACTTGTGCGTGAACAACACCTTGATATTGGCTTTGCCTTTGATGGCGACGGAGACCGCTGTATCGCTGTTGATGAAAACGGCAACGAGGTTGACGGCGATAAAATGATGTATATTTTGGCGCATAGGTTAAAATCTCGCGGAATGTTGTCAAGCGATATGGTTGTAGCCACAATAATGTCAAATAGCGGATTTGTTAATTCGCTTAAAAAATCGGGACTTAATTGTGAACTAACCACCGTGGGCGACCGTTTTGTATATGAGCGTATGCAACAAAAAAACTATGACCTTGGCGGCGAGCAATCGGGGCATATTATTCTTAAAAAATATGCTACCACCGGCGATGGCCTGCTGACAGCCATTATGATAACTGAACAGCTTTGTGACGAAAAATCTACCCTTTCAAAACTTGCGGCGCCGGTATTTTTGTATCCGCAATTTACAAAAAATGTGCGCGTGAGCAATAAAAAAGCAGTAATGTGTGATAGCGCAGTTTTGGACGCTGTAAAAAAAGTAGAACAAAAAATTAACGGTAGGGGCAGAGTGCTTTTGCGCGAAAGCGGTACCGAGCCTGTAATAAGGGTTATGATAGAGTGCGAAGACAAAGCACTTTGCTGTGAATACGCCAATCAAATAGCCAATGAAATATTAAAGGTCACATCTTAACCGATGTGACCTTTAAGCTTTATTTTTATGCTTTTTTTCGTTTTATTATAAGTACTACACCCAAAACAATAATACCAACACTAATTAAAGCACAAAGTACAATCATAATAATGCCTGTAGTAGTTGCAAAGAACGGTTTTTCTTCTTGCAAATCGGTGTTATTGCTGTCATTATCTTCAATCGCACCAACGGTTGCGTCAGAGCTGTTGGGTTTGGATTCATTGCTGCTGTCGGTAGGCTCTTGAGTCTGAGGCGCTTTGTCCGGCGCATTGTTATCAAGATTAGGCTTTATATTTTGTTGGTAATCTTCAAGCTTTTCTACCTCTTTAAGCGGCACCTTTTCACCAACCGTATTATTTATAACAGGCTTTTTGTTTGGTGTGTTTTGTGAACTGTCGGTATTCGTGCTGCTTGAAGAATTGTTTGAAGATGTGTCTTGAGAGCCGTCGGTTGTTGGCTTGTCACTTGAAGAATTGTTATTAGATGAATTATCATCGCTGTCGGTACTGCTGTTGTCACTGCTATTATCACTGCTGCTGTTGTCGCCACTGCTGTCGCTACTGTTGTCGTCGTTATCGTCACCGCCAATTTCTTCATAACTAAAACTTATTTTATCGGTAACGGCATCACACTTTGTGCAATGGCGAGACATTATACCGTCTTCTTCAGGGGTAGCAATTTTATCAACAGTCCATTCAGCCTCGAAATCGTGGGTAATTGGTATTGTAACCTCTTCTAAATAGCTACAACGTACGCAGGTATGGTTTTTTAATCCTGTTGTTGTACAGTCGGCATTTTGCAAAATGTTCCATTCGCCGTATTTATGACCCGAGTTTTCACAGGTTTCAGCAACGGTAATGCCGCCTGATGCAACAGTAGGTACTATATAATTTTGATTAGCATCCGAAAAAATATTATGCACCTTATTGCCGTGCTTATCACGGTTGCTGTTGGCTATTGTGATGGGGTGCTTGCCGGGCTTAGAAGCTTTTTTAACCTCAAAGGTGAGCGAAATTATGGTGCCGTCGGTAGCAATATTTTTGTTTTCAACGTTAACAAAAGCCACGTGACCTTTGTCGGTATGATTTTTAACGGTATAATTACTTAAGTAGCCCTTAGAGTATGATTTATACTCAAGATCGTCGCTATCATACGTGACGGTAAATGCCATCGCCATAATGCCGGGGTTGTTTGAAATATTAACGTCAATCACAACGGTGTCACCGGGCATTGCATCAACGCTCGAAACCGTTACTTTAGTATCGACAGGTGCGGCCCAAGCAGTAAAGCTTAAGGCAAAACAAAGTATTACGCATAAAACAGTTGCAAAAACTTTTTTTAAAAACATATAAATACCTCGCAACAATATAATTATATAAATTACTATACCATTTAAAGAACAAAATGTCAAACAATAGATGTATTAAGACTATTTTTACAAAAAATGGGGCAAAAGTTTTGTTAAGTTTGGCTATAACAATTTTTTTAAAAATATGATATAATAAAAAAGGATAAGGGGTGAATATGTTGTTTAAAATAGGCGATGTTATTGTTTACGGTGTTCAAGGAGTATGTAAAATAGATTGCATACAAACCAAACAAATAGGCAAGCAGGCAATGGAATATTATATTTTAAAACCTATTTTTAATAACAGCACTTCTGTTTTTGTGCCTGTCGAAAATGAAACGCTTACCGCAAAAATGAAAGATGTTTTAACGCGTCAGCAAGCAACAAATTTCATCAACAGCATACCGCATATTAATCCGGACGTAAATTCTATAAATCGCGAAGATTATAAAACGTTTTTGGCAAGCGGCGACCGAGAGAAGCTGGCATTGCTTGTAAAAGTTATTAATAAAGAAAAGGAGCTTCGTCGCGAGGTGGGCAAAAAGCTTAATTTAAACGACGAACAAACACTTCGCAAAGCAGAGCAATTGCTTTATCACGAAATAGCATACATATTTGATGTAACACCCGCAGAGGCTCAAAATATGATAAAATTTTAAAGTAATCGGTAATTTATGCAAAACTAAAGCATAAAATACCGATTTTTTCTTGACAAACTCAAAAAAAGAGAGTAAAATCTTTCATATACTTTAGAGAGGAGACAGATATTATGTGTATGAGCCGTAATTATTACTTTTATTACTTTAAACAGGACTGTCTTACCTCTTTTAAGAAAGCAAATTAAAATTTGCAGCTTAATAGATAAATAGACAGTCCGCAACCGTTTGTGCATAAAAATGCATTTTACTCGGTTGGCGGATTTTTTAACTTTAGTAGGAGATGAATTTATGATTAACAAAAAAATGGCAGACCTTGGCAATCAACCTTCGGTAATACGCTCAATATTTGAGTATTCATTAAAGCGTAAGGCAGAAATAGGCGCAGAAAATGTGTATGATTTTAGCCTTGGCAACCCAAGCATACCCGCACCGAAAATGGTTGATGATACAATTAAAGAATTGGTCGAGTCGGGTGACAGTGTAGCGCTTCACGGTTATACCTCTGCTCAAGGCGCAATGCCCGTTCGCGAGCAGATAGCCGCAAACATAAAGTCAAGATTTGGTTTTAATGCAGAGGCTAAAAACATTTATATTACTTGTGGTGCGGCGGCATCATTAACTTCTACATTAAAGGCTGTTGTAAACGACGGTGACGAGGTAATCCTTTTGGCTCCGTTTTTTCCTGAATATAATGTTTTTTGTGCCAACGCAGGCGCAAAAACTGTAACCGTACTTGGCACGGGAGATAATTTTTCACTCGATTTTGACGCTTTGGACAAAGCCATAAACAAAAACACAGCGGCAATTATTGTGAATTCTCCCAATAATCCAACAGGTGCAATAATTCCCGAAAGCGATATTATAAAGCTTGCTTCTTTGCTTAACAAGAAAAGTCAAGAGCTTGGCAGAGCAATTTATATTATCGCCGACGAGCCTTACCGCGAGCTTACTTACGGTGATGATGTACCGTATATTCCAAGCTTTTATAACAATACGGTGGTTTGCTATTCTTACAGCAAATCGTTGTCACTTCCCGGTGAGCGAATAGGTTATGTTTTTGTGTCACCAAACTGTGATGATGCCGATGATTTATTTGCCGCAGTTTGCGGTGCGGCTCGCAGTATGGGTTACGTTTGTGCCCCAAGCCTTATGCAGCGTGTAATTGCAAAATGCGACGGAATGACTGCCGATGTATCGCTTTATAATAAAAACCGCGAGTTGCTTTACAATTCGCTTAGCGAAATCGGCTACGAGGCTGTTAAACCGCAAGGCGCATTTTACCTATTTATGAAGGCACTTGAGGATGACGCAAACGTCTTTTGTGAAAAGGCTAAAAAGCACGAGCTTTTGCTTGTTCCTGCCGATAGCTTCGGTGCAAAGGGCTATGTTAGAATTTCGTACTGCGTAGCTTATGATACAATTAAAAATTCAATTCCCGCTTTCAAAGCATTATATGATGAATATAAAGGATAATTTTTATGACAGAACTTGAAAAGGCAAGACAAACCATAAATGATGTTGACAAGCAAATGGCAGAGCTGTTTGAACAAAGAATGGATGCTGCCCGTATTGTTGCCGAATACAAAAAGGAAAACGGACTTAAAATAGATGATTTTGCGCGCGAAGAACAAATCATTGCAAAAAACACGTCGCTTATAAAAGACGAGGATTATAAGTCTTACTATGTAAATTTTCTTAAAGAAACAATAACCCTTTCTAAGCTGTTACAGCATCGCTTGCTTGAGGGTATGCGTGTAGCGTACAGCGGTGTAGAGGGTGCGTTTGCCAATATTGTAGCCGAGCGCATTTTCCCTGATGCTAACTGCGTGGGTTATAGCGATTTTACTGCAGCTTACAATGCTGTTGTAAACGGTGAATGTGACTGTGCGGTACTGCCTATTGAAAACAGCTTTAACGGTGATGTTGGCAAGGTGATGGATCTAAGCTTTTTTGGTTCGCTTTTTGTAAACGGATTATACGAAGCCGAGATTGTTCAAAATTTGCTTGGCGTAAAGGGCGCTAAAAAAGAAGATATAAAAACGGTAATAAGTCATTCGCAGGCGCTCGGTCAAAGTGCGGCTTATATCGAGAAAAACGGTTTTGAAATCCGTGAGGCGGTAAATACTGCCGTTGCCGCAAAACTGGTTGCCGAAAACGGCGATAAAACTGTTGCGGCCATTGGCAGTGCAGAGGCGGCAGAAAAGTTTGGACTTCAGATACTTGAATCACACATAAACGAAAGCAATCAAAATTCAACTCGCTTTGCCGTATTTTCTCGTAGTGAAAAGGCGCATCTTTCTACCGACAACCACTTTATAATGCTTTTTACCGTAAACAATGCGGCAGGCTCGCTTGGTAAGGCAATATCGGTAATAGGTGAATATGGCTTTAACCTTAAAGCGCTTAAAAGCAGACCTACAAAAGAACTTGTTTGGGACTATTATTTCTATGCCGAGGGTGAAGGAAATATAGGTAGCGAGCAGGGTAAAAAGATGCTTGATGAACTGTCTAAATGCTGTTCTAACTTAAAAATTCTTGGAAGTTTTGAAAAAGAAGTAAAGGTGTAAATTTATGATAATACCTGTAAAATGCGAAAGTGGCGGTTATAGTATTTATCTTGAGCGTGGTGCGTTATCACGGGCAAAGCAATATTTTAATCTTGATCGCAACGTGCTTATTGTTACCGATAGCGGTGTGCCACGTGAGTATGCAGAAACGGTAGCCTTGCAGTGCCGTGAAGCTATGACTGTGGTATTCCCTGAGGGTGAGGCGTCTAAAAATTTTGATACCTATAAAAGCATACTTGAAGCGCTTGTAAAGGGTGATTTTACACGTACCGACTGTGTTGTGGCTGTAGGTGGCGGTGTAACGGGTGATATGGCCGGCTTTGCTGCGGCGACCTTTATGCGAGGCATAGATTTTTACAACGTTCCTACTACTGTATTGTCACAGGTTGATTCATCGGTTGGTGGTAAAACAGCCATTGATTTTGGCGGGCTTAAAAATATTGTTGGCGCATTTCATCAGCCAAAGGGTGTAATCATTGACCCAGACACTCTAAAGACATTACCGCAAAGACAAATTTCTAACGGTCTTGCCGAAGCGGTTAAAATGGCGCTTACTCACGATAAAGAGTTATTTTCTATGTTTGAGGCCGAAAGCTTTGATATTGACACGGTAATCGAGCGCTCAATAAAGATAAAACAATCGGTTGTAGAGGCCGACGAAAAGGAATCAGGAGTACGCCGCGTGCTTAATTTTGGTCACACGGTAGGTCACGCTATCGAGAGCAATACACCCACTCTTTATCACGGAGAATGTGTAGCGCTTGGTATGCTTCCTATGTGTAGCGAAAAGGTAAGGGCAAGACTTATTCCTGTGCTAAACAAATTTAATTTACCAACATCTGTTGATTGTGACGCTGAAAAGATTATTGAAACTATGAGTCACGACAAAAAAATGGCAGGCGATACAATTTCGGTAATTCGTGTGGAAAATGTTGGTGAATTCGACATAACGAAGGTAAAATTCACAGATTTTTCTAATGAGATAAAGGCGGTGTATAAAAAATGAAAAACACCATAGGAAACAGTCTTACGGTAACCCTTTTTGGCGAGAGTCACGGCAAGGCAATCGGCGCTGTTATAGATGGCATAGCATCAGGAATAGAAGTGAATGAAGAATATATAGCAGCACAGCTTACCCGCCGCAGACCAAAGGACGCTCTATCTACCCCTCGTCAAGAAAAGGATGAGTTCAGCATTTTAAGCGGTGTTTTTGAAGGTCGTACCACAGGCACACCAATTTGTATTACAATTCCAAACGCCGATACTCATTCGTCAGATTACGGTGAAATGCAGTATAAAATGCGCCCATCGCACGCTGATTACACCGCTAACTGCCGTTATAACGGTTTTCAGGACTATCGCGGTGGCGGACACTTTAGCGGCAGAATAACTGCGGCGCTTGTAGCGGCAGGAGCGTTGGTTTTGCCCGCACTTAACAAAAAAGGAATTTGTATAAATACTAATATTTTAAGTGTTGCCGGTGAAACTGCAGAGGAAAAAAGAAACGAGAAAATTCTTGCGGCAAAGGCCGAGGGCGACAGTGTAGGCGGTGTGCTTGAAACCTTGATTACAGGCGTTCCTGCCGGAGTGGGTGAGCCTTGGTTTGATACGGTTGAGGGTATGCTTTCGCATGCAATATTCTCTATTCCCGCAGTAAAGGGAATAGAATTTGGTTTAGGCTTTAACTTTGCCGATAAAAAGGGAAGCGAAGCCAACGACCAAATGTATGTAGACGGTGACAGTGTAAAATGCTACACCAACAATAACGGCGGTATTTTGGGTGGCATAACAAACGGTATGCCAATAATCTTTCGTGTAGTTATTAAACCTACTCCCACTATTTGTAAAGAGCAAAAAACCGTTGATATAAGTACTATGAGTGACACAACTCTTGCGGCTCGCGGCAGACACGACCCGTGCATTGTGAACCGTGCGTCAGTTGTGGTTGAGAGTGTTGCTGCATTGGTGATAGCAGATATGTTAGCTTCAAAATACGGAACGGACTGGTTGGCATAGTTTGAGTAAAATTGCCCACAGCGCCGCTTTTGTGAGGGGCGGTATAAAATATACAGCACCACTCACTGCAAGACGACACTGTGAACAATTTTCTTTCAAACTACATTTATACTTTAAATCTATGGAAGGTTTGTATAATGGAATACGGATGTATTGGCGAAAAGCTGACACACAGCTTTTCTAAAGAAATTCACGCTCAGCTTTTTGATTATGATTACGAAATTAGGGAAATCCCAAAGTGCGAGCTTAAAACCTTTATGACCGAAAGGAATTTTAAGGCAATAAACGTAACCATACCCTACAAGCAGGACGTAATACCGTATTTAGACTGGCTCAGCGATACTGCAAAGCAAATCGGCGCGGTAAACACCATAATTAACCGTGACGGTAAGCTTTATGGCTACAATACTGATTTTGCGGGTATGACTGCTTTAATAAAGCTAAACGGTATTGAAATTAGCGGTAAGCTCGTATTAGTTTTAGGCAGCGGCGGCACCTCTAAAACTGCGGTAGCCGTGGCAAAAAGTCTTGGCGCACGTCAGGTTGTTAGGGTGTCGCGCACCGCAAAAGAAGATTGCATTACATACGAAGAAGCATATAAAAATTTTGTTGATGCCGAGGTTATAATTAACACTACCCCTTGTGGTATGTACCCTAATATTGTGGGCGAGCCAGTTGATATTGATGCGTTTAAAAACTGCGAGGCGGTAGTTGATGCTATTTACAATCCGCTTCGTTCAAATCTTGTAATAAAGGCTAAGTCTAAGGGTATAAATGCTACGGGCGGTCTTTATATGCTTGTAGCTCAAGCGGCGGTAGCTGCAGAGCTGTTTATAGACACTACTGTTAGTGAAGCAAAAATTTACGATGTTTATAAAAAAATAGTTGCCACTAAGCGTAACATTGTACTTACAGGTATGCCGTCGTGTGGAAAAAGCACTATTGGCAAACGCTTGGCGGACGAACTAAGTATGCAATTTATTGATACCGATGATGAGATTGTAAAAACGGCAGGCAAGCCAATTTCTCAAATTTTTGCAGATTTGGGCGAAAGCGGTTTTCGTGATATAGAATCACAGGCTATCGCTGCAGTTTCGGCAAAACAAAACTGCATTATTGCAACGGGTGGCGGCGCTGTTTTGCGCGAGCAAAATGTTACCTTGCTTAAAGGCAACGGTACGATATATTTTATCGACCGACCACTCGAAAAACTCGTAAGTACTGATGACCGACCGCTTTCAAACAATCGCGACGATCTTATAAAACGTTACAACGAGCGGTATGATATATATTGCAATACAGCAGATAAAAGAATAGCGAATGATGGTGAGATTGAAACTCTCATAGACGCGATAAAGGAAGATTTTTTAAAATGAAAATACTTGTAATTAATGGGCCAAACCTTAATATGCTTGGTATTCGCGAGCCCGACATTTACGGCAAAAACACCTATGCTGATTTATGCGAGCTTATCACTGACTATGCTGATAAAAAAGGTGTTGAGGTAAAGCTTTTTCAATCAAATCACGAGGGTGCTTTAGTGGATGAAATTCAGGCGGCTTACGGAAATTTTGACGGTATTGTTATAAACCCCGCGGCGTATACCCACACAAGCGTAGCAATTTTAGATGCCGTAAAATCGGTAGGTATACCGACAGTTGAAGTGCATATTTCTGCGGTAGAAACACGCGAGGATTTCCGTCAGGTTAGTTTTATTCGCGAGGCTTGTATTAAGACGATTACGGGTCTTGGCTTTGACGGGTATTTAAGGGCTATTGACACCCTTACCCAAAACGGTAATTAATTATGACAGTAACCATAAAAAAATCAAAGGCAAAAGGCATTATTGCCGCACCGCCGTCAAAATCTATGGCACACCGTGCACTTATTTGCGGTGCGTTATCGGGTGGTAGTGAGATTTACAGCATAGAGTATTCAAACGATATTCTTGCAACGCTTGATTGTCTTACCGCTTTGGGCGCAAAAATAGAAATTCAAGGTAGCAAAATAAAATGCGGTGGACTTAATCCTTTTGTTTCAAAAGAGGCGACACTTGATTGTCGAGAAAGCGGTAGCACACTGCGTTTTATGATACCGATTTGTATGTTGTCGGGAAGTAAAATCACCCTTACCGGTAGCGAAAGACTTTTTGCTCGTAATCTTACAATTTATGAAGAAATCGCAAAGCAAAATGGCATTCTCTTTGAAAAAGGTAAAAGCAGTCTTACCGTTTGCGGCAAGCTTAAAAGCGGTAATTATAAAATAGCAGGTGATATATCAAGTCAGTTTATATCGGGTCTGCTTTTTGCATTGCCGCTTTTAGATGGCGACAGTACGCTCGAAATCACCGGTGAATACGAAAGCGAGCCTTATGTAGACTTGACAATAAAATCTTTAAGTGATTTTGGTGTAACGATAGAAAAATGCGGTCGCACATATAAGATTAAAGGCAACCAAAAGTACAAAACCAAAAACATAACAGTCGAGGGCGATTATTCTAACGCGGCATTTTTAGACGGTTTTAATCTTTTGGGCGGCGATGTTTCGGTTACAGGTCTTGATGAAAGCTCATTGCAAGGCGACAAGATATACCAAAAAATGTATGAGGGTCTTAAAAACGGCGAAAAGCAGTTTGATTTATCAAATTGTCCCGACCTTGCTCCCGTTATGTTTGCACTATCGGCAGTTTATGGCGGCGCACACTTTACGGGTACAAAACGTCTTAAAATAAAAGAAAGTGACCGCGCGGTTGCTATGCAAACCGAACTTGAAAAGTTTGGTATAAAGGTAGATGTTAATGATAATGACGTTACAGTACACGACGGTGAATTAAAAGCACCGAGAGAAACACTTTGCGGGCATAATGACCACCGTATAGTAATGGCGCTATCCCTACTCTGCACACTTACGGGTGGCAGTATAAATGATGCCCAGTCGGTAGCCAAAAGCTACCCCGACTATTTTGAAAAAATAAAATCTCTTGGAATAGTGATAGGCAGGCGATAGTCGAACGCGTCACGCCTGACAAATAATAATTTTTAATTTTTGCTTGTCTCATCACTTGTAATACAAAAGTATTACTTCGTTCTTCGACTTCGCCTCTCTTTGAAATTATTTATTTGGCAGGTCAAAGAGTTTCTCCGCCGCCTTTTTGTGAAAAGGCGAAGCGTGAGATTTGCAGCAAGGTGTTACCTTGCAAAAATAAACGCGAGAAAGGTGCGAAAAGACGGCGAGCGAAACCGTAACGGGATCGACTCTCGTCTGCCTCAAATGAAACTTGAAGAAATTAAAAATATACTAATTGTAGGTCTTGGACTTTTGGGTGGTAGCTACGCAAAGGCACTAACCCGAAACGGCTTTGACGTAAAGGTAATAACCCTTAATCAATACATTATAGATTATGCATTGGGCGAGGGCTTTATATCGGGTGGCACAACTACGGTTGACCCTGATTTAATAGCCAATTCACAGCTTATAATATTTGCGCTTTACCCCCACACATTTATCGAGTGGATTGAGCAATACGGCAACCTTATAAAGCCAGGCACCGTTATAACCGACGTTACGGGTGTTAAAGGCTGTATTGTCGAAAAGGTGCAAAATATGTTGCCTACGGGTGTCGAATTTATTTCGGCTCACCCAATGGCAGGTAAAGAGACCTGCGGTGTGCGCAGTGCTGACGACAGCATATTTAAAAAGGCTAACTATATTGTTGTGCCCACCAACCGCAACACACCTGACGGTATCAGACTTTGCTGTGATTTAGGGCGAGTGCTCGGTTTTAACGATATTTCAAGCCTTACCGTTCGTCAGCACGACGAAATGATAGCCTTTTTGTCACAGCTTACCCACGGTATTGCTATATCGCTTATGTGCGCAAACGGTGACCCAAACCTTGTGCGCTATACGGGCGACTCGTTCCGCGACCTTACCAGAATTGCTAACATAAACGATGAAATGTGGAGCGAACTGTTTCTTGCTAATCGCGAGGCACTACTACTTGAAATGGATGGCTACCGTGAGGCTTTTGACAGGCTTTACGATACAATAAAAAATAATGACCGAGACGCAATGCGAGATATGATGAAACTCTCCAGCGCCCGCAGAAAGACCTTTAACGAAGGAGAGAAACTAATATGAGTATGGATTTTAAACGCAAATTACCAATTCCAAAGGAGATTAAGGAGCAATACCCCGTAACCGAAGAGCTTGCAAAAATTAAGGCTCAACGCGATGCCGCTATTAAGGCTGTATTTACAGGTGAGTCAGATAAATTTTTGCTTATAATCGGCCCTTGCTCTGCCGATAACGAGGAAGCTGTTCTTGATTATATGGGCAGACTCAAAAAAGTGGCAGACGAGGTTAAAGACAAAATTATTGTTATTCCACGCGTTTATACCAATAAACCACGTACCACAGGCGAAGGTTATAAGGGTATGTTACACCAACCAAACCCCGATGAAAAACCCGATATGTTAAAGGGAATTCTTGCTATTCGCGATTTGCATATGAGGGCGTTATCTGATTACGGCTTTACCTGCGCTGACGAAATGCTTTACCCCGAAAATTATCGCTATTTATCTGACCTTTTGGGCTATGTTGCTATTGGCGCGCGTTCGGTAGAAAATCAACAGCATCGCCTTGTAGCAAGCGGTATTTCAATTCCTGTTGGTATGAAAAATCCAACAAGCGGTGACCTTACTGTTATGATGAATTCGATTAAAGCGGCACAAACCAGCCACACATACCTGTATCGCGGTTGGGAGGTTACAAGCTCAGGTAACGAAACCGCCCACGCAATACTTCGCGGTTATATGGATTTTGGCGGCAGAAATATATCAAACTACCATTATGAAGATATCGCTCATCTTTGCGAGCTTTACGAGGAATACGGACTTAAAAATCCTGCTGTTATTATCGACGCTAACCACGCAAACTCTTCTAAGAAGTATCTTGAACAAATCCGTATTTCGAAGGACGTTATCTATAGCCGTAACCACAACGACAACATAAAGCATCTTGTAAAAGGCCTTATGATCGAAAGCTATATTGAGGACGGCGCTCAAAAGATTGGTGAGCACGTTTACGGCAAGTCTATTACCGACCCTTGTCTTGGTTGGGAAAAGACTGAAAATCTAATTTACAAAATTGCAGACACCTTAGAGTAAAAATTAAAAGAGCGATTTTTCGCTCTTTTTAATTTTGTAAACTTTTTAATTTTCAATTGACTTTAATACCTTGATATTGTAGAATAATATTAAATATAATATATTATTGGGGGAGTTATGTATGAAACCCGTTTACAAGCGCGTTTTGCTAAAACTAAGCGGTGAGGTTTTGGCAGGCGAAAAGGGAACAGGCATTGACTTTGACAAGGTTACCGAGGTTTGCACAGCAATAAAGGAATGCGTTGATTTAGGCGTTGAAATCGCAGTTGTTGTAGGTGGCGGTAATTTTTGGCGCGGACGCTCAAGCGGCAAAATGGACCGCACCCGTGCCGACCATATGGGTATGCTTGCTACAACAATCAACTCATTGGCGCTTTGTGACACACTCGAACAGTTAGGTGTTACAACACGTGTTCAAACCGCGATAGAAATGCGTCAAATAGCAGAACCCTATATCCGCAACAAAGCAGTTCGTCACCTTGAAAAAGGCAGAGTAGTAATCTTTGGTTGCGGTACCGGTAATCCTTTCTTTTCTACCGACACAGGTGCTGCTTTGCGTGGCGCAGAAATTTGCGCTGACGTAATCTTTAAGGCTACCAATGTTGACGGCGTTTATGACAGCGACCCAAGAACAAATCCAGATGCCAAAAAGTACGATACTCTTACCCACCACGATGTTTTGGCGAAGGAGCTTCACGTTATGGACTCTACAGCCGCTTCGCTTTGTATGGATAACGGTATTGATATACTTGTATTCAATCTTAACGATCCTCACAATATCGTTGATGCCGTATGCGGTAAGTCTATCGGCACATTAGTAAAATAATTTAAAAGGAGAAACTTTATGAACGAGCTAATTAAAAATACCGAAGAAAGAATGGGCAAGTCTATTGATGCACTTGACCGCGAATATAAATCTATAAGAGCAGGCCGCGCAAATGCTGCCGTGCTTGACAGAGTTAACGTTGATTATTACGGTGTTCCTACACCTGTTCAGCAGATGGCTGCAATTTCGGTTCCGGAGCCACGCACCCTTCTTATTACCCCTTGGGACAAATCAACACTTAAGGATATCGAAAAGGCTATACTTACATCAGAAATTGGTATCAACCCACAAAATGACGGTACCTGCATTCGTCTTAACTTTCCACCTCTAACTGAGGAGCGTCGTAAGGACATTGTTAAGGATATTCGCAAAAAAGGCGAGGATGCAAAGGTGGCTGTTCGTAATCAGCGTCGTGATGCGCTTGACAAGTTAAAGGCACTTAAGAAAAACAACGCTATTACTGAAGATGATGAATCAAACGGAGAGAAGAAAATTCAAAATCTTACCGACAAGTTCTGCAAGGAAATCGATGAGCTTGCAAACGTAAAAGAAAAAGAGATAATGGAAATTTAAGACATAAGAGCGGGTTTTTAAATCCGCTCTAATTGTCACTAAAAGAGGTTTTTTAAATGCCTATTTTTAAGAAAAAAGAAACAAGAGAACGCATACTGCCTACACATATTGCCATCATTATGGATGGCAATGGTCGTTGGGCAAAAAAGCGTTCCTTACCCCGTACCGCAGGTCATGCGGCAGGTAGTAAAAACTTTAAGGATATTGCGCGATATTGCAATAAAATAGGGCTTAAGTATCTGACGGTTTACGCATTTTCTACTGAAAACTGGAAGCGACCAAAAGAAGAGGTCGACAACATAATGAAAATCTTTAAAGAGTATCTTGAAGATGCCAAGAATTTTAAGGATGAGAATATACAGGTTCAGTTTATAGGCGACCGAAGTGTATTAGACCCTGAAATTCAGCGTCTTATGAAGGAGTCAGAGGATGCGTCGCGCGAGGCTACGGGTCTTCACCTTAATATTGCTATAAACTACGGTGGGCGCGACGAAATTGTTCACGCTGTTAGAAATCTTATAAATAGCAATGTTAAAGCAGAAGATATTACCGAGGAAGCAATTTCACAAAATCTATATACTGCCTCACAGCCCGACCCTGACTTTATTATTAGACCCAGCGGAGAGTATAGACTTTCTAACTATCTTATATGGCAGTCAGCTTATGCGGAATATTGGTTTTCTGATATTTTGTGGCCTGATTTTAAACCAAAGGATTTAGAAAAAGCAATAGACGAATACAACCGTCGCAACCGTCGTTTTGGCGGAGTTTAGGAGTGTGTTTTATGAAACAGCGTATTATATCAGGCGCCGTTATGGCGGCAATTGTTGCCCTTGTTCTTTTTTTGGGAATTCAAGTAGAAAATATTATCTTAATCACATTTGTAGCCATCATTGCCGCATTGGGCGTTTTTGAATTGGTAAGCAATGCCGCTAAAATAAATAACATAATATTTAGAGTGCTTTCTGCAGTGTATACCGTGGTAATGGTGTTTGCTTTTTGTAACGTAAATGAAAGCATTTACAGACTTAACCTTACCGACTATCAGGTTATCTATCTTTCGGACTTTATATTGGCAATAATTGCATCTGTTATCTATGTATTAGCTACGGCCGTTTTAATTCTCGTAAAGCAAGAAGAATTAGATCTTTCAAAAATAGCGGTGCTTTGTGGTATGCCAATACTTTATGCATATGCTTTTTCAACTATAGCAAGCATTATAATCACTACCGGCACAATATACTATTTATTGTTGGTGCTTAATTTTGCGTGTGTTTGCGATATGGGTGCTTATTTTGTGGGCGTTAGCATTGGTAAAACAAAGCTTTGTCCCGCAATTAGTCCTAAAAAGACGGTTGAAGGTGCGCTTGGCGGCATAGTATCAAGTGTTATAGTAAGCTTGATAATCACATTATGCTTTGGTTATTTTGATAAAATTTTAATTACACTACTGCTCACCGTACCTCTTTGCGCGATAGGTATGGTAGGCGATTTGTTTGCGTCGGTTATTAAGCGTAAGGTAGACATAAAGGACTACGGTAATTTAATTCCCGGGCACGGGGGCATACTTGACCGTGTAGACAGCGTGTTGTTTATTTCTCCTGTTGTATTTTGTCTTATGTTAATAGGTGCCTTCTAATGAAAAGACTTGTTATATTAGGCTCAACGGGTTCTATAGGCACGCAAGCGCTTGATATAGTGCGCGCAAACCCCAACAAATATCAGGTCACCGCTCTTGCGGCAGGTAACAATGCAGAATTAATTGAAAAGCAAGCGCGTGAATTTAAAGTTAAAGCGGTAGCGCTTTTTAATGAAGCGGCTGCGGCAGAACTTAAAATACGTCTTGCCGACACCGAAATAAAGGTGTTATCAGGCGCCGAGGGTGTGTGTGAGCTTGCGACATACGATTGTGATACGGTGCTCAATTCTATTGTTGGCATCGCAGGTCTTAAGCCTACGCTTGCGGCTATAGATGCGGGTCATACAATAGCGCTTGCTAATAAGGAAACGCTTGTAACGGGCGGCGAAATTGTGAATCGCACACTTAAAGAAAAGGGTGTTACGCTACTTCCTGTCGATAGTGAGCATTCGGCAATTTTTCAGTCCCTTCAGGGCGCGCCTCAATACTCACTTAAAAAGATTTTACTTACAGCGTCGGGTGGTCCTTTTTTTGGTAAAACTAAAAGTGAGCTTGAAAATGTTACTGTAAAGGAAGCGCTTAATCACCCTAACTGGTCAATGGGCGCAAAAATTACCATTGACAGCGCTACACTTATGAATAAAGGTCTTGAGGTTATCGAGGCGGTGCATTTGTTTGGAGTTGCGGCCTCGCAAATTGAGGTGTTGGTTCACAGACAGAGTATTTTGCATTCTGCAGTAGAGCTTTGTGACGGAGCTGTTATTGCACAACTTGGCACACCCGATATGAAATTGCCTATACAGTATGCTCTGACTTATCCACAGCGTGATATGTGCTTTGAAAGTCTTGATTTATTTAAGGCCGGTAATCTAACCTTTGAAAAGCCCGATACCAATACGTTTAGACTTTTGCCGCTTTGTGTAGAAGCAATAAACCGTGGCGGTCTTTATCCAACCGCAATAAACGGTGCTAACGAAGAATCGGTAAAGCTGTTCCTTGAAGGCAAAATCAAGTTTTTGCAAATTGCTGAGCTTAATGAAAAAGCGATGGATATGTGTGAAAATAAAGATAATTTTACAGTAGAAGATATCTTTGCGGCAGACGAGGCTGCAAGACAAATTGTTAGAGGGGCTGTACTATAAATGAAGCAAATAGATAAAAATACAGTTAAGGCTGAAAATCAGCTAATGGATAAGCATGACGTAACCTTTGAATGTGAAGAAAACAATGGTTTGCGTGTAATGATGGCAGGTAATTCTATTACACTTCACGAGCCAAGCCCTACAATCGGTTGGCATAATCAGTGGGGTATGGCGGCATCTGCCAAAGAAAAGGATTACGTTCACGTTCTTAAAGGTTATATACAGTCTATAAAACCCGATGCAACATTTTGTATTTGTCAAGCGTATAAATGGGAGCGTGATTTTGCAAACGGTAAGCAGGCATACCCTATTTACGAGCAGGCTCGTGACTTTAATGCAGACGTAATTGTTGTCCGTTTTATAGAAAATTGCCCACGTAAAGATTTTGACGCAGAAGTTTTTAAAAAAGAATACGTTGACTTTATCAATTTCTTAAATAAAAGTGGTAATGCTAAAATTATTCTCACTACTTCATTTTGGGAGCATACTGCCGACCCCGTTGTTGAGCAAGTAGCAAAAGAAAACGGTTGGTCATTGGTTGTGCTTAACGACCTTGGCGAGCTTGACGAAATGAAGGCATTAGGTCTTTTTGAGCACTATGGCGTTGCAAATCATCCGGGTGACCTTGGTATGAAGACAATAGCAGATAGAATTTTTGGCGAACTAAAGAAAATTATTTAATTTGGGTTGTGATTATTATTTTAAACTTTTTAAATAACATATGGCCGTATGCGGTTGCCATACTTTTGTTTTTAATACTTATCGTTATTCACGAATTTGGTCATTTTATTGCAGCCAAGCTTTTAGGCGTAAGGGTAAATGAGTTTGCGGTAGGGTTTGGTCCTAAGCTTTTTAAATGGGGCAAGGGCGAAACCAAATATTCTGTAAATTTAATTCCTCTTGGTGGTTATTGTGCGATGGAAGGCGAGGATGAAACCAGCACCGACAGCCGCGCCTTTTGCAACAAAAAGCCTTGGCGCAGGTTTTTGATTGTGGTTATGGGCGCAGTATTTAATCTTTTGTTGGGGCTAATACTTGTAAGTATTACTTTGATACCTCAAAAGCGTTTTACAACCACAACGGTTGACTCTTTTCATGAAAACGCAGTAAGCGTGCAACACGGCTTACAAGAGGGGGATAAAATAACCCATGTTGATGGCAGAAAAATTTTTACCACCTATGACCTAAGTTATGCGTTTAGTAACATCGATGATAATGAAATTGATATTACAGTAATTCGCAATGATAAAAAAATTGAACTTTCAAACGTTAAGTTTAAAAGCGAAAAAATAGAGGGTATAAACTACTTGACTGTAGACTTTTATGTAAAAGGTCAAGATAAAACATTTTTTAGTTTTATTTCACACACTGTTGATACTGCCATTTCAAACTGCGCCGTGGTGTATCGCTCGCTGTTTGATCTGCTGACAGGTCGTTATGGTATTAGTGCTGTATCGGGACCTGTTGGTGTTACGGTTGCAATAAGCAATGTGGCCAAGCAAAGTCTAAATGCTTTGATTCAAATTATGGCGCTTATAACTATAAATTTAGGTTTGTTTAATTTACTGCCACTTCCCGCACTCGACGGCGGTAGACTGGTATTTATTTTATTTGAAATGATATTCAAAAAAACAGTACCCCAAAAGTACGAAGCAATTATTCACGCAGTAGGGTTTATGCTGCTTATAGGATTAATGCTTTTGGTTACTTTTAAAGATATTTGGATGTTAATTGCAGGGTGATTTAATGTATACAAATGCTACAACTAAAAAGGTATTTGCAGGCGACGTTGCCATTGGTGGCGGCGCGCCTATAAGCATACAATCTATGCTTTGCGCACACGCTCACGATATTGAGGGTAACGTAAAGCAAGCTCTTGCCTTACAGCAAGCGGGATGTGACATTGTGCGTGTATCGGTCCCTGATATTGAAACGATAAAAACAATTTATGCCTTAAAGCAAAATATAACTATTCCGCTTGTGGCAGATATTCATTTTGATTGGCGTTTAGCGCTCGAAAGCGTTGCCGCAGGCGTTGATAAGGTTCGCATTAATCCGGGCAATATTGGCGATGATGAAAAGGTGCGCGAGGTTGCACGTGCGTGTCGAGACAAAAACATTCCTATCAGAATAGGGGTAAATTCGGGGTCTTTAGAAAAAGAAATCTTAGCGCGTCACGGTTCTGCTACACCTGAAGCAATAGTCGAGAGTGGTCTTTATCATATATCGTTGTTAGAAAAATACGATTTTAATGATATTGTTTTGTCGCTTAAATCGTCAAATGTAAAGCGTATGTACGATGCGTATGTTTTAGCGGCAGAAAGATGTTCATATCCGTTGCATCTTGGCGTTACCGAGGCCGGCACCGAAAATATGGGCGTTATAAAGTCTGCGGCGGGTATTGGCGGATTGTTGCTTCGAGGTATAGGTGATACGCTTCGCATTTCACTTACCGATGATCCAATTAAAGAAGTTGAGGCTGCCAAAAAACTGCTTAAAGCAATAGGAATAAGAAAAGACGGTATAAAATTTGTATCGTGCCCAACGTGTGGCAGAACCGAGATAGATCTTATTGGTCTTGCAAAACAAGCCGAAGAGCGCTTTGCAAACATAAACAAAGATATAACGGTTGCTATAATGGGCTGCGTTGTAAACGGTCCGGGAGAAGCAAGCACCGCCGATATAGGCATTGCGGGCGGTAAAGATTGCGGCGTTATATTTAAAGGCGGTAAAATACTTTACAATAAAGTGCCCGAAGATAAGCTATTAGATGTTTTAGAAGAAGAAATTTACAAGATTTGAGGAATATAAATGTACTCTTTTGCAGAGTTGTTTGATACATATTTAAGTTCGCAGACTATTGATATTTTTAGTGGTGTTAATATTACAGAATGCACGCTTGACAACAATACGCGTAGTGTTAACTTAAAGCTTTACAGTGATACCTATATACCTTGCGCAAAAATAAATGCCTTGCGTGAGGAGATTAAATATGCCCTCCAGCTCGAACAAGATGCAATAGAAATTTCTTTTGCGCCAAATGTGCTTTGTGATGATGCAATAAAGGATATTGTTGGTGAAATTCGCGCCAAAAACGTTATTTTTAACGGATTTTTTAACGAGGCGCAATATACACTTAATGATAATAACCTAAATATTACTTTAAAGTATGGCGGTTATGACAAAATAAAACAGGGCGGTTTTGAACAGCTTTTTAAAACTGCCGTTAAAAATCGATTTGGCGTTTTGGTTAACCTTTCGTTTGACGGTCAGCTTGAAGATATACCCATTGTTTTGCCCGAGCCTACACAGCATATCGAGTCGCAAAATGCAAAACCCGCATCAAAGGTATCGGCATTCAAGCAAGAGCCAAAAGAAGAAAAGAAATACGATTACAAGCCAAAAGACGGTTTGCCTGTGTATCTTGAAAGCGCAAAGCTGTTTTACGGCAGAAAAATAGATACAAACGTAAAACCGTTAACATCGGTAATGCTACCGCAAAATGACGGCGAGAGCGTATACGTAAGTGCTTGGGGAGAGGTGTTTGGGGTTGACAGCAAAACACTTGATACCAAACGCGGCGGCAAAATGGTTAAGGTTAAATTTTATTTTAGCGACACCACCAATTCTTTTTCGGCATCACTTACTAAATTTTTTGATCCTAAATACACAAAAAATATGGATGAAGCCGCGTCAGACTTTTTAAACGAGATAGCTCCGCTTAAAAATGGCGCTTATGTAATTGTAAACGGTGATTATTCATACGATAGCTGGTCACGTGACTTTATACTTGATGTAAAGGCGCTTGCCACTATAAAGAATTATGAAGAAACCGATGATTTTGATGGCGAAAAGCGTGTAGAACTACATTGCCATACCAATATGTCGGCAAAAGACGCAGTTGCAAGCGCGGGAGATATTATTAATCGCGCTTTCAAATGGGGTCACAAGGCGGTTGCCATCACCGACCACGGTGTAGTGCAGGCATACCCCGCAGTTGCCGAAGCGGTTGGCAAAATTCGCAAGGGTGGCGGCGAATTTAAGGCAATATACGGTGTCGAAAATTATTTTATAGACGATACCCGATATGATATTTCCAATCTTACAAACAAAGAGATTGCCAAGCTGCGTAATCACCAGATTTTACTTGTTAAAAATTTGGTTGGTCTTAAAAATTTATATCAGTTAATATCCGATGCGCATCTTCACAATTTTTACGGCAGACCAATTATTTTACGTTCACAGTTAGACGCTCACCGTGAGGGCTTAATTGTTGGCTCGGCGTGCGAGCAGGGCGAATTGTACCGTGCAATAATTGACGGCAAGGACGAAAAAACACTTTTAGAAATTGCAGATTATTACGATTATCTTGAAATACAACCACTTGGCAATAATGAGTTTATGGTTCGCGATAGTGTGCGTCCTGATAAGGTAGATAAAAAGGGTAATGTTACACCAAACCGCTTTAAGCACGTTACAAGCATTGATGTTGTAAAAGACTTTAACCGTAGGGTTGTAGAGCTTGCCGACAAGCTTGGCAAAATGGTTGTTGCTACGGGTGATGTGCATTTTCTTAAAAAGCAAGATGGCATAATTCGTCAAATAGTTATGGCGGGTCAAGGCTTTGATGACATTGACAATCAGGCACCACTTTATTTTAAATCTACCACCGAAATGATGGAGAATTTTGAATATTTTGGCGATCGTGCATACGAATTTGTAGTAGAAAATCCAAACAAGATAGCACAAATGGTATCAGATGAGGTAATACCTGTGCCAAAGGGCAATTATCCGCCTGTTATCGAGGGCTCTGATGACCTGCTGTGTGAGATTTGTTGGCGTAATGCCAAGGCAATATACGGCGACCCCGTGCCCGAGATTGTAGAAAAGCGTCTTAATAAAGAGCTTAATTCTATTATTAGCAACGGATTTTCTATAATGTATATTTCGGCTCAAAAGCTTGTGGCTAAAAGTGAAGAGCTTGGTTACTATGTAGGCTCGCGTGGTTCGGTAGGCTCGTCATTTGTTGCTACAATGGCAGGCATATCAGAGGTTAACCCGTTAGCGCCACACTATGTGTGCCCTACCTGCCAGTATAGCGAATTCTTTACCGACGGTTCGGTGGGTTCAGGCTTTGACCTGCCCGAAAAGAATTGTCCGCACTGTAATACACCGCTCGGCAGAAACGGTCACGATATACCGTTTGAGACCTTCTTGGGCTTTAAGGGTGACAAGGTGCCTGATATTGACCTTAACTTCTCGGACGAGGTGCAAAATACCATTCAGGAATATACCAAAACACTTTTTGGCGCTGAAAATGTTTACAAGGCGGGTACAATTTCTACCATAGCCGAAAAAACTGCCTTTGGCTTTGCAAAGGCTTATGCCGAAAAGATGAATGTTACGCTATCTCAGGCAGAGCTTAGCCGACTGGCAAGTATGGTTGAGGGCTCAAAGGTTAAGACCACTACCGGTCAGCACCCCGCAGGTATGATTATTGTGCCACAGGGTATGACGATTTACGATTTTTGTCCTGTACAGCATCCGGCAGATGATACCGAGAGTGACATTATTACAACCCACTTTGACTTCCACTCTATTCACGATACAATTCTCAAGCTTGACGAATTGGGTCACGTGGTGCCTACTACATATAAATATCTTACCGAGTATTCGGGTATCGACGTAAACGATGTATCTATGAGTGACCCCAAGGTTTATAGCTTGTTTACCTCAACCGAGGCTTTGGGCGTAAAACCCGAGGACATTGAGTCAAACACAGGTACTTTTTGTCTTCCTGAATTTGGCACCTCGTTTGTACGCGGAATGCTTGTTGACTGTAAACCAAAGAATTTCTCTGACCTACTTCAGATATCCGGTCTTTCACACGGTACCGACGTTTATCTTGGTAACGCAAAAGATTTGATAGACAGCGGTCAGTGTACAATTTCAGAGGTTATAGGTACACGTGATAACATAATGGTTTACCTTATACATCAGGGTATGGACGAGGGTCGAGCCTTTAAGATTACTGAAACCGTTCGTAAGGGACTTGTTGCAAAGGGCAAAGTGTCTAAAGAAGAATGGGGACAAATGGAAGAAGATATGCGAGCAGTCGGCGTGCCTGAGTGGTACATAGGCTCTTGCTACAAGATAAAGTATATGTTCCCTAAGGCTCACGCGGCGGCATACGTTATCTCGGCAATAAAGCTTGGTTGGTACAAGGTGTATAGACCGCTTGAGTTTTACTGTGCTTACTTTACCGCGCGTCCCGAGGACGTTGATGTGCCCACCGTTATAAAGGGGCGCGGTGCCGTGCTTTCTAAAATGAATGAAATTAAGTCCAAGGGTAAAGAGGCTACCAAGAAAGAGCTTGATACCTATGACGTATTGCTTATAATTAACGAAATGATGGCAAGAGGCATCGAGATACTGCCTATCGACATTAAACATTCCCACGCTATGAAGTTCTTGCCTGAAGATGGCAAAATGCGTTTGCCTTTTGGCGCACTTTCGGGCGTTGGTGAAAAGGCGGCATACTCGATTTACGAAGCCGCCAGGAAGGGTGATTTTGTATCACGCGAGGATTTTGCGGTTGAAGCAGGTGTTTCAAAAACCATTATTCAAAACCTTGCAGAGTTAGGCGCTATGGATGAATTACCCGACACAAATCAAATGTCACTATTTTAATTTAAGACGACTTGTACAAGTGTGTATAAGTCGTCTTTTGTTGCATAGTGCTTAAAAAAACATAATTAATGTTGTTTACAGGTGCATTTTTCACAAAAAGTTAAAAAAATTTAACTTTTTCAAACAAAAAGGTTGCAATTTTGTAACTTTTAGGTATAATAGTAATGTAAAAGTTACAAAGTTGTAACAATTTTGAGAGGAGAATTGTTTTGGGTGATGTAATTACGCTTATTATAAAAAGCGCAAAATCAGCAGTAGAAACAATTAAAAATAGTTCAAGTAAAGCGAAGCAGGGTATGTTTGCTTGCGTGGCAGTAATTGCAATTATTGCAAGCCTTTCTTTTACCGGCACCCGCATAGCATATAACGTTAATTATAGCGGTCATACCATTGCTACAGTAAGCAGCAAAAAGCATTTCAACGATGCATTGCAGCTGATTGCTAAAATAGTAGATAGCAATAATATTGAACAGGTTGTAGAAGAGCCACAGTTTAATACAACTGTAGCACTTAATGAAAATCTTAATAATACACAAGAGCTTGCAAATGCCATTATAGACAATACCGATGAAATTGTTGAGGCATCGGTGCTTTTGGTTGATGGTAGTGTCGTTGCACGCGCACAAAGGGAAATAATTGATGATGCTATTGATGCGCGTCTTAACGCTTTTAATATGGAAGGCGCAAAGTGTACAAGCAGTTTTGTAGAAAACGTTATTTGTGAAGATGCTTATCTTGTTACAAGTGATCTTGACAGCCGCCGCGCAGTAGAGGGTGTTGTTAATTCGCTTTCGGTTGTAACCGACGTATGTAAAACGACCGATATTATTGTTCCTTATAGCAGTACAGTACAAAAAACCGGCGAACAGCTTATAGGTTATACAAATGTTGCAGTTTCAGGTGTTTCGGGCGTGGATCGCCTTACACAAAACATTGTATTGTTAAATGGCGAGGTACAGTCTTGCGTAGATGTATCGACCGAAAGGGTTATTGCCCCTGTTGATGAGGTTATAGTAAAGGGCACTGCAAAAACCTTGGCATCTGCTAAGCAAAAGCAACAAGCGCACAAAGCAGGCTTTATTTTCCCATTGCCTAATGGCAGTTGGTATGTAACCTCGTATTACGGTGACGGTAGAAATCATAAGGGCATTGACATTTGCGCAGATAGCGGCACATCTATTTACGCTGCTTTGGGCGGCAAGGTTGTTTTGGCCGGTTGGAACGGCAACTACGGTAACTGCGTAATTATTGAACACGAAAACGGCTTGCGTACACTTTATGCACACGCTAAAAAGGTTTGCTGCAGTGTGGGCGACACCGTATCTCAGGGTGAGGTTATAGCGCTTGTTGGATCAACAGGTCAGTCAACCGCAAACCATTTACATTTTGAAGTTATATCGGGTGGTAAAAACATAGACCCTGCACCATATATAAACTTGGATTAATTAATAATGAATGATTAATATTGAATAATTAATAATTAATGTGTCCCGACTTTTGTCGGGACTTTTTGTATTGTTTTATATGTGAAACATTAAACTTATTTATTGTTAATTATTTACTATTCATTGTTTTTTGCCTTGACTAAACCACAATATTTAGTGTATAATGTATACTGTATATTAATGTGAAGAATTATTGCTAATTTTAAGGATGTGTAATTTTGGCTAAAGCAAAACCACAATACGATAATACAAGTATTCAAAAGCTTGAAGGCCCCGACCGCGTACGCAAGCGTCCGGGTGTTATATTTGGTTCTGACGGTCTTGATGGCTGTGAGCATTCGGTTTTTGAAATAATATCAAACTCTATTGACGAGGCGCGTGAGGGCTACGGTAAAAAGATAGTTATTACTTATCATAGTGATAATTCTATCGAGGTGCAAGACTTTGGCCGTGGTTGCCCTGTTGATTACAACTCTAAATACGATTGCGAAAACTGGGAAATGGTTTTTTGCGAGATGTATGCGGGCGGTAAATACGGCACCGACGAGGGTTCTAACTACAGCACGTCAATAGGTCTTAACGGTTTAGGTCTTTGCGCTACTCAGTATGCGGCAGAGTGGATGGACGTTGAGGTAAAACGTGACGGATTTAAATATAATCTTCATTTTGAAAAGGGCTTTAATAAGGGCGGCCTTAAACGCGAAGAATATAGCGGTCGTGAAACGGGAACAAAAATTCGTTGGAAGCCTGATATCGAGGTGTTTACCGATATAAATATTCCGCGCGACTATTTTATAGACACCCTAAAAAGACAAGCAATTGTAAACGACGGCTTGTTGTTTGAATTTCGTGAACAACAGGGTGCGCGCTATATAACGCAGGACATTATTTATGAAAACGGTATTACCGATTATGTTAACGAAACAGTAGGCGAAGACAAGCTTACCTCGGTACAGTTTTGGTCAGCCGAGCGTAAGGGTCGCGACCGTGAGGATAAGCCCGAATATAAGGTTAAGATAAATGCTGCGCTTACATTTTCTAACCGCCATACAAAAAAAGAGTATTACCACAACTCAAGCTGGCTTGAATATGGCGGTGCGCCCGAACGCGCTGTGCGAAACGCATTTGTTTACCAAATTGATGCGTATTTAAAACAAAACAACAAATATAAGAGTAATGAAAGCAAAATAACCTTTTCTGACGTTGAAGAATGCTTAGTGCTTGTTGTATCGTCGTTTTCACCGGGTGGTTTGGTGTCGTATGAAAACCAGACCAAAAAGTCAATTACCAATAAATTTATCGGCGATGCTATGACCGACTTTTTCCGTCATCAGCTTGAAATTTACTTTATAGAAAATAAGGCTGAGGCTGAAAAGATTGCCGAGCAGGTGCTTATAAACAAGCGTAGCCGTGAGCGTAGTGAAAAAGAAAGAATTAATCTTAAAAAGACGCTTGCCACGGGTAACACTATGGCAGACAGAGTGCAAAAGTTTGTTGACTGCCGAAGCAAAGACGTTAACGAGCGCGAGCTTTATATAGTTGAGGGTGATTCGGCTTTGGGCTCTTGTAAGCTTGCTCGTGACGCGGCGTTTCAAGCCATAATGCCTGTTCGAGGTAAAATACTTAATTGCCTTAAGGCTGAATATGATAAGATTTTCAAAAGCGAAATCATCACCGATTTGCTTAAAGTGTTAGGCTGCGGTGTAGAGGTTAAGTCAAAGGCAAATAAAAACCTTTCTAACTTTGATATGGGAAACCTTCGTTGGAATAAAATTATAATCTGTACCGATGCCGACGTTGACGGTTTTCATATTCGTACGCTTATTCTTACTATGATTTACCGCCTTATGCCAACGCTTATAAGTGAAGGTAAGGTATTTATTGCTGAGACTCCGCTTTATGAAATAAACACCAAGGCAAAAACTTATTTTGCGTATGACGAAAACGAAAAAACCGACATACTTAATGAAATTGGTGATGATAAGTATACGCTACAGCGTTCAAAGGGACTTGGTGAAAACCAACCCGATATGATGAACCTTACCACCATGAACCCCGAAACGCGTCGACTTATAAAAATACTTCCCGAAGATGCCGAGTACACAAGCGAAATGTTTGATTTGCTTTTAGGCGATAATCTCGCGGGAAGAAAAGACTACATTTCGGAATACGGCTATCTTTATATGGAAGACGCCGATATCAGCTAAAGGAGATATAAAAATTGGCTCCAAGAAAGAAAAAAGAAACAGAACAAAAGTCTAAAAAGCCACAAAGCAATGCCTACATTGCGGGTGCCGGTACAGTGGTAGAAAGCTTGGTTACAGAAACACTTAAATCAAACTTTATGCCATATGCTATGAGCGTTATTATTTCGCGTGCAATACCGGAAATTGACGGCTTTAAGCCCTCACACCGCAAGTTGCTTTATACAATGTATAATATGGGCTTGCTTAAAGGCAACACCATAAAATCGGCTAATATTGTCGGTCGTACTATGCAGCTTAATCCACACGGTGATGCGGCAATTTATGAAACAATGGTGCGACTAAGTGAAGGCAACGAGGCACTACTGCACCCTTATGTTAAATCAAAGGGTTCGTTTGGTAAAGCATATTCACGCGATATGCAGTGCGCGGCTTCACGTTATACCGAGGCGAAGCTTGCGCCTATTGCCGAAGAGCTTTTTGTAGATATCGACAAAGACACTGTTGATTTTGTAGATAACTATGACGCTACAATGAAAGAGCCGGTGCTTTTTCCTGTAACCTTCCCATCGATACTTGTAAATGCAAATATGGGTATCGCGGCAGGTATGGCAAGCAATATTTGCCCCTTTAACTTGCGCGAAGTGTGTGAAACAACCATTGCTTATATTAAAGATAATGATATAAACGTGGCCGACACGCTTTTAGCCCCCGATTTTCCAATAGGTGGCGAGCTTTTATATAACCGCGCCGAAATGGAAAAAATTTACGAAACAGGTCGTGGCAGTTTTAAGGTGCGCGGCACCTACGAGTATGACAAGTCAAACAACTGTATCGATATAAAATCTATTCCGCCTACCACAACAACCGAAGCGATAATCGAAAAGGTAATTGATTTGGTAAAGCTTAAAAAGATTACCGAAATTAACGATATTCGTGATGAAACAGACTTGGGCGGTCTTCAGATTACAATAGATTTAAAACGTGGTGTTGACCCCGAAAAACTTATGAAAAAGCTTTTCAAAATGACACCGCTTCAAGATAGTTTTTCTTGTAACTTTAATATTCTTATTGCATCAAGTCCGATGGTCTTGGGCGTAAAAGATATTATAAGCGAGTGGGTAGCATTTCGTAGCGAATGTGTACGTCGCAGAGTTTACTTTAAACTCGAAAAAGCAAAGGGTAAATTGCATTTGCTAAAGGGTATGGAAAAGATACTTCTCGACATTGATAAGGCTATTAAAATTGTTCGTGACACCAAAGAAGAAAAAGAGGTTGTGCCAAACCTTATGATTGGCTTTGGTATCGACGAAACTCAGGCTGAATATGTAGCCGAAATCAAGTTACGTCACCTAAACCGTGAATATATATTAAAGCGCCTTGACGAAATCGAAAACCTTCAAAAAGAAATCGAAGAGATGCAGTCTATTCTTGATTCTAAGGCTAAAATTAAAAAGATTATTGTTAAAGAGCTTGAAGAGGTTATCAAAAAATACGGTCAAGACCGTAAAACACAAATCGTTTCTGCCGAAACCGAGGACACTACAAACGAGCCTGAGGTGGTAGACGAGTCACCTGTAACACTCTTCTTTACAAAAGATGGCTACTTTAAAAAAATTACGCCGCAGTCCCTTCGTATGAGCGGTGAGCAAAAGCTTAAAGAGGGCGACGAGATTGTGCAAATAATTGAGTCGACCAATGCTCACGATTTGTTGTTCTTTACAACCAACGCTCAGGTTTATAAGAGTCGGGTGTTTGATTTTGCCGACGGTAAGGCAAGCGCTCTTGGAGATTTTGTAGGCGGCAAGCTTGAGTACGATGAAGGTGAATCAAGTCTTTATATGGTGCACACTCGCGACTATTCGGGCTTTATGATATTTGTGTTTGATAACGGTCGCATTGCAAAGGTTCCGCTTAAATCGTATGAGACTAAAACCAACCGTAAAAAGCTTATTAAAGCATACTGTGAAAAGTACAAAATTCATACAATTCTTTATTTTGAAAAGGATTGTGATATTTTGCTTAAATCTACAAACAACCGTATGCTGCTTGTAAACACTGCTATGATTCCTGCAAAAGCGACCAAAGATAACGGTGGCATCGCCGTAATGACTCAAAAGAAGGGTCAACGCATATTTACGGCAGAGCCTTATGTAAGCGACACATTAGAAAATCCGCATCGCTATCGCACTAAAAATTTGCCCGCCGCAGGCGCGTTGCCGCAAAAAGGTCAGGCAACACAAACTACACTTGACATATAACGGTTTTAGCAGTAAAATAAAAAACCGTCCGAAAAGCGTAAATACATTGAATATTTTCAATGTAAATTGCATCTCGGGCGGCGTGTCCGCCAAAGATGCAAACGCGCTTTCTTGTGGCTGACAATATTAATATTAACAATTTAATTTCAATTATACTTATTTGGAGTTGGTAAATTTATGAATAAAGAACTCGCAAAACAGTATGACCCCAAAGATGTTGAAGACCGCATTTATAAAATGTGGCTCAGTGGCAAATATTTTCACGCAAAATGTGAACAAGACAAGGAGACTTATACAATAGTTATTCCTCCACCAAACATCACAGGTCAACTTCATATGGGACACGCTCTTGATAACACCTTGCAGGATATTCTTATTCGCTTTAAGCGTATGCAGGGTTTTGACACACTTTGGCTTCCGGGTACCGACCACGCGTCAATTGCGACAGAGGCTAAAATTGTAGAGGCAATGAAAAAAGAGGGCATTACAAAAGAGGATTTAGGTCGCGAAGGCTTCCTCGAGCGTGCTTGGGAATGGAAACGTCAATACGGCGGCAGAATTATCGAGCAGCTTAAAAAGCTTGGCTCTTCTTGTGACTGGGACCGTGAGCGCTTTACTCTTGACGAGGGTTGTAACAAAGCGGTAAAAGAGGTTTTTGTAAATCTTTATGAAAAAGGTCTTATCTATCGTGGCGAGCGCATCATTAACTGGTGCCCACATTGCAAGACTTCTATTTCTGATGCCGAGGTAGAGTACGAGGAGCAGGCAGGCCATTTTTGGCATTTGCGCTATCCATTTGTTGATGGTAGCGGTTATCTTGAACTTGCAACCACACGTCCTGAAACATTACTTGGTGATACCGCTGTTGCAGTAAACCCAAATGATGAACGCTATAAGCATTTAATCGGTAAGGAACTCGACCTTCCAATTGTTCACCGTAAGATACCGGTTGTTGCCGACGATTATGTTGAAATGGATTTTGGTACAGGCGTTGTTAAAATTACACCTGCACACGACCCGAATGACTTTGAGGTTGGTCTTCGTCATAATCTTCCCGTTATTTGTGTAATGACCGATGACGCAAAAATTACTGCTGATTATCCTAAGTATGCAGGAATGGATCGCTACGAAGCCCGCAAGGCAATTGTTGCCGATTTAGAGGCTGAAGGCGCACTTGTTAAGATAGAGGACTACACCCACAACGTTGGTACCTGTTATCGTTGCGGTACTACCGTTGAACCTGCAGTTTCAAAGCAGTGGTTTGTAAAGATGAAGCCACTTGCCACCCCTGCAATTGACGCTGTTAAAAACGGCGAGACAAAGTTTGTTCCACAGCGTTTTGAAAAGGTTTATTTCCATTGGCTTGAAAATATCCGTGACTGGTGTATTTCTCGTCAGTTATGGTGGGGTCACCGTATTCCTGCCTGGTATTGTGAAGAATGCGGCGAGATTACCGTTTCACGCGAAGATGCTACTTGTTGCGCACATTGCGGCAGTAAAAATATTGTTCAAGATCCCGATACACTTGATACTTGGTTTTCATCGGCTCTTTGGCCATTCTCGACACTTGGTTGGCCGGATAATACAGAGGATTTAAAACATTACTATCCTACAAATACACTTGTTACCGGTTACGATATTATTCCTTTCTGGGTAATGCGTATGATGTTCTCAGGACTTGAACATACAGGTGAAGTTCCGTTTAACACCGTGCTTATTCACGGTCTTGTTCGTGACTCTCAGGGCAGAAAGATGTCAAAGTCACTTGGCAACGGCGTAGACCCACTCGAAGTAATTGATACCTATGGTGCAGACGCGCTTCGTTTTTCACTTGCTACAGGTAATAGTCCGGGTAATGATATGCGTTATATTCCCGAGCGTGTAGAGGCGAGCCGCAACTTTGCAAACAAGATTTGGAACGCAGCAAGATTTATTATGATGAATCTTGACAGCGATAAGATATTACCTATCGACGTTAACGCTTTAGCGCTCGAAGATAAGTGGATTATTTCAAAATACAACACGCTTGTTCGTGATGTTACCGAAAATCTTGACCGATTTGAGCTTGGTATGGCGGTACAAAAGCTTTACGACTTTATCTGGGACGTATTTTGTGACTGGTATATCGAAATTTGCAAATCACGTCTAAACGGTGAGGATGAATCGGCTAAAAATACCGCTCGCAGCGTACTGGTTTACGTATTTACAAATACATTAGCGCTCCTTCATCCGTTTATGCCATTTATTACCGAAGAAATTTGGCAAACAATGCCTCACGGTGAGAGCCAAGCTCTGATGGTAACCGAATGGCCTAAGTTCCGTGATGAGTTTAACTTCTCTGAGCAGGAAGCAGAATTTGAAAAGATTATGCTTGTAATTAAGGCTATAAGAAACCGTAGAGCCGAGATGAACGTTCCGCCCTCTAAAAAGGCAAAGGTTTGCATTCAGACAAACTTTGCTGATACATTCAGCACAGGCACTTCATATATTTGCCGTCTGGCTTCTGCTTCTGAAGTAGAAATTGGCTCAGGCTTTGATACCGAGGGCGCAGTTCGCGTAGTTACCGATGCGGCTACAGTTTATATGCCAATGAAAGAGCTTGTTGACATTGACGGTGAAATTGCAAGACTTAACAAAGACTTACAAAAGGCTATCGTTGATAAAGAGTTCTTTGAAAAGAAGTTGGGTAACGCAGGCTTTGTTGCAAAGGCACCGGCAGCTGTTATCGAGCAACAACGCGCAGGCCTTGCAAAAGCGCTTGATAAGATAAAGATGATTGAAGACAGCATCGCTGACCTCAAGGCTCTTTAATTAAAAAATAAAACTTTAAAAGAGAGCCAAATTAATTGGCTCTCTTTTTATTACGGCAAATGTATTTTTCATTATTAAATTAATAAGCTTTAAATATATTCACCGTATTAAAAAGGATTAATTGCTTAATCCTTGATAGTATTATGTGATATTATTTTTATAATTTTCAAGTAAAATTTTGGTGTTTTATGAAATATATTGAAACTTTAAATTACATACACTCGCTCGGCGCATTTTCGCACAAGGCAAGTCTTGAACGTATAACCGCTGTGTGCCAAAAGCTTGGCAACCCGCAAAAAAATTTTCGTACAATTCATATTGCAGGCACTAACGGTAAAGGCTCGGTCTGCACCTTTATATCAAGTGCTTTAGAATCGGCAGGGTACAAGGTAGGTACCTTTGTATCGCCGTACATTGTTGATTTTCGCGAGCGAATACAAATAAACGGCGAATATATAAGTCAAGAAGATTTGTGCGGTCTTTCGCAAAGGGTTATTGATACAAAAATAGATTTAACCGAATTTGAATTTATAACCGCAGTAGGCTTTTTATATTTTAGTGAAAATAATATAGACGTTGCCGTGCTTGAAACAGGTCTTGGAGGACGTTTCGATGCAACCAACGTTGTTGACACTCCTCTTGTTTCGGTTATTACTAAAATCGGACTTGACCACACTGCAATTCTTGGCGATACAGTCGAGCAAATCACAAAAGAAAAGTGCGGTATAATTAAAAACAACACCGTTGTTACCACCTATAATCAACCGCAAGAAGCGCTTGATGTCATAAAAGATTATTCGCAAAACTTAATTATACCTCAAAAAGACCGACTTAAAAACGTTAATATTTCGGTTTTGGGTAACAGTTTTACCTATAAAAGTGAAAATTATAAAACAAATCTTGGTGGCGAATATCAAATCGAGAACGCTTTACTTGCCATTGAAACATTAAAAAACAGCGGTTTAAATATTAATGGAGACATCATTAAGCAAGCGCTTCAAAATGCTTTTATACCTGCGCGACTTGAGGTGGTATCGCAATCGCCGCTTACTGTAATAGACGGAGCGCACAATCCCGATGGCGCAAACTCGCTTTGCGACGCACTTTGTAATTACGAAAACGTTACTGCGATAGTGGGCGTTATGCGTGATAAAAATTATAATGCAGTTTTAGAAAAAACGTTGCCGTTTTGTAAAAGGGTTATTTGCGTTGCGCCAAATGTGCCGCGTGCTTTGCCTGCGCGTGAGTTATCTGCTGTTGCATGGCAATATTGTAAAAACGTTTTAACGGCAGAAAATTTAAACGATGCTTTAAATATTGCAAGGCAAAACAATGGTCCTATATTTATTTTCGGCTCGCTTTATTTAGCAAGTGAAATACGTCCGCTATTAAAGAATAAAACATTGTAAAATTTGACAACTTTATATGACAAAAAAATTAGAGACAAGCTTCTATAATTAATTAGAAGCTTGTCTTTTTATATTATATTCCCTATAAATCCCCCTTGTCTAAAGAGAGGAGGACCACATTTGCGGTGTAGGGATATTTACAGAGGTGTTTTATGTTGGTAGATATAAATGTAAACGGTGAGGTAACAACGGCATATATATGCGGTGAAATAGATCATCATTCGGCACCGTCAATCCGTGCCAAAATTGACAACGCTATAGATGTTAATATGCCATCGCTATTAGTACTCGATTTTACGCGCGTTAGTTTTATGGACAGCTCAGGTATAGGTCTTGTTATGGGCAGGTACCGTAATTTAATGCGACACAAGGCTAAACTTCACATAACAGGCGCTTCGCCGCAAATATATAAGGTTATGAAACTTTCAGGTATTGAAAAGCTTGCCACGATTGATGAATGTAAAAAATAAGGAGTCTGAATATGGAATCTATAAATAAGTTTAGTATGAATTTTTTATCACGTTCTGCAAATGAGGGATTTGCCCGCGCCGTTGTTGCAGCGTTTACAACACAGCTCGACCCAACGCTCGAAGAGATAAATGATATTAAAACCGCAGTTAGTGAGGCGGTTACAAACTGTATTGTTCATGCATATCGCGAGGGCGTTGGTAAAATTTACATATCGGGCGAGATTACAAATGCAAATATTATTAAAATAAAAATTCGTGACAACGGTTGTGGCATTGAAAATGTTGAAAAAGCAATGGAACCGTTGTTTACCACGGTTGGCGGCGAACGCGCAGGCCTTGGCTTTGCTGTTATGCAATCGTTTATGGACTCAATACGTGTTCGCTCACGAATAGGTAAAGGCACTACCGTAATACTTACAAAAAAGATAGCGCCGCGGTATACGGTTAATGGTTGATGTAAAAAATCGCGACACTTTTATCGAAAGCAACTTGCCGCTTGTACATTCGCTTTGCAAACGCTTTGTAGGTCGCGGCATCGAGTATGATGACCTATATCAAGCAGGCTGTATTGGACTTATTAAGGCGGCTGACGGTTTTGATGAAAGTAGGGGCCTGTGTTTTTCTACCTATGCAGTTCCCGTAATCTTAGGCGAAATACGCCGTATGTTTCGTGATGGCGGTTCGGTAAAGGTATCGCGCAGTCTAAAAGAGCTTTCGCTTAAAATAATGCGGGCAAAATCACAACTTGAGCTTAAGCTTTCGCGCGAACCTACTGTGAATGAATTGGCTGTGGAGCTTCAGGTCACGCCTGAAGAGATAACCGAGGCACAGTCAGCCGCAATGCCAACGGTATCACTAACGTATGAAAGTGATGATGGCGTGTGCGAATCCGATATAGCAGTCGCAGGTCCGGAAGAACTGCTCACAAACAAACTGCTTTTGCAACGTGCCTTTAAACAACTTGATAACGTTGAGCAACAAATAATAAGATTTCGCTATTTTGAATATCTTACCCAAAATGAAACGGCGGCAAAAATGGGTATGTCGCAGGTTCAGGTATCACGTGCCGAAAAGAAAATACTGTTAAAACTAAGGCGTGCTATTGGTTCGGTCGCTTGACAAAGAAATCATTTAACTGTATATTTATATATGTGTCTTAGGGGCGGGCATGGCTCGTCACCGAAAAAGCAAAAGGGGGACAAAAAATGCAACCCATATTATATGTTGTAATTCCGTGTTATAACGAGCAAGAGGTACTGCCTGTTACAGCGCCTATGTTTTTGCAAAAAATAAATGACCTTTATATAGATGGTAAAATTAGTGAGCATAGTCGTATACTTTTTGTAAATGACGGCAGCAAAGACGATACTTGGAAAATTATTACCGAGTTATCAAGCCTTGACGAGCACTACTGCGGCATATCGCTAAGCCGCAACCGCGGGCACCAAAACGCATTGCTTGCAGGTCTTATGGAGGCTAAAGATAAATGCGATATTTCTATTTCGGTTGACTGTGACGGTCAGGATGATATAGATGCTATTGACAAAATGGTTGACGAGTATCTTTCGGGCAGTGAAATTGTATATGGTGTTCGCGCTGACCGCAAAACCGATACTGCATTTAAACGCGGCACAGCGCAGTTCTTTTATAAAATGATGAAGGCTATGGGTGTGGATATGGTTTATAATCACGCTGACTATCGCCTTATGTCAAAAAGAGCGCTTGAAGGTCTTGCGCAGTTTAAAGAGGTTAATCTCTTTTTGCGAGGACTTGTGCCTATGATTGGCTTTAAATACTCTTGCGTCGAATATTCTCGCAAAGAGCGTATGGCGGGCAAAAGTAAATATCCGCTCAAAAAGATGATATCGTTTGCAATTGACGGTATAACAAGCCTATCTGTAAAACCTATCCGCCTTATAACCGCATTTGGCTTTATTGTTGCAATACTTAGCGTTATAGGTATTATATGGTCGGTAGTTACGCGTCTTGTTACCGGTCACACAGGCGGCTGGGCATCAACTGTCAGCATAATTTGTTTTTTGGGTGGTGTACAACTGTTAAGCCTTGGTGTTATTGGTGAATACATAGGCAAGATTTATCTTGAGGTAAAGCACAGACCGCGTTATATTATAGATAAAAAAACCGATGAAATTAAATAAATATACACATATACAAGGAACAACCTGTGTGTTGTTCCTTTTTGTGTTTCACCTTTTCTCGCGTTTCTTAATAAACTGTAAAGAGGACGTAAACTATTTAAAGGAGAAAAGGCTATGAATTATACAGACACCAATTACCGTATGCCACACGATATGGCTACGGAAAACGTGGTTCTTGCTATGGCTTTTGTGAATACGCAAAAAATAACATCCGTATACGATGTTGATGCGGGCTTTATTTGCGGAACAATATATCCTTGTCTTAATAAACCGTTAAGCACAGGAGGCACATGGCGATGAACGAAAAAATGATGATGAAGAAACGAATCCACGCTTATGATTTTGCCATACACGAAACCGTACTGTTTCTTGATACGCATCCGCACGACCAAAAGGCGCTTCATATGTTGCGCGAATACCGTCGTCGCAGGCAAGAAGAGGTAGCAAAGTACGAAGCACGTTTTGGTAAATATATTCTAACACCAAAAGACGTTCCGGCCGAAAATTGTTGGGAATGGGTAAACTCTCCATGGCCGTGGGAAAGGCAGGCATAAGTTATGTGGCAATACCAAAAGAAATTACAGTACCCTGTAAACATTAAAAATCCTAATCCTAAATACGCAAAAATTATCATAAGTCAATACGGTGGCCCCGACGGTGAGCTTGGCGCGTCTATGCGTTATCTAACCCAACGCTACGGCACACCTTATAATGAGGTCAAAGGTCTTCTTACCGATATCGGCACCGAAGAACTCGCCCACATGGAAATGATATGCGCTATGGTGTATCAGCTTACACGCAATCTTACTCCGGAGCAAATTAAAGCATCGGGCTTTGACACCTATTTCGTAGATCACACAGCGTCCGTTTATCCTGTAGCGGCATCGGGTCTGCCATGGCGCGCTGAGTATATTCAGTCAAAGGGTGATATTATAGCCGACTTACACGAAGATATGGGCGCCGAGCAAAAGGCACGCGTCACCTACGACAACCTTATTCGTCTTATCGATGACCCCGATATACTTGACCCACTCAAATTTCTTCGCCAGCGTGAGATAGTCCATTACCAGCGTTTTGGTGAGGCAGAACAATCAATATGGAATGACTACGGTGGAGTAGCTGACAACCCGCTTGAAATCAAGGAAAATCGAACATTAATTTATTCCGCACAAACGAACAACCCCACATTTGCAATATCGCTAATGTGGGGTTGAATTTTTTACATCAATTCACTTTTATCCATCAAATACCCATATAAAATCTTCCTCTCAAATTCTGTTGCTTGGTCGGATTCAACCCGTTGTTTTAAATTTGGGATAATATCGTCTTTGTGACTAAGAATAATATCCATGAATTTTTTGTGACGTGCAATATTTTCCCACATATAATTCGAAAAATCAATTTTGTGATAATCAAAATTGTTTGGCTCTAAGAAAAATTGCAGAAATTCACTTGCTTCAATGATTTCATGTAAAGCTTCAATATTAGATATTTTTTCAGTGATGTAAAGAATATATATAAGTTCCAATTGAGTTTGAAGAGGATCAGGATAAGAACGCATAGCCGAAGTTTGTTGTTCTTTATAGATACTTATAGCTTTTGATATCATTTCTCGACTATGTTCTTCAGTAATTTCCAGCCAGTCATCAAATGCAAAATCAAAAATATCATCGCTGTTTACAAGGGTAAAATTATCTTTTAAAAACTCTTTCAAACTATCAATGTGTTCTGGTACGCTAACATGTTTATAGAGTAATCTCAATGCAAATATTCTTTCTTTATCTTCAAATGACATAATGATATTATATATTTTTTCTTGTGAGACCTCACTCTCAACATCACCAATAAAATAGGATATTATATTTCTAACTTTTCGAGTGTTGGTATTTACATAAAAATCCGCAAAATGCTCACTGTGTAAAATTCTATCAACAATATCCAAACTATGATAAGGAGAAAGAACTTTTAACAAATCATGCAATACGTGTATGCTTTGAGAAACACTCGGAAATTCAATAGAAAATAGAAATGTAATAAAATCCTCATCACTAAATAATTTTATTATAACATCTCTAATAGAACTTTTCTGTGCATCGTTTAGAGGGAAATGCGAAAGTAAAATAGCACAGTTTATTAAATTGTTTGGCGCATCAAAAAATCGATGGTAAATTTTTTGAGTTACTATAAAATCTGCAAGATTATTAAAACAAATAATAGCATGATTTACCATTTCTTCGGACACTTTGAATGTGGACACTGAATATTCCTTGATAAGGTTATTCAAATCTTTAATAGAAATGAATTTAGTTATAATATCAAAATCTATTATATCCATTGCGTACCGCTCTTTTACAGAACGAAAACCAAGCGAACCAGTTGTTATATCAATAAAGTTTCCATTTGTGCAGATTATTGATTCTATATAATTCTTTAAAATATATTTTAGATCAGAAAACCCTTTAAAGAATAATGAATTTGTAAAGTAGAATGAATATTGTTCAATGGCAACTTTTCGAATTTTATACAATTCTGATAAACTACTACATCCAAGAAATGTGTCATTAGAATTATAATATTGTTCTTTAAGCTTGTTTAGCGAGGTTTTAAGCTCTTGTAAACGTCTGTGGTTTCCATCAAAAATATCTAAATATAATGAAAAAATTTTCTTTTCTCTTGTTTCTGGGAGATAATCAATATATTTTGTAATAGTTTGACTACTATATCTATACGTTTTTCTCGTTTCTAATACAGAAGCATTAAATAAATACCTGACTTTATCATCGGTTGACAACGTATTATATTCGAGTTTGTCATACCCTTCAAAGATTGCCGTTGAGTAATCTCCTATTAGTGATAAGTAAAAATAGGCTTCAAAAGGCAATGTTTGCACATTAACGTTTGACATAGCGCTTAATTTTATATAATCATTTTTTAAGTATTCAAAATAGAAATTATCGTTCAACAAAGAAATTTCACTTGCTGTGATCTTGTAGTCTTCACGTCTATTACTTTTTGTTGATATAAGCCGTATGTAATAGATTCCAGCATTCTTAAATAGTTGTTGTAAATATCGCGAGTCTGCGTTGTCATTTTTTAAAAATCCTATTAAATTATCATATTCGGAATCCAAGCGGATGAACAGTTCATATCCTTCAATACTATATTGTTCGAGGCATAAAAGATTACATATATTCTTACAATCAATAAACTTATATTGGCGCATAAAAGAAATTGCTTCTTCAAACAAAACGCTTGTCCCAAATACCTTTTCGAATAATGGATTTTTAATGGTTCGTAAAAAGCTATATAGTCTTTTACCAATATCATTCGTTAGTTCATCTGGTACGCCTTCGATTAGTGGCATTTTATTAAGATTTATTACACCAATATTATTGCTTTCAAAATACTTGAATTGATTTTTCGGAATCTTTTTTTCATCAAGAACGATATAAGCAAATTTGGTTGTTTTATCTAATGCTTTATTTTGCGTACGTATATAGTTAATCCAGCTGATTATCAGTTTTACATTGTAATCATTAAGCGAATACCCCAAGAACAATATAGTGTGATCAGTAAGTAATGACTTTATGAACATTTCTATAAGAACATGTTTTTGAGTATATTCCAAATAATCTGCTTCTTTTAAAACAATTGTCTCTGGATTGTCAATATCACCGTGCATTTTGATAATATATCTGTTTTTTATGGCATTTAACAAATCTTTGTCATATATTATAACTTCATAGTTATCTTTTTGTATGTTTTTGCAATTTTCAATTAATTTATCATAGTTGGTTGTAATTATGTGTGCCGGTGCTAAATCAATTATTGCATTGGATAATGGTGCGTCAATCGTGGGATCGTGTTGAATGTTATCCGAAAGGACCTGATTGTATAGTTTTTTACTTCTATTGTAGACATATTGAGGAATTTTCAAATATTCGTCAGTAGAGAAAGAATCAGTAAATTTGCATGTTTTTTCACAGCCTTTCTCCTTTTTTCTACAACTAGTGCACCGTGAATACTTGATAGACTTTGCCATTTCTTGAATTAAAGCGTTCCAACTTGGCATATTGGCCACATTACAGGAAACTCCAGCACCGACAAATACAATTAATTTATCAGTATTAGTTTTCTCTCGAAAATTGCGAATGTGCTCTAACAATTCTATATTATCCATAAATCCTCCAATAATAAACTATGTTTTAGTGTGCGCTTAATAGTCTTGATAACTAATTTCGTAAGTTTTCTCAAGTTGTCCGCGACGATAATATTCTATTTTTATCAAATGGCACGAATAATTAATTTCATAATATACGCCTAAAAGATATCTGCATACATACTCTGGTAAGGTTTTTCCATCAAATGACCAAACATCGTCATATGAATCTTTAGTTAGTGCCATTAAGCGTTCTTTATCTGCTTTTTTATCACGCGGTGTTCTATTTGATTTTTTCATTTCTACAGCAATTAAATTATCTTGTTCCGTGCAGGTGCCGCGGCTATGTAATATAAGATCACATGTAATAGAAACAACTTGTTCATCTATTCCTTGAATAGTTTTCTTTATATTTTTGATTCTTCCGCCTTTGTTTCGGTTGTACTCGACATCTGTATAATAATTTGTAAAATCATCATTTTTTGAAATTAAATCATGCATATGAAGCATAAGAGCTCCACATAATGTACGCTCCGATACGCCACTTTTGAACAATCCAATATCTTGTTGAATAAAAGTTTGATTCGCATTTTCGAACAAAGTAACCATTTGCTCAAAAGTCTTCATAATAACACGCCTCCGCTTCGGTTTTAATAATTATATCATAATTGCTAAGAACAATCAATGTAGATTGGATGATATAAGCTATTTGAGAATTTCCTAAAATTAAGGGGTTTATATAATTGGTTTATTATGTTATAGGAACAATCTCGTTTTACGCAATCGCAAATTAATGATATTTAGTACTGACTGATTAGGTTGAAAACATTGAATTTTCGAGGTATAATATAATTAAGTGATATCGAGTATTTTTTTGTTGAATATCGACACATACTAATTATTTAATAAAATGTTATACAGCAAACACGGAGGCAATATGTCATATAATTATAAGAAAAAAGTTGAACAATTGAAGGTGTTCCATAAGTCAATGATTAAGCTTGGCGTTGGGTTAGGAACTTTTGAGCACTCATTTAATGGGGTTGATTCAGATGTCATTTTTGACACAAAAAACAGTGAATGGAAATTGGTTTTTATTAAGCATATTACAGGTGACATCTTAGAAATTTATATAAGAAATGGATATTTGTTTGCGATAGAAGGAAGTGAAGAGTATAAAAAATTTATCACGTATTTTGGAATTAGCGGAAAAAGAGGAGAGTTTCATATAGGTGAATTTACACAGCATCTAAACAAACAAATTCCAGACGAATATGTTTTGACCGATAGAAAAAGAAAGGTAATGTTTACATATTTCAGACCCGATGAGGAATGCACGGGCATTTATCCAATCGGCTTGAAAAATTGGGAGAAAATCCATGCAGAAAACCCATCTCTTGCAAAAGAAAAGTATCATCGCTCCAAAAAGAATCTTGAAATGACAAAAGAGTATTATCCTGAAATATACAAAGCAACAAAAGATTATGATATTACGATCATTTATGGTTCTAAACCCGGGAATAACACAACCGATATTATAAATGTAAAAATAACAGGAATTTGAATTGTTTCAAAAGGTAAAAATTAATGAAATATAAAAGCCCGATTTTGAAAGATTTTTATTATGAAATAGAAATAGATTTGTTGGCCGATTTAAAAGAGCAATTAAAAGCTCGCTTAGTAAATTCCGGGGTTAAAACAACATCTAGCAATCCTATTTATGATTTCTTTAATTTCAAAAAACGATATATCGAGCCCAAGCCGAGAACAGTTAAAAAATCTAAGGAATTTTCCTGCCCAATTGGTTATGAGGGTGCTCTTGCTGAAATCGAAAATAAAATTATCGCAGGAGCTAATCTTGTTCCATATTTAAGTAAACAAATAAAGAATGCGGGTTATAGTGATGGTATATTGAACGATTGGAATATTCATCATTTACATTTATCCTGTAGAATTGGAAAAGATGGTTTTGTTCAACGCAGCGACTATCAAATATTTGCTTTCTTTACCGAAGACGTTTGTTATTTGTTACAGATATACCCACACAATAAGCCAAACTTATATTCAACTCAAGAAATGATAAAAATAATTGATAATAACTGGCCTGAACTGATTGAAAAGAATAAAATTAACGGGAATTTAAGTGTTAGTATAACTGATGCAGAATATGCAGAACTACGAAAGGCAAACATATCGACTTTTGTTCAAACTGAACCCGATAAAATATTCGGGGTGATCGGTGGCGGATATATGAGCAATGGAGCCTCACATTCCGCTTTATCTGCTAGCGATTTTTGGCACAATATATGCAAAAGAGTTCAAACAGATATTGTGCAATCATTTGCTGAAAAAATCTTAAGTGTAATTTCACAAGTTAGAGACGATTATTCTAGAGTTTTGATTTTCAAATTGTTGTTTTTTAGAAATGAAAATGAGATTGTATTGTATGAATCTAATAATAACGTAATAGTTGAAATTAACTATGTTGAAGGATATATTAGAGTATGTGAGCCCACAGAATTATTTGGTTCTAATTCTATCTAACGCATATATAACGCAAGAAAGGGTTATAAGTATATGAAACTTGATATAAAACGATTTGGTCTTACCCATAATCCGCAAAAGGAGAAAAGGCAAAGCAACAAAATTGTCAGGCAAACTATTATTTTTCTCTGCGTATTTGTTTTAATTGCGTTTGTTATTACCGCGATAATTGCGAAGTTGATCCAAAGCCATATTGTCTCTTTTTCTGTTGGTAACGAAATGGACTCTTTGTGGATTGGCTCGTTTGCGTCCTATTTAGGTGGTACTATTGGCGGAATTTTTTCTGGTGCGTTTGCGTTTTTGGGTGTATTCTACACAATCAAATACTATAAAAATTCAGATGACAAAAAGGAAAAAAGCGCAATACAACCATTTTTGTTAGTAACAGCAGGTGCTGACAAGACACCACACAAAGGATTTACAGTAGTATCCCAAAATGATTCTGACAATACAAAAAAGGATGTCAATATAACAATTAAAAATATCGGTAACGGGTTTGCAAGTATATTGGTTTTACATACCGGATTTAACATTGGTGGATTTGCATACAATAAAGTTCTTTGTACCGGCGAATCGGATTATGTTTTCTTAAAAGTAGATTCCAAAGCGTTAGAAAATGGCATTGAGATTGGAATACAATATATTGATGCTATGAGAAATGAGTATGTGCAGATTTACACAATAAAGAGTGTTAAGGAACACATAGATATTGAATGTGGTTATCCCAAATGGATTGAACAACGATAAAGTAGTCAACCCCGCCTCTGCGAATTGCAAAGGCGAGGTTGTTTATATGTATTGGCAAGATAAAGCTTTATCATACTCAAAACAATATGTGTATGATTCAAGAGAATGTTTTGATAAATCTCAACACATTGTTCAAAATTCTAACTAGCAAATCAAAAAAATAAGCACTATCAACATCCAGATACTATAATTTGGATGCTAATAGTGCTTGTTTTGTAACTAATTAAATTTTTCGGCAAGCGAGGGATAAATATCTAACAAAACCAACTCATACAATTCGAAAAGATGTGAAATGATAGTATGATATTGAGAAAAAATTTCTTCTCGCTCATCTTCTTTTTCTATAACATCTTTTTTTATTCTTAATTCTGCTATTTCTTTATTTACCCTAATTAAATACTTTCGTTCTTTATCATATACATCCTTATCCCACACAGAAATAATTTGGTTATAAGAAAAAAGAGACAAGTAATCAGAGATTTTTTCTCTTAAAATAATCGTAAAGATATCAGCAGTATCATAATAAGCACGATATAAATGCCCTTTAGCTTTAGAAAGGTTTTTTTCTATATATGAAACATTATCCGAAGCAGATTTGTCTATTATTTTACAATAGGCTCGCACAACATGTTCTAGTGCATCTCGTTGTTCCTTTATGGGTTGCAATATACACGAAAAATCCTTGCTGTGCTCCTCTGACAATATATATATTCTTTTTAATTCTTTATGCAATTTACAAAAATCACACCAAAAGTTTTTCTCTATATCAGTCATGAGATTCTCCAAAAATTATCTATGATATCTTAAGCTTTTTTCTATTTTATAGAAATCTTCTTTTGTCTTATAATAACCTGCGGGGAATCTAACTCCACCACGCCATTTGTTTAAGTCTAACTTTTGCAACGAGAAATTATTATTTTCCCCCATAAAACTATTTGATCCAAATTTCTTGATCTTTAAAATTGCATAGACCAATAATGTAATAGTTAATCCAATAAACAATGACAAAATAAAATAAATCATTTTCTTACTCGCTTTCAAAGGAATTAAATTATTTTTTTTCTTCTGTAGTTTTCTTCATTATTTGTGTTCTCCCGCAAATTCATTAACAATAAATTTATTAAGCAGAAAAAAACTGCACAAACTACCAAAATAATTAAAAAAACTTTAAGATTGAAATCTTGCATGATTTGATTTATTAAATCCAATCTCAACTCAACTAAAGCCCATACCGCACTCAATAGAATCACATAAATAACGTTCAAAAAAATAAGTCCGTTAACCGTGTTTTTGATCGTCATAATATATTCTATGAAACTGGTAAATACTGTTGACAAAAGCAAAAAATAAATTTCGGAATTACTGATGATCCAATGAACAATTCCTAAATAATGGCCTCCTGCACTAGTGTATTTACTGTCGAAGAAGGCGTACACTAATGGTATTAAATTAAGGAAAAAGCTCAAGCCTAGCAGCGAGAGTGCTTTATAAAACTGTTGCTTATCAAAACTGTATGATCTCTGCATTTTTATTATTCCCCAAAATCAACTATCCACTCAATGGAGAATAGTTTCAACATATGTTCTCCGTCAGAATTACCATTATCTAAATCCATAAGATTTTAAATTAACGAATATTATACCACACAAGAAATTATTTGTCAATAAAATGTCGTTACGAAACTATGCTAAACTATAAGACAAAGACATTATAGCATAGACTTTCATTTTTTGCAAGATTTTCACTTGTAAAGAAATTCGTATTAATAAATACAAAAAGCAAACATTAATAAGTGAAATCTAATGTATATAACCCGACAGATGTGATTAAATGTTCGACCAAATATGAATCCACCCTTCGAAATACAAAGGTGGTATGTTTTATTATCTAAAAAAATAAAGGAAATATATTGTAAAATTAATACGAAAGTGGTATAATATTAGGGCCAAATCAATCTTAATAATGCACAAACAAATATTTCCGTGGGGTTTTTATGCCTTTTGGGGCATACTCTACACGAATGGACTGAATTTGATAAAAATGCAAATTCCGTTTCTGTTCGTGTGAGGAAACTCGTTTGTGCAGATTGGTTTGGCGACTATCGGAGTTTGCGTTTTTTGTGCGGTTACTTCGGTAGCCGCACTTTTTATTTTTACGGGGGTACTTATTATATGCCAGCAGAAAAGAATGTAACGGGTTATCCGTCTATCGACAAACCACAAGAGAGATTTTATCGTGCAAAACCTGTGCGTGAAATTGAAACAGAACAAACCATCTATGAATTGGTTTTTAATTCTAACAAAAACAATATGACCACACCCGCCATTGAGTATATGGGTGTTACTTGGACTTTTGAAAGATTAAAACTAGAAACAGATAAAGCGGTAGATTCATTTAACAAAATTGGTATCCAGAAAGGCGACACCGTTCTTGTTGGTATGGCAAGTTGTTTTGAAGTTTTGGTAACTTTGCTTTCTTTGAATAAGCTCGGTGCTATCACAAAATGGTTTGATATTCGAGCTAACGAAAAGGATATTGAAGAGTGCGCAAATGAAGGAAACTGCAAATTGTTAATCGCCTTTGATATGTTGTTACCTAAAATTGAACCGATTATAGACAATACGAATCTTAAAAAAGTTTTAATCGTCAGACCTACTGATTATTTACCAATACCGATTCAGGCTCTATATTCATTAAAAGCAAATCGCACACCCAAAGATCCTCGTTTTATAAGATTTAAAGATTTTGTAAAGGGCGGTAATGCCAAAAATAACATTCCATGTGTACCTTTTGATAAAAACCGCCCATCTATTATGATTCAATCAAGTGGTACAACCGGAAAACCAAAAACAATTGTTCATTCAGATTATTCTGCAACTACTTCCACTAAAAAGTCAGCATATTATGATTGGCCAGTTGAATTTGGAAAAGAAATATTGGTTGTACTGCCACCTTGGATTGCTTATGCTCTTGGAAATGCTATGATTTTTCCGTTGGCTGTCGGTGCAAAAATAATTCTATCCCCAACAATTGAGCCCGATACTATTATCAAGTATCTTGGCAAATTCACTTTATCTTTTACAGCTCCCGTGTGTTATCGATACTTAAAGGATCATTTTGACGAGTTAAATAAGAAACAATTAAAAGGATTTGAGAAGGTGGAGTGTTTCGTTTCCGGTGGTGACAAAGTTACCGCCGAAGAGAATGCTGAATTTGAAGAATTATTCAAAACGGTTTTTATTAACGGATACGGTAACAACGAAGGGTGGGGTTGTTTAACAGTAAATCCTGCAAATGCCAATAAATACGGCACCATAGGAATTGCAAAATACGGAGAAACCATAATTAGTTTCGATAATGATGAGCAAAAAGAACTCCCTTATGGCAAGGTTGGAGAAATTTGTGCACTCGCAGATACAATGTTTCTATATTATCAGAATAACGAAGAAGAAACACAGAATGTTAAACGCTTACACGAAGACGGAAATGTTTGGCTTCATACAGGCGACCTTGGATACATAGACGAAGACGGCTATATTACTTTGCAAGGCAGATTAAGACGAGTAATTATTCGTAAAGCGTTTAAGATTTCTGCATACACGATTGAGGATAAAATCTGTCAGCATCCTGACGTTAAAGAATGTGTTGCTGTGGAAGTGAAAGACGAAATAGAAGAACATGTGCCAATGGCATATATCGTTCTTAAAGACGGAATAGACGATATTGAAGGTGCAAAACAAAGTGTTCAAGAAAAGTGCATATCAGAACTAAAAGATTATGAAGTGCCGAAGTATTTTAGATTTGTCAATTCATTGCCTTACACACAAAACAATAAGTATGACTTTAGATTGTTAGAAAAACAAGGAAATGAGTTTGTAGAAAGCGGAATGACACATTAAAATAATTTACAACTTATTCATTTGACTTTTGTAGGATAATATTGTAAGATTATTATAGTAAAGTTTACACGGATTACTATTTGCGGTGGGTATGTACCGTAAATGATAAGACTGTGATAAAGACTCTTTACTCACCGCTTATACTCACCCGAACATTTAGCGGACAAAATGATAAATCGGGCTTATGAGATAGGGGTGCAAGGTTTGAAAAGTATCAGGGTTTGGTTTTAGACCGAACACAGTTTATCAGGTTTGATGTTGTTCGTATGGTTTGACAGAGCCGATATGGAGAGTAGCCGAGGCAGGCCTAGGCAAAATTCATCGCGTGTACTACCCGCATTGCAAGGCATAATCCGCTTGCCTTATTGTCGGACACGCTTTGTCGTGATCGGGACCGACAATAAATTTCATCGCTCATTTAACCCGTAATAAAGAGGCATTATGCCCTTTAGAGCATAAACCACAAGGAGTACAGTTATCTGTGCTCCTTTTCGTTTAACTTGGGTTCTATTGCCGGTGGTGAAGTTTTCCAATGGCGCTTATTTTTATGAAGGAGGTGGTGCGTATGCTGAAAATCTTATATCTTATTCTCCATAGCATACTTAATATAACTGTTACCCTTACCGCCTCCGGCATTAGTACCCGATAACAAGAGGATTTCTCATGCTTGATAACCGGAATAATAAAACTGGTATGACGGCACCCGAGAAAAAACAGGCTGATAATATTTCAGCAAAAAACATCTACAGTACGTTTGCTTTTAATCTAAGAGAAGAACGTAAAAAACAAGGATTTAGCCAGGAAGGATTAGCGGATATATGTGGTGTTTCCGTACATACCATAAAACGCTATGAATCCGGCACAACAAAACAAGGCTCGTTGGATGCTGCATATAAAATTGCAGAGGGTCTCGAAAAATCATTAGATGAAATGCTTTCCAGTCCATTTGATAAGAAACCTATTGATGTTTTGGAGGATCCTGAAGTTCAATCAGTCATATCCGAGCTTATTCGTGTGGTGAATAAGAAATAAATTTATAAAAAGGCGCAGATCTGATACCGAAATGGTGCAGGTCTGCGCTGTTTCTTTTATATCCAGTGATTTACAATATAGACAGGTCAAGGGTGCGCACCACAGACCGAAAATAAATATAAGGAGATTACCCCTATGTTAAATATTCGTGATTTAAAAATCGATCCCGCTTCGCTTGGAGCAAAGAAATTATTGGTGGACATTACACCCGCTTATGAGTACAAAGATGGTCGCCGTATGGATACCATTACCGGCTATCGTTATGTTGTGGCACTGCCTGAACACAGTCTAGAAAAACTAGGCGTAAAAATCGAAGGCAAACAGCTTTTGGAAAAGCCCGAAGGTTTTGCTGAAGTTGAGTTCAGCGGTCTTGAAGTGTTTGCCTATGAAAGCCAAGGCAGAACCCAGATCAGCGCAAAAGCCACCGGTATTTCATTGGCAAATAAGAAGTCGTAATGTGTGGGCGGCGCTGTGAGACGCAAGGGGTTATAAATATTTTTCCATAAAGAAAAATATTCCCCGGCGGCAGCGCAGCGCCGCCCTTCCATAAGGGCAAGTATTACCCTTATGGAAGCACAAGTAGCAGTAGCAAAGAAAGGAGTTATAATATGGCTGCTAATCCACAATCACGCAAATGGATGTTGACGATAAACAATCCACAAGACTGCGGTCTTGACCACAGCGGTATGCAAAGGCTTTTGAGCTTGTTTTGTCCCGACTATTTCTGCCTTGCAGACGAAATAGCAACAACTGGAACGTTTCATACTCACATTTTCATTTACTCAAAATCGCCTATACGTTTTTCCACGCTTAAAAACAGATTTCCAACAGCGCATATAGAAAAAGCATTTGGAAGTGCAAAGGACAACCGCGATTATATCCGCAAAGAAGGCAAATGGTTAGAGGATAAAAAAGCAGAAACTTCTGTTGTCGGTAGTTTTTATGAGTTTGGCTTGATTCCGAGTGAGTGTGAAGAACGAGATCCGAAGATGTATAAGCTACTCCAAAATGTAAAGGACGGGTTATCCACCACCGAAATCATTGATGAATCACCCAACTTCGCATTTAAGTCTAGGGATATCGATACTCTGCGTGAGGCATATCGAGCCGAACAGTATATGAGCCAAAATCGAAAACTGACAGTAACTTATCTTTACGGTGCAACCGGCACAGGCAAAACAAGCGGCATTTATAAAAAGCATCCTGCAACAGAGATTTGCCGCATAACCGATTATAATGGCAAAAATGGTGTACGCTTTGATGCCTATCACGGACAGGATGTGTTAGTGTTCGAGGAGTTTAATTCTCAGATACCTATTGAGGCGATGCTCAACTACCTTGACATCTATCCGTTAATGTTACCTGCGCGATATACTGACCGCACAGCGTGTTTTACCAAAGTGTATATCACTTCAAATATACCGCTCAATGAGCAATATATTGACGTGCGTCACAACCGCCTTGAAACATGGAAGGCATTTATTCGCAGAATCGACCATGTATTTATGTATATGCCCGACGGTTCGGTAGAAGAAAATTTTTTTAAATAGAGGTAGTGAGTATGAGAAACGAAGAAAAAGAACGTCTTGAAAAACAGACTGAAACACGGTATTTATGGCTCCGTTTTAAAAACGGCTGTAAAAGCCTAAAAAACAGTAAAGCTAGACAGTTTGCGCTGATTTCGTTTTATATTCTCCTCATACTGATTTGGACTTTTAATAATGACGGTTACAGTCTGGAGAATATGGATTTGGTTTCACCAACATTTGTTGCTCTATCCAAACTGTCTTTACCGATAAGTATGCTCGCAGGCACCGTTGCTATACTCATTCTGTACGGAACTCCTATCGGAAGTTTTAAGATCATGAGTGAATTACAGCGAATTGGTCTTACCAATAGCGCAGGAGAAACGCCAATACTCACCGCCAAAACCAAAGACGAAAATCAATCGGAAGTAACGGTGTTTGAGTTTGACGGTGTGGGGATTCCGCTTACAGAATGGGAAAATAAACGGCAGCGGATTGAGGCGGCTCTGAATGTGCATATCGTAAAGCTGAAAGAGGGCAAAAACAAACGCTCTATTCTGCTATATGCCGTCCCCGCAGGCAATCGGCTTTCAAGCCGTATCGAGTGGAATGATAGTTATCTTATCAAAGACAGTTCCACCCTTGTTCTTGGCAAAAGTCTTATGGGTACAGTTACGGTGGATTTGGCAAAAATACCTCATATCTTACTCGGTGGCTCAACCGGTAGCGGCAAAAGTGTTCTATTAAAGCTCTTGCTTATGCAGGCAGTCAAGAAAAATGCCGTTGTCAGCATAGCCGATTTTAAGGGCGGTGTCGATTTCCCGTCAGTATGGCACGATAAATGCAAAATGTGCTTTGACGAGGATAATTTATCCCAACTGCTGACCGCGCTTGTGGACGAGCTGCAACGGCGTAAGGTGTTGTTTCGTGAAAATGAGTGCCATAATCTCGGCGAGTACAACAAGCGCACCGGTAAGGCATTACAGCGGTATATATTCGCTTGTGATGAGGTGGCAGAAGTCCTAGACAAAACCGGTCTGACAAAAGAGCAGAAGGACAAAGTCAGTCTGATAGAAGGTAAACTGTCGGTGATTGCACGCCAAGGCCGTGCTTTCGGTATTCATCTCATACTCGCCACACAAAGACCAGATGCAAACATTCTCTCCGGTCAAATCCGCAATAACATAGATTGCCGAGTATGCGGCAGAGCCGACAACGTACTTTCGCAAATCATTCTCGACAGCACTGCCGCAGCCGAGCAAATACCCAAAGATGCCGCAGGACGTTTTCTGCTCCATGACGGCACCATATTTCAAGCCTATCTCATAAATGAAAATAGCCTCTGACATAGGCATAACGGACAAGGAAGGCTTCATAATTTAGAAAGTGAAGAACAGATATGAAAATGACATTGATATATTTTGTTGATTATCGCAAAAAGAAGGTGGTGGGCACCTATGACAACATATATAACAGAAGCCCACGAAAAGCGCACACGCGGTCAGATTATCTCCGTTGTCAATCTGACACCGAGTTTTCGTGAGGATCAAAAAAGTGCTGTAAAGAAAGCGATTGAACAGCAGCTTTATGAAATTTTCTGTAAATATGTGTCAAGCAAGACTTGAACAAACGGAGTAGCTCACTTATAATATAAGTGTCAGTTACTCCGCTTCTTTTTGCGAAGAAGGGAGTACAAGTTGAGTCTTTATGACGCTATTTATGCAAGGCAATCGGTTGACAGGATAGACAGCAGATCGGTCGAAAGTCAAGCCGAGTTTTGTAAAAAGGAAGTGATAGGACAGGAAATAAAGGTATATACGGACAAGGGCTATAGCGGCAAAAATATTGACCGTCCTGCGTTTCAGGAACTTATGCGGGATATAGAAGCCGGTATTATTCGCCGTGTTATCGTCTATCGGCTTGACCGTATCAGTCGTTCGGTGCTGGATTTCGCCAATGTAATTGACATCTTCCAAAAGCATAACGTGGACTTTGTCAGCACGATGGAAAAGTTTGATACAGGAACGCCAATCGGTAAAGCAATGTTGATGATCGTTATGATTTTCGCACAGCTTGAGCGTGAGACCATACAGCAGCGCGTTATTGATGCTTATTCATCACGAAGCAAACGTGGTTTTTATATGGGCGGCAGAGTTCCGTTTGGATTCGAGCTTAAAGAAACGCTGATTGACGGCATACGCACAAAAATGTACGAGCCGATTGAGTCCGAAGCAGAAATTGTCAGACTGATATTTTCTCTTTATTCCGAATCGCAAACTTCCCTCGGTGATGTAATGCGCTATTTGGAAGCACACGGAATACGAAAGCGTGACGGTAAACTGTTCAACCGCAGCCGTTTGCGTGATGTAGTGATAAATCCCGTGTATGTCAAAGCCGATTATCAGTTGTATGACTTTTTCAAAGCGCAAGGCACCAATATTGCCAATATACCGGAGGATTTTATCGGCACAAACGGGGCGTATTTGTATTCCGGTGATACCAAGAAGCGCAAAACCGTATCGCTTGAAGGTCATACCCTTGTAATTGCGCCACATGAAGGGCTTGTTGATTCGAGAACGTGGATCAAATGCCGTTCCAAATGTCTGAATAATCAAAGCGTTGCAAAGCCTGTTAAAGCAAAGGCAACATGGCTTGCAGGCAAAATTAAATGCGCCCATTGCGGATATGCCCTCACCGCCAAAATATACCGATGTAAAACCAAGTCCGATAACCGCTATTATCTCTGCAATAATAAGTACAATGCCGGTGGCTGTAACTTCGGCTCTCTCGATGCCGATATAGTTGATGAGATTGTATTTGAAGAAATGCAGAAGAAATTAACGGAGTTCAAAACCCTTTCCAAACAAAAGCAGGAAGGCTGTAACCTGCAAATCGTTAAACTAAAAACACGCATAGATGCTATCGACAACGAAATATCCTCTCTGCTCGATAAAATCACGGCAGCCAACGAAACGGTTATGCAGTACATAAATAACCGCATTGCTGAGCTAGATGCCGAAAAGAAAGAACTGTATGCACAAATCACACAGTTCGATAATGACCGCAAGGATAACATAGGAGAAATCAGCGGTTATATGGAGCATTGGAATGAGTTGTCGGTCAGCGACAAAATCACAGTTGTAGATTCGTTGATTGAGCGCATTAACGCCTCAGAAAACAGTCTTGAAATCAAGTGGAAAATATAATTATTTTTTTATCGCAAATCCATTCCACTCTGATTGTTCAGGCGAAGCGCTCGGGTTAACGACCGACCGTCTAAACAGCAAAAACTTCTACGCCTGCAATCCTAATTTCGACAAAAATTGCGGAAAGCAGTAAAACAAAAAGCAGATGGGAATTACCCATCTGCTTTTATCTGTTCGATTAATTGGAATTGGTTGTACATTAGAGATATGTTATTCATCACAATATGCGTTCGACCAATTGTTACGCTTTTTGAATTCTAAAACATCTTCTGCATTATATATAAAACTTTTGTCTGATTCATTGGCTTTAGAATACATAACCACTACGCCTTTTTCTTTGTCATAGTTACCATTTTTATCGGTAATCACCCAGAGGGTTATACTATAAGAGGTGTATTCGTCTGTATTTTCCCAATTTGGGTTGTCGTGGTGTTGGTGAACACCACGTATTTCGTGTAAAACTTTACCTTCCGAATCCACTTGTAGAATGCTGTTATATCTATGGGGATAAGTGTCTGGGTTTGCCAAATTTAATGCTTGAGAATACTCGTTTAATATTTTGTTGCACTTAACGGAACTGAGAGAATTCGCATTTTTCCCTAAAATCTTGTGGTCAGTAATTGGATAAGACACACATTTGCTTTTATCTATCGGTTGATTCCAATCATTTATTTCTTTAAGCTTATCCTTATTTTCTAAATAAAAATCTTCTGTTTTATTCTTTAGATGACCGTCTTTGGTTCCCTCATACAAACGCTCAGAATCTATAAAGGTTAATGCATAATTAATGTCAGGATAAAAATAAACATTGCTTTCATCATAAGCTTGGGAAATAACGAGTCCAAAAATTTGATTACCATAGTCTTCGCAATATGAGAATAGCGTTCTGCCGTAGTCATCCTGTTCCCAAACATAAATGTCCGAACTATATGCTCCCTCACCATGATGCATATATCCCTCGGCATCAGGAATGCTATAAATGGCAGTAGTATATAGTTCTTTATATTCCCCACGATATGGATAAGGATTTTCTCGGTTGAAAATGCAACTAGATAGTCCAAATAAACAAGAAAACAAAATAAGAATACACAAAAATAAATGTAACACTTTTTTCACATACATTCCTCCGCTTGTCAAATTTGGATTTTCTAACAGTATTATATCACAAAAACAAGAAAAAAGCAAATCGCTCAAAAACCCTTACGGTTCAAGGATTTCCTTGCATCTTTTGATTTGGTAAGATAGGTGAAGCGCTCGGTATAACGACCGATAAATTAAACAGCAAAAATTTCTACGCTTGCAATCCTAATTTTGATAAAAATTGCGGTAAGCAGTAAAAATTTTTAAGGCAGAAGAAAACTTCTGCCTTATTTAATTTAATAGAAATTGTGCATTATATATACGTAAAAACCCAATATATTGTGCACCAAAAAATGGAACAAAAAAGTTTTAAAAAAAATTAAAAAAATTTTAAAAAAAGTGTTGACAAACGCGGAAGGTTGTGGTAATATAATCGGGCACCTTTGAGAAAGGGTGCGCTTGAGGTGCC
>JAZSKN010000022.1:0-3656 GCA_045534895.1 Acutalibacteraceae bacterium
CTTAGGCGTGCTTATGCAGTACCTAAACGGTTGGGATTATACCGATATTGTAGTGCAAGCTGCCGACATTAACGGCGACGGTGCTGTTAACAACCGCGACTACGGCATACTTATGCGTTATCTTAACGGTTGGGATATAGAGCTTAAATAATGCGAAATTATTAAAAGCAAAATAAATATTTAAGAAGGTTAAAAATGTTATGAAAAAGTTATTATCAGTACTTTTAACGGTTATGCTGCTATTGTCGGCTATGCCTATAAGCGCGGCAAGCGAGTATACAGGTCCTACAATATACGTTGATACCGTAAATGCTGTTGTGGGCGAAAGTGTTTCGGTTAGTGTAAATCTTGCAAACAACCCAGGCATTGTTTCTATGAGGCTTGCTATTGGTTATGACGAAAGCATATTAGAGCTTACAGGCTATACTGCGGGCGCACCATTTGGTAGTATGGCATTCGGACCCGCAAGCGCCAACCCATTTGTTGCAAACTGGGTAGACAGTGTAAACCCTAATGTAACTACCGACGGCGCGTTTGTTACACTTAACTTTAAAATAAAAGATACCGCGCCGGAGGGCGTTACCCCAATTAGCGTTTCTTATAACGCGGCAGATGTTTATAACTATGATTTTGAAGACGTTAGCTTTAACACTCAAAACGGTGGGGTAGACGTTTCGCATTGTAAGCATTTAAGCACAATCGATGCTATTGAAAATAAGTTAGAGCTTACCTGTACTCAAAGCGCACAATATGATAAGGTTACCTATTGTAACGATTGCGGTAAAGTGGTTGCACGCGAAAGAATTATAACCCAATACGCGCAGGGTCATATTTTTGGCAATGATAACGAATGCTCGGTTTGCGGTATGCCCAAATTTACCGAGCCTACAATTTATACAGATAATGTAAATGGTGTTGCGGGTGAAAATGTTAGTGTGAAAGTAAATCTTGCTAATAATCCCGGTATTATTTCTATGAAGCTTGGCATTGGTTATAATGCCGAAGCATTAGAGCTTATAAGCTATACACCCGGTACAGCATTTGGTAGAATGGCATTTGGACCAAAACAAAATAACCCATTTGTTGCAAACTGGGTAGACAGTGTTAATCCCGATGTAACAAGCGACGGCGAGTTTGTAACGCTTACCTTTAAGATAAAAGATACCGCGCCCGAAGGCTTTTCACCAATTACGGTGTCTTATAACGCGGCAGACGTTTATAACTATGATTTTGAAGATGTTACATTTTCGCTTGCCGAAGGCGGCGTAAATATTTCATACTGTGAGCACATAAGCACAACAACAGTAGTTGAAAACGAGTTGTCGCTTACCTGCACACAAAGCGAGCAATATGACAGCGTTATCTACTGTGATGACTGCGGCTCTGAAGTTTCAAGAGAAACCGTTATAACCCAATATGCGCAGGGTCATATTTTTGGCAGTGATACTAAATGCTCGGTTTGCGGTATGCCCAAATTTACCAAGCCTACAATATACACAAACGTTGTTGACGGTCAAATTGGCGATAGTGTCAGCGTTAACGTTTCACTTGAATTAAACCCCGGTATTGTATCGGCAAAGCTTAAAATAGAATATGACGAAAGCGTATTAGAGCTTACAGGCTATACGCCGGGCAACGCTTTTGTTGGTATGTCGTTTGGGCCCAAAGATAATAATCCTTTTATTGCAAACTGGGTAGATACCCTTAATCCCGACGTTACCGATAATGGTGCGTTTGTAACCTTAGACTTTAGAATCAAAGATTCGGCGCCCGAAGGCTTTTCTCCAATTACTGTTTCTTATGATGCGGCAGACATTTATAACTTTGATTTTGAAGATGTTACCTTTGATGTTGAAAACGGTGGTGTAAACGCTGTTTACTGTTTGCATAAAAATCAAACTACGGCAGTAGAAAATCGCGTAGAGCCTACCTGCACCGAAGACGGTTCTTATGAAAACGTTACTTATTGTGAAAGATGTGACGAAGAACTTTTACGAGAGACTGTTGTTATTGAAGCAGTTGGTCATACCGAAGGCGAAGTAGTTGTAGAAAACCGCGTAGAAGCCGATTGCGTAAACGCAGGTTCATACGAAAACGTTGTGTACTGCACAGCTTGCGGCGAAGAACTTTCGCGCGAAACTGTTGTTATTGAGGCTAAGGGTCACGACCTTACAACACACGATGCAAAGGCACCAACCTGTACCGAAATTGGTTGGGATGCATATGACACTTGCTCAAGATGTGACTATACTACATATAAAGAAATATCGCCCGTTGGTCACAGTTATGGCGAAGTTACGGTAATAAAGCCGCAATATAAGGTTGAGGGATATTCAACCCACACCTGTACAGTATGTGGCTACGAAGAAAAATTTGATTTTACCGACCCACTTACATATATATCTGGTGACCTAAGTGGTGACGGAAGAATAAATAACAAAGACCTTGGCGTAATGATGCAATATCTTAACAACTGGGGAATTACAATTATTGTTGAGGCCGCCGATACTAATGGTGACGGCCGAGTAAACAACAAGGACTACGGCTTGCTTATGCAATATTTGAATAACTGGGGAGTAGAACTCGGATAAATAATAAAACCGCTTATCGTTGTAAAATGATAAGCGGTTTATCTTTGGGTTGATTCCCATCAATAAAAAAAGAAGCTATACCTAAAGGTATAACTTCTTTTTGCCTAAAAGCAATCAAACGGAGCAGAATTGAGGTAAGAGTAAGCAAAAGTAGTGTGCTTATCCACAGTTTGCAAGTTGCTCTTTGCACCAAGCAAATAACCTTTCGGACATCTTGTTAAAATCGACCTTACCACCGTTTTTAAGATAAACAAAAGTATCTATAATTGCTTTTTCGTTTGATGCTGCCAAAAATTGCAGTTCTTTTTGTTGTTTGACGTAGTTTCCTGTTTGTTTGAATACAATTGCCTGTATTACAAAAGAAGCGGATTTATACAATCCACGCAAAAAATCTTCGCTTTTTTCATGGAGCATATTGTGAACACATCCGTGATATATGTTGCAGACGCCGATTTTAATCGCTCTGTTCACAGCACTTTCATCAATAACCGCCATCACCTCGTCAAGGCTTCCCTTAATTGGTGCGGTATCGTTGCAAAACTGGAACAAATCCGACGGCTCCCAATTCATAATTTCCTTTTTACCTGAAAGGAAACCGCAAATTAAATCCCTATGTGGCAGAGTATCCAGCATTGTATTATAGGTTTGAATGTCCGTAGTAGACAGTTCATCCAGGATTACTACAACATCAATGTCACTTGTTTCTGTCGCTTCGCCTCGTCCGTAGCTCCCTTGCAAACCAACAAACCATACTCGATTTTCAAATGTTTCATTTAATGTCTGTAAGAAGTTATGCATCCAAGTAGTAACATCTATCATTTTAATCACCTCGTTAAATTCAATTTTATCTAGTCGTTTTACAAATCGAAATTTGCTTGTTAATAGATTTCTCTACCCATTCTTGTATAATATACCTCATTAATCGCTGACACCGTTGCCAAGGAACACACTATCACAGAACTATACATTGGTTCAATAAAACTGAGTGTCAAAGGAAAAAGAAACAGTAAAAATCCCGTGGCTTTATTCAAAATGGTATGCATGGATACCAACTTTTTGTTACAA
>JAZSKN010000074.1:0-9004 GCA_045534895.1 Acutalibacteraceae bacterium
TATCGCCATCTATAGTTTGAATATTATGGAATGCTCGAAGTACGGGGTATGAAGTTGTAGCAAACCAAACATCCCAATCAAGCAGTGGCATAGCCGCCTTGCCTGCGGCACCGGTTGGGGCGGTATCACCGATTGACATAATAGTGCCTTCGGCGTATGTTACGCCTACTGAAGATAAATCTGCATCGGTATATACGTTTTCGTACACTGCTGCGTTTCTAATATTGGCACCGATTGGAAACGGAAACGCGTCTAAAAATATGCAGTTTGTAAATTTGCAATTTTTTGAATTTAATGTGCCTGCAATAGCGAAGCAACCGCCTGGGTTAGTTGCATGCGTAGCTGCAAGCTCATTACCATACACAATACAGTTTTTAGCGGTTACAACGGGATATGAGTTAGTGCTACTGTTATACGTAAAACCAAGCAAAGCACCTGCGCCGTCACCGTTACGACCGGAGGCTATATAGTTATTTGAAACCTCACAGTTTTCAATGTTGATAGATACCGGGTTAGCATCAGTTCCCATACAAGAACCAACAAGTCCGCCGCCGCCTGCAGCGCCTTTTAAATAAGAATTTTTAACGGTTACATTTTTTATTGTTACAGCACCTGACGCATAAGGAAATAATCCGCCGGTGTTATCGTCACTGCGAATAGTGTAAATTGTAACACCGTTGCCGTCAAAACTTCCTTTAAAATGTCTTGATGAACTGGTAGAAACCTGTGCGGCACTTGTGTTTGTGACTTCAAAATAATTTTTTATCTCAGCTACGGTTGTCATATTAGCAACCGTTTCGCCGCCGTTCATATAAAATGCTTTTATGCCGTCAGCTACCTTAAAATATGCGCCTGCGGTATCAATTGCAGCGCCGCCGTGGGTGCACTGAACACGCATAAGCATATACATTTGGTTAGCAGTCTCAATTATATACGGGTTACTTTCGGAATTGGGACTTTCGGGGTCAAGCAATGAAACCTCGGCATCACGCGCAGTATATTCGCTTACAGTACCTGCGCATACCGGCGAGTCTGCTGCACTTACTGTAAGACTCACACCTGTAAAAAGCGATGTTGCAAAAATTGCAAATGAGATTACAAGGCTTAGTACACATTTGGTACTTATAAATGATTTTCTCATAAAAAAACCTCTTATCATAAAAATATCGCAACGTATATTGCAATTTATATTATATTATGATATTATTACGATATAAAGGTAAAAAACAACTGTGAATTTATACTATTTTACGATTTTGGGAGGTTGTATATGATTAGGTCATTGGCAGTGAACGCAATGCTGGCAAATGGTACGTTCAATCAAAAAACACGCCCGTATTATACAATATTTTGCTTTTTAACACCGTTTGTTTATCTTAACAACAATAAGTTGCATCAAGGTGAGCGTGGTGACATCTTGATCTATCCGCCTAACAGCACTATTTATTACGGAGCAGCCTCTGATACCACCGAGCCGCTTATATATGATTGGTTGATTTTGCAGAATGATAAATTTGAGGAGTTGCTGAGCAAATATTCTTTACCGCTAAATGAGTCATTCAGCACAGGAGAAAGTTCTGTTGTTCATGAATATGCTAAAAGGTTGTATCCTGAATGGAGTTCAAATAAAATTGGTCGTAGCGATATGATTCAAAGTTTGATGACAGAAATGATTATTAACACCCACCGTATCTATAGTAAAAATGATCATTTTAACAAATCTAATAATAAAATCACCTTTACAAAACACAGGGTTTTGTCGGATGTTAAAAAGAACTGGACACTTAAAGAAATGGCTGCGTTAAGTGGCTACTCCGTAAGTCGTTTTAGTGAGTTATATCGCAAGCAATATGGTGTCTCGCCTATAAACGAGCTTATAAATCATCGTATTGCACTTGCAAAAGACCTTTTGTTAATAGGCAAAGAGTCCGTGACTGATATTGCAGAGATTTGTGGGTTTGGTACAATAAATTATTTTTCTAAATATTTTAAAAAAGCAACCGGATATACGCCAAGTGAATATACTCGTTTGTTTGGCAATGATGAAAAAGCACTCACTGATTAGTGAGTGCTTTCATTTTGGAGAATCAAGGGACGGTTCTCTGATTGATACGAAATAATCCGTAATTCCCTATTTTTTAAGAACGGATTGCCACGCATCTTACGATGCTCACAATGACAACAAAGGCTTGAGGTTAAACCTCAAGCCTTTGTTGATTTATATTAAGAATTACTTTCATTTATCTCTTTTTTATTTTTTGCACGACGTACAATTATAATTACTATCACAGCAACAACCGCAGGAACGATTAAGTAAGGAATTGCCGATAACGCAAAAGCGAATACTGATGTTATCATTTTTCCCACATTCTTAAATCCATTAATTACATTATTCCAAATCCTACTCCAATACCCTTCGGTTTTAACCTCTCGTTCTACCTCATAAACTGTAAGTCTTATAGTACTGTAATCGGTTTGATTTTCCAAACTCTTTAATTGTGCTGTGTAAGACTCAATTTTTGCTCTGACATCAGCAAGGCTCTCTTTAACCGAAAGCAGATCTGTAACATTGCCTGCCTGTTTCATTATTTCAATAAGACTTTCCTCTTCGGCTTTATAAACCTTGATTCTCGCCTCTATATCAACATACTGTTCAGTTACATCCTCAACACTTTCACTGCGGTTTTTAACAGTAACATTGCTCGACACCGACTGTGTAAAACCATCAGCTTTTTCAACGGGGATTCTGATAATTGCGGTAAAACGTCTAAAATCAGAGGTGTTTGACTCGTTAGAACTTTCTATGTAACCACCACTTGAGGAAATAGTGGAACGAACACTATTGATATAGTTGTCGTAATCTTTGGTTTCTACATCCAACGTAAATTCTTTGATAAGCTTGCGTTCAGCAACAGTTTCGCTGTCTAAAACTTCTTCTGTAAAATATGCTTCGTCCTTGACAACAACTTTATTTTTAGATGTTGACTCGGCGCAACCACAAAGTGTTGCCATAACAAGAATAATGCAAATGGCCAATGCAATAACTTTTTTCATAAAAACACTCCCTTTCATAATTTTATTATAATATAAGCCTATATTTTTTGCAATAACCAATTAACACGACAAAAGGACTTGAGAAAATTCTCAAGTCCTTTTGTCGTGCATTATGATTTATGCATTTGAATTATTTGTTAAGTGCTTCGTTAACTGCAACGGCACATGCAACGGTCATACCAACCATCGGGTTGTTACCTGCACCGATAAGTCCCATCATCTCAACGTGAGCAGGCACTGAAGATGAACCTGCAAACTGAGCGTCAGAATGCATACGACCCATTGTGTCGGTCATACCGTAAGAAGCAGGACCGGCAGCCATATTGTCTGGGTGGAGTGTACGACCTGTACCGCCGCCAGATGCTACTGAGAAATACTTCTTACCCTGTTCAATACATTTTTTCTTATAAGTACCTGCAACAGGATGCTGGAAGCGTGTAGGATTGGTTGAGTTACCTGTAATAGATACGTCAACGCCCTCTTTGTGCATAATAGCAACGCCTTCACGAACGTCGTCCGCACCGTAGCAACGAACCTTTGAACGCTCACCTGTTGAGTAAGCAGTTTCGTTTACTATTGCAAGCTCGCCTGTGTAGTAGTCAAACTTAGTCTGAACATAGGTGAAGCCGTTAATACGTGAAATAATTTGAGCAGCGTCCTTACCAAGACCGTTAAGAATAACGCGTAGTGGCTCTTTACGTGCTTTGTTCGCGCTTCTTGCGAGGCCTATAGCGCCTTCAGCAGCGGCGAATGATTCGTGACCTGCAAGGAATGCGAAGCACTTGGTCTCTTCACGAAGAAGCATTGCGCCCAAGTTACCGTGGCCAATACCAACCTTACGGTCGTCGGCAACAGAACCGGGAATACAGAATGACTGAAGACCAAGACCGATTTTTTCTGCAGCTTCAGCAGCAGATGCAACCTTGTCTTTAATAGCGATTGCGCAGCCTACAACGTAAGCCCAAGCAGCGTTTTCAAAGCAAATTGGCTGAATGCCCTTAACAATACCGTAAGCATCAACGCCTGCATCGTCACAAATCTGCTTAGCCTCTTCAATAGAAGCGATGCCGTGTTTGCTGAGTTCTGCGTTTATTTGATTAATTCTTCTTTCATAGCTTTCAAATAATGGCATAATCTGTTACCTCCCTAATTATTCTTCACGTGGGTCGATGAGGCGAGCAGCGTCATCTACACGTCCGTACTGGCCGCTAGCCTTTTCTAAAGCTTCGTTTGCGTCCATACCCTTTTTAATCATTTCCATCATTTTGCCAAGGTGAACAAACTTGTAGCCGATGATGGTGTCATTTTCATCAACAGCACATTTTGTGATGTAACCTTCAGCAAGCTCGAGGTAACGAGGACCTTTAACCTTTGTAGCGTAGGTAGTACCTGTTTGTGAACGAAGGCCTTTACCAAGATCTTCAAGACCGGCACCGATTGGCAAACCGTCTTCTGAGAATGCAGTCTGTGTACGACCGTAAACAATCTGCAAGAAAAGCTCGCGCATAGCGGTGTTAATAGCATCACAAACAAGGTCAGTGTTAAGAGCTTCAAGCAAGGTCTTGCCAACCAAGATTTCAGAAGCCATAGCAGCTGAGTGAGTCATACCTGAGCAACCGATTGTTTCAACCAAAGCCTCTTCGATAACGCCTTCTTTAACGTTAAGGCTAAGCTTACAAGCACCCTGCTGTGGAGCGCACCAACCGATACCGTGGGTAAGACCAGAGATATCTTTAACTTCTTTTACCTGTACCCATTTACCCTCTTCAGGAATAGGAGCAGGACCGTGATATGCACCCTTAGCAAGTGGGCACATATTTTGTACTTCGTGTGAGTAGTTCATAATATGTAACTCCTTTCAAAATTTCATACAAAAATAGTATAGCATTTTTTTCGACAAAAAACAATACCGAATATGCTAAAAATTTAACAATTTTTTTGTGTAACTGTTTTACGAAACTATTGTTTTTATCCAAGCGCCGCGTTTTATAAAAATATAACCCAAAATACATTTAATAATATTTAGCATTTGCACTATAAAATATATTGTTAAAATGCCAAGTGAAGTATAGTTTATTAAACACATTGCCGCTGTAACACTTACAACCCAAGTAAACACACAGTCAAAAATAAGTGTTATTATAACCTTACCGCCCGACCGCAGCGCAAAATATGACGAATGCGCGAAAGCCTCGATTGGAATGGCAAGTGCCGTAAGCTGCATAAGCGAGGTAGCAAGGCTTTTGGCGTTGTCACTTATGTTGTAAATACGAGGTATAAAGATCGCCGCAGCAGCATAGAGTATAGCCACAATTACGCCAATAAATACCGAAAACGCAATAAGCTTAAAGGTGGTATCAAGCACCTCTTCTTTGCTTTTTTCGGCTCCCAAATCGTGACCTAACAGAATTCCAACCGAAATACCCACCGAAAAAAATGCCACAGAAAAAACATTAAAAAACGTTTGCGAAATGTTGCTTGCCGCAACAACGTCAAGACCACGCTGAGCATATAGTCCGTTTACAGTTGCCATACCCGAAGCCCACAACGCCTCGTTTACCATAAGCGGCATACCTTTTATAAATATTTGTTTAATAAGATTCAGCGAAATATATGGGCTTTTCCAAGCGTCAATTATAAATACACACTCTTTGCGTTTTATAAGTGTATATACTACCAAAATACCAAGCTCTACAAAACGTGATATTACCGTAGCAATTGCCGCGCCGTTTACACCAAGGCAAGGCGCACCAAATTTACCATATATCAGCACGTAGTTAAGCGATAGATTTACCATTACCGCTATAACACCGGCAATCATAGGTACGGTGCTCTCGCCCGTTTCACGCAAAGTGGTACCGTAGCATTGGGCAATGGTATACGGTATAAGTCCGATAAGCATTATATAAAGATAGCTCTGCGCAAACGAGAACGCATTTGCCGCAAGGGTTGGGTTATCATCAACGTTTAGATACAGCATTATAAGGTCGCCGCTTTTAAAACATAAAAGCGCAATACCTAACGCAGCCAGCAGTGAGCAGAATATTATTTTAAATCTAAAGGTTTGCTTTACGCCCTCTAAATCCTTTTTACCAAAATACTGCGCGCCAAAAATTCCCGCGCCCGAAATTGCACCAAAAACACAAAGGTTAAAAACAAACATCAATTGGTTTGACACGGCAACACCGGTTGACTCGGCCTGTCCGACACGGCCTACCATAACGTTATCGAGCATATTTACAAAGTTGGTTATGCCCTGCTGTATCATAATTGGTATTGTAAGTGCAATTACGCGCCTATAAAAAGCTTTATCGCCTATAAGTTTTTTTAACATAACATACCTCAAAAATCTATAATTACCAAATCAAGATTTTAGCACAAAACAGTACATATTGCAACAAAAAAAGGCAGGAAATTTTCCTGTCTTTTTTTGCATAAAGAAAGAGTATTTTAAAATGAATGACGATATCAAAATTAAAGCCGTTATGCGCGTCGATTGTTTACAGGGTAATAGCTTTTATTTATGCGGTTACCCTCAATAACCTTAAAACGACGGCGACGAATGCGTGCTACAAAACGCTCTTCAAAAGCAACAAATTTATCCTCGTTAAAAACTGCCCATATAGTAAACGCAACAAGCGCAAGTTCAAATACTGTAAGTAAAGTGTTAGTAAAATTCATGGTTTTTCCTCCGCCGAACATTTGTTCGTTTTCTGTATTTTTATTATAATAAGTTTGTCGACATTTGTCAAGTACTTTTTACGTTTTTTATTATAATTTTTCCATTGTCCCAAAATCTTCCCTGCTGTAAAACCATTCTACTTTATCTACAAATACAGTAAAAGAGCACACTTGGTAACCAAGTGTGCTCTTTTGTAGCCATGTTTTTATTCTTTACCGTTTAATACTGCTGCCTCTACTTCAACTTGGATTTTGTCATCATAAGAAAGTACGGGTTTAACATCCTTTTTCTTAATTTTGCGATCAATATAGTTATTTGTAATTTTAACTACAAGCGGCAACATAAACAGAACACCAATAAGGTTTGGTATCATCATAAGACCGTTAAAGGTGTCAGAAATATCCCACGCAAGTGATGATGTAAGTACTGCACCAAAGATAATTGTGCAAACGTGAATTATGCGGAATATAATTGTTGTTTTTGCGCCAAACAAGTATTCCCATGCTTTGCTGCCGTAATGTGACCAACCAAGAATAGTAGTAAACGCAAACAAGAACATTGCAATAGCAACAAAACGCTGACCAATATTGCCCCAACCGAACACTTCATTAAATGCTCCGCCAACAAGCGTTGCATCACTTAAGCCCTTAGCAACCTCACCGGTCACTACGTTAAACACGCCGCCCTTAAGACCGCCAGAGGTAAGCACTACAAGCGCTGTCATTGTGCAAACAATCATTGTGTCGGCAAATACTTCAAATATGCCCCACATACCCTGTTTTACAGGTTCTTTAACGCTTGAGTTAGAATGAACCATTACCGAAGAACCAAGACCTGCTTCGTTAGAGAAAACGCCGCGCTTAAATCCATTGGTCATAGCAATAATTATACCGCCAATACCACCGCCGACAAACGCTTCGGGCTTAAAGGCGTTAACAAATATTGCCTTAAACGCAGGCAAAATAGCGTCACAGTTTATACCAATGATTACAAGACTGCCAACAACGTAAAGCACCACCATAAACGGTACGATTTTTTCAGCAACGCTCGCAATACGTTTAACGCCGCCCAATGTAATAACGGCGGTAAGTATCATTATAACAACACCCAAAATAATATTGTAAAGTGACACTCCACCAAAAACCTCAATGCTCGAAAGCGCCTTAACGTCAAACGCGGCAGCAACGTTGGCAACAATTTTGTTAACCTGACCCATACTACCAATACCAAAAGACGCAAGCATAGCAAAAATACAAAACAGAACTGCTAAAACTTTACCAAGATTCTTAAAGCTTGCGGTACTGTTAGAATCTTTGTACTTATAACCGCCAAGACCGTCTTGCAAATAATACATAGCGCCGCCCGACCATTCGTCGTTAGCGTTTTTGCGTCGGAAGTAAATACCAAGTGTGTTTTCGGCATAGTTGGTCATCATACCAAAAAAGGCTGCAACCCACATCCAAAAGACTGCTCCGGCGCCACCAACACAAATAGCAGCGGCAACACCGGCTATGTTACCGGTACCTACCGTTGCGGCAAGCGCAGTACAAAGCGCCTGAAACGGTGAAATTGTTCCCTTTTCTTTACGGTGCTTTAAAACCTCTTTAGAAAACATATTCCCTATTGTGTTTTTCCACCAGTGACCTAAACGTGAAATTTGAAAAAATTTGGTAGAACAGGTCACAATAATACCGGTGCCTATAAGAAGCGCAAGTCCAAATATGCCCCATACTATCCCGTTAATACTGCCGTTAATTTCGGCAATTTTGTCAAGAATCATTTTGACATCCCCTTTATATTTTTTAATTTAAAACAAAAAGTCGAATCACGCCTACGCGCAATCCGACAAAACAACAAATAACAAAAATCCTCTTTACCGTTAAGAGTAATTTAAAACTTTGTCCTTTTGCCTGAGAGATTTAACGCGTACACGCCTTTGCCCCTTCGGCACTTGAATTAAATCAAGCTTCTCCAAAGTGCTATCAGTTTACAGTCCTCACCCATAGGGCACCTGAGAGTGTTACTCCTTCGGTCGATTGCGTAGCAATACATTTCCTGCAAACATCATATAGCAATATTTAATTGTAAACTTTATTGCTTTAAATAACAATAGTATCATTATACTACTGTTTTTAAAAAAATCAAGTGTTTTTTAATAATTTTATTATTATATACTTTTAAATAAAAAAACGGTCAACCCGCGTAAGAGGATTGACCGTAAATTTAATCTATAGGACATAAGATTAATTTAAAATTATGCCTTTTTCT
>JAZSKN010000017.1:0-5522 GCA_045534895.1 Acutalibacteraceae bacterium
ACCGCAAAAGCGGTGCTTTTAAACTTTGTTATATTCCTTTTTCGGTGCTTTGCCGTATTCCTTGTAAAACGCGCGGTAAAATACCGAGTAGTCGTTAAACCCACAAAGTGTTGCGGCACGTGTGGGGGATATGCCCTCTGATAACATTCGTTTGGCGTTTACAAGTCGCTTGGCGTTTATATAGTTTTGCACGGTAGAGCCGGTAGCCGCCTTAAAGCTGCGGCACAGTTGCGCCTTACTTATGTAAAACTTATTGCATATAGTATCAAGGGTTAGGTTATCGTTTATGTGGTTGTTTATATATCTTACTATTCGTTGTGTGGGGGATTCACCCTGTGTTTCGGTGTCGCGACGCGATTGATATACTTTATAGATTTCGTTGAGTAGCGACAGCATATTACAGCTTACCTGCAAATGTCGATTTTGTGATTCGCTCAAAAGATTTTGCACCAATAGGTTATATATTTCAGGCTTAAAGTCGTCACGGGTATAGCGGTTAAAGCTGCCCGGCTCGTGATTTAAAAATGCTTCAAGCAACACGCCGTCTTTGTCAAAGGGCGTGAAAAAATCCTTGCTAAAGTGCGCCGAAAAACGCTCATAGGGACGTGTGGCATCTATGTCTATGTAATGCGCTTCGGTAGGGCGCATCAGTATGATATCACCGTGAGATAGGGGGTATTCGTTACCCTCTATCAAAAATTTACCGCGCCCGTGCACAAAGATATAAAGCTCAAACGTGTCATGCGTATGCAATTTAAAAGACTCTTTGTCGGGGTGCTCGTCACAGTAGTAATGACAGTTAAGCCCGTCTTGTTTGTGCGTAAAATACTTGCTCATAGTATCACCTAAAGCCATTATACCACACATTGATACAATTTGCAATGTTTAAAGATAATATTTGCAATTCCATTGTTAAAAGTAATTGGGTATAATGTATTTAACAATGGTATACTATGCCTATAAAATTGTTGAAAAAATTTTAAAAACGGATGGTGTAAGCACATGCAAATGACATTTCGTTGGTATGGCGAGGGTAATGACAAAATCTCGCTACAAGATATCAAGCAAATCCCCGGCGTTACGGGAATTGTTTGGGCTCTTCACGACAAAATGCCCGGTGAAATCTGGAGCGAAGAAGAAATCGCAAAGGTAAAGGCGCAGTGTGACGAGTACGGCTTTAACATTGATGTTGTTGAGTCGGTTAACGTTCACGATGATATTAAAATCGGTTTGCCTTCACGCGATAAGTACATTGAAAACTATATTCAAACAATACGCAATCTTGCAAAGTTTGGTGTAAAGGTTATTTGCTATAACTTTATGCCTATATTTGACTGGACCCGTTCAGATTTGTTCCACCCCGTAGGTGACGGCTCTACCGCACTTTTCTATGAAAAGGGTATGATCCAAGACGACTACAATGCAATGGCAAACTATATTCTTGAGTTTACCGAAAAATATAATATGTCATTTCCGGGCTGGGAGCCTGAAAGAATGGCAAAGCTTGACGAGCTGTTTAAGGCTTACGAGGGCGTTGACCACGAAAAGCTTTGGGCAAATCTTAAATACTTCCTCGAAAAATTGATGCCCGTTTGTGAAGAAACAGGTATTAAGATGGCAATTCATATGGACGATCCACCATGGGATATATTTGGTCTTCCGCGTCTTCTTATTGACGAGCCAAGTATTGACCGTTTCTTAAAGATGGTTGACAGCCCATACAACTGCTTAACACTTTGCTCGGGTAGCCTTAACGCTAACCCCGAAAATAACGTGGCAAGCATTGTTAGAAAGCACTGCGACCGTATTGCATTTGCTCACGTTCGTAACGTTAAGCATTTCGAGAACGGCGATTTTTCAGAAGCCAGCCACCGCGACTGTGACGGCGACACAGGTATTCTTGATATACTTAAGGCTTACCACGATTGTGGCTTTGACGGCTACATCCGTCCTGACCACGGCAGACATTTATGGGGTGAAAAGGCAGGCACAGTAAGACCCGGTTACGGTTTATATGATAGAGCACTTGGCATTATGTATATGCTTGGTGTTTGGGATACACTTGAAAAGGAAGGTAATAAATAATGGAAAAAGTAATAGTAGTAACTGGAGCAGGCGGTGTGCTTTGCTCAGGCTTTGCTGAATTTTTGGCAAGTAAGGGTGCAAAAGTAGCACTGCTCGACCTTAACGAAGAAGCAGCCCAAAAGGTTGCTGATGGTATCAATGCAAAAGGTGGCACGGCAAAGGCTTATAAATGCAACTGCCTTGATAAAGCGGATATTGAGTCTGTTCACGAGCAGGTTCTTGCTGATTTTGGCAAATGTGACATTCTTGTAAATGGTGCCGGCGGTAACAACCCACGTTGTACAACCGCTCACGAAGAATATGTAAAGGGTGACGAAACCGCCGAGGATTTCCTCACATTCTTTAACATTGATGAAAAAGGCTTTGATTTTGTATTTGACCTTAATATGAAGGGCGTGCTTTTGCCAAGTCAGGTATTTATGGTAGATATGATTGGCCGTAAGGGTTGCTCGGTACTAAATGTATCTTCGATGAACGCTTACCGTCCTCTTACCAAGATTCCTGCTTACTCTGCAGCAAAGGCAGCAGTAACCAACTTTACATCTTGGCTTGCAGTTCACTTTGCCAAAGAGGGTATTTGTGTAAATGCTATTGCCCCCGGTTTCTTTGTATCAAACCCAAACCGTGCGCTTCTCTTTAACGAGGACGGCACACCAACCCCACGTACCGACAAGATTTTGCGTTCAACCCCAATGGGACGTTTTGGCGAAGCTGAAGAATTGCTCGGCACAGTAGAGTGGTTGCTTGACGAAACAAAATCAGGCTTCGTTACAGGCATTACCGTACCGGTGGATGGTGGCTTCTCCGCTTACTCTGGAGTATAAGTTTGTGTAAAATTGCCCACAGCACCGTTTTTGTTCGGGGCAGTATAGGTTATACGGCACCACTCACTTCAAATGGCACTGTGAACAATTTTCTTTCAAACTATGGTTGGTGAAAGGAATATATAGTTATGAATAGCAATGTAAAAATTTACGGCTTTGCTGATGAAGCAAGCCCAATGATAGACGAACAAATCAAGGCTATGCACCGCAACGGACTAGCAGGTCTTGAAATTCGTAACGTTGACGGCACTTGGATTGCAGGTGTCGAGGTTGATAAAATTCGTGAAGTAAAGGCAAAGATGGACGTCGCAGGACTTGAAACATGGTCTATCGGCTCATCTATTGGTAAAATCGATATAGAAACAGGCGATTTTGCGGCTCATCTCGAAAATCTTAAAAAGATGATTGAGTTTGCACACATTCTTGATGCTAAAAATCTTCGTGCGTTCTCATTCTTTATTCCAAAGGGTAAGGATCCTGCTGATTACAAAAACGAGGTTATGGACCGCCTTGGCAAAATGCTTGATATAATTCGCGGCTCAGGCGTTACATTCTGCCACGAAAACGAAAAGGGCATTTACGGTGATATTGCTCCACGCTGTCTTGAAATTCTTGATACCTTCCCCGAAATTGAGGGTGTATTTGATACCGCTAATTTTGTTCAGTGCGGTCAAGACACTGCTGAAGCTTGGAATATGCTAAAGCACCGCATTAAATACGTTCACGTTAAAGACGCAAGAATGTCTGACGGTGTTGTAGTGCCTCCGGGTCGCGGTGACGGCAACTACAGCCTTATTATCCCTGAATACTTGGCTCAGGGCGGTACAGTATTTACAATGGAACCACATCTTACCGAGTTTGTTGGTCTTGCAGGTCTTGAACGCGAGGGCGAGGAAAGTGCTGTTGGTGAAATTAAATTTAGTAGCAACGAAGAAGCATTTGATTATGCTTGCACCACATTCAAATCTTTATTGGAGGGATAAAGCATGGAAATAGGCATTCAGTTTTATACTTTACGCGAACATTGCAAAAATCTTGACGATTTTGCAGAAACCTTAAAAAAAGTAGCTGAAATCGGTTACAAAAACGTTCAAATCAGTGGCGTTTGTGACTACGAACCCGAATGGCTTGCAGAAAACCTTAAAAAGAACGATCTTAAATGCGTTGTAACACATACACCACCCGCACAACTTACTGCAGATGCTGCTAAGGTTTGTCGTAATCACGAAATTTTTGGTTGCGACTATGTTGGCCTTGGTATGTATAACTTTTCACTAACACGTGAGGGTAATTTATATAGTGACTTCATAAAAGAATACGGTCCTATCATTAAGACCGTTAAAGAAAACGGCAAAACCTTTATGTATCACAACCATGCTAAAGAGTTCTTAAAGATAGATGGCAAAACCATTATGGAAAAATTAGCAGAAGACTTTAAGCCTGATGAATTAGGTTTTATTCTTGATACATTCTGGATTCAAGCAGCAGGCGGCAATCCTGCAGAGTGGATTAAAAAATTTGCAGGTCGTATACCTGTTATTCATCTTAAAGACTACTCTTTTGAAGAAAATTTTAAAGAGTTTGGCGACAACATTGCAGTAGTTGGTGAAGGTCTTATCAACTTTGATAAAGTGTTTGAAGCAGCGGCTTCCAGTGGCGTTGACTATATGCTTGTAGAACAAGACAATTGCCACGGTCAAGATGAATTTGACTGTATTACACGCAGCTACAAATACTTGAAATCCTGTGGATTTTAATTGAAAGGTAGGAAATTATTATGGATAAAATTAAACTTGGTATAATTGGCTTTGGTAATATGGGTACAGGCCATACCTCTAACATTATGGGTGGTAACTGCCCCGAGGTTGACTTGGTTGCCATTTGCGACAAAAACCCCGACAGATGCGAATTTGGTAAATCTAAGTATCCCGATGCAAACATTACATATTTTACTGATGCTATCGAAATGCTTGACAGCGGTCTTATCAACGCTTGTCTTGTAGCAGTTCCTCACTATGACCATGCTAAATATTCAATGGAATGTATGAAGCGTGGTATTCACGTTATGTGTGAAAAGCCTGCAGGTGTTTATACCCGTCAGGTTCGTGAAATGATTGCTGAATCCGAAAAGCATCCTGAGGTTGTATTTGGTATGATGTTTAACCAACGTACAAATCCCGTTTACCGTAAAATGCACGAGCTTGTTCACTCTGGCAAGTACGGTGAAATCCGTCGTACAAACTGGCTTATTACCAACTGGTACCGTTCACAAGCTTACTACAATTCAAGCGACTGGCGCGCTACTTGGGCAGGTGAAGGCGGCGGCGTTCTTCTTAACCAGTGTCCTCATCAGCTTGACCTTTGGCAGTGGATTTGCGGTATGCCCGTTAAGGTTCAGTCAAAGATTAAGTACGGTAAATGGCACGACATTGAGGTTGACGACGACGTAACAACATTTGTTGAATACGAAAACGGCGCAACAGGTGTGTTCATCACCACAACAGGCGACGGTAAGGGTACAAACCGCTTTGAAGTTCAAATGGACGGCGCAAAATTGGTTGTTGAAGACGACAAGCTTACTGTTACTGAATTTGAGATGAAAGAGTCTGAATT
>JAZSKN010000050.1:0-8873 GCA_045534895.1 Acutalibacteraceae bacterium
GCTTATATAAAAGGTCTTGCCGAGGGTCTTGCACTTGACGGTGAAACCAAAGAGGGCAAAATAATTGCCGCTATTATTGATCTTTTGGGCGATATTACTGAAGAAATTTGTGATATTGAAGACGCTTGTGATGATATGAGCGAGCAAATTGATGCTGTAGATGAAGATCTTGCTTCTTTAGAAGACATTATCTACGGTGATGATGATTGCGACTGCGATTGTGATTGTTGTGACGATGACTGCGACTGTGATTGTTGCGATGATGAGCTTTACGAGGTAGAATGTCCTTCATGTAATGACGTTATCTATCTTGATGCCGAAATGTTAGAAGACGAAGGCATTGATTGCCCAAATTGCGGAACACATTTAGAGTTTGATTTTGATTGCGATTGTTGTGATGACGATTGTGATTGCTGCTGTGAAGACGCAGAATAATTTTTAAATTTAATGCCGTACCAATTTCGTAATTATACGGAAGGGTACGGCTTTTTTAAAGGATTGTTATGAATTTTACCGAAACAAAACTACAGTATGATGTATGCAAAAATAATAAAGATGCTATACCAGCCATAATAGTAGCGGCGGGCAATTCTACAAGAATGCAGGGTATAAACAAGCAGTTTATGCCTGTTTTGGGTGTGCCGGTAATTGCGCGTACTCTTATGGCATTCGAAAGATGTAATTCGATATCTAAAATTATACTGGTAGCATCCAAAAACAGTATAGTTGATATGCAGCTTATTTGCGAAAAATATATGATTAGCAAAATAAGCGATATAGTCGAGGGCGGTAACAGCCGCTATGAATCGGTGAAAAACGGTATACAACGTTTAGATTTAAATGATGAAAATGTGCTTATACACGACGGCGCACGTCCTTTTGTTGAAGATAAAACAATAACCGACGTTGCAAATGCTCTTAAAACTTATGATGCCGCACTGTGCGTAAGTAAAATTAATGATACTGTTAAACGCGTTAATGAAGATGGAATTGTTGTATCTACAGTAGATAGAACTACACTTTTTGCGGCGCAAACACCACAGGGCGTAAATGTTAAAAAATATAATGCCGCTTGTGAAAAATTGTCTAATGTTGACACCTTTACTGACGACGTATCGGTTATGGAGGCGGCAGGCTATAGCGTAAAAGCAATACTTAGCAGCAGTAAAAATATTAAAATCACAACGCCCGATGATATTGCAATTGCTGAAAGCTTGGTAAAAGGGGAAAATGAAGTATGAGAATAGGGCACGGTTATGACGTTCATAAGCTTGTCGAAGGCAGAAAACTTATTTTGGGTGGGGTAGAAATACCATATCAAAAGGGTCTTTTGGGTCATTCCGATGCCGATGTGCTACTTCACGCTGTAAGTGACGCTCTTTTGGGTGCTGCGGCTTTGGGTGATATTGGTAAGCATTTTCCTGATACCGATCCTGCGTTTAAGGATGCTGATTCAAGAAAATTATTGCGACACGTGGTATCGCTTGTAAGTAACGCCGGTTTTGCAGTAAATAATATTGACTGTACTGTCATTGCGCAACAACCTAAATTGAAAAACTTTATTGAAGAAATGCGCAATAATATTGCATTGGATTGTAACGTCGATATATCTTGCATAAACGTAAAAGCCACCACCGAAGAGGGTCTTGGCTTTACGGGCGAGGGTAGCGGAATTTCGGCGCACGCAGTATGCCTTTTGGTATAAAACTTTAAATCACCTCATAAATTTTTATGGGGTGATTATAGTTGAAGGCTTATATTACTTTTACAAAAAGCAGATTACTTGTTTTGTTTTTGGCAATTGTTTGTTTTGCTGTAATTTATAGTCAGGTGTATTTAGCAGGTAATTATGATACCGTTAAAACCAATGCCGACAGACTTTCGTTTTTAAAAGGTAATGGTTATTTAGTTTTAAATGAAACTCCTGCCGTTAAGTCGGTAATAATACCAACAAATTTTGGTGATGTTTACAACAACTACAACGCATTACAACGTTTGGCAGGTTATGATTTATCAGCCTATAAGGGCTGTGAGGTATATTTATATACATATAGCATTGACTCTCCAAAAGGATATACAAGTGACAGTGTGGCAAATATAATTGTATATAATGACCGTATAATAGGCGGCGACATATCATCTTGCGCTTTAGATGGGTTTATGCTACCTCTTAAATAACATAATTAAAGTGAGTGAAAATGTGAAGAAGCAACGACTTGATAAATTTATATCTAATCAGTTAATTATTTCAAGAAGCATTGTGCGGACAGGCATTCAAAAGGGTAAAGCTACCGTTAACGGTGAGGTTGTGCGTGATTTTGGCACACAAATTAATACCGATTCAGATGTTATTACCTATGAAGGTACCGCTGTTGGTTATAAAGAATACGTATATATACTTATGAACAAGCCTAAGGGTGTGCTTTCGGCTTCAAATGATAAATCGCGTCAAACTGTTATTGATTTGGTGCCCGAGCACCTAAAACGGCAAGATATTGCCCCTGTAGGACGTTTAGATAAAGACACAACGGGTCTTTTGCTTATTACCGACGACGGTATTTTTGCGCATAATTGTATATCGCCCAAAAAAGATATATCCAAGTCATATATTGTAACTCTTGACGGTGATGTAACCGATGATATGATTAAAGAGTTTAAGGCAGGCGTTGTGCTTGCTGACGGAACAGTTTGTAAAAGTGCCATACTGGAGCGAATTGATAAAAATATTGCCCGAGTAACAATAACCGAAGGCAAGTATCATCAAATAAAACGAATGTTTGGTACTGTAAATTTGGGTGTAAACGAATTGCACCGAGAGTCGATAGGCGGACTTTATTTACCACCGCATTTAAAAATGGGCGAATGTGTAGAATTTACAAAAAAACAACTTGAAGATAGCATTTTAAACAAATAATGCAAAAAGGTTAGGTACTTTTACCAAAAGTGTATATAAAACATTGTTAGAAATAGTTATAGCATTTGCAAAAAAAGTTTGTTATAATACTATAGTAAATTAGGAAATTTATCAGGAGGTCCATTTTTATGGCAAGTTTATCTCTTCGCAACGTTTACAAAAGATACCCCGGTGGCGTAACCGCGGTAACTGACTTCAACCTTGAAATTAAGGACAAAGAATTTATAGTTTTCGTAGGTCCTTCAGGTTGCGGTAAATCTACAACCCTTCGTATGGTTGCTGGTCTTGAAGAAATTTCTGAAGGTGAAGTTTACATTGGCGATCGCCTTGTAAACGACGTAGCACCAAAAGACCGTGACATCGCAATGGTTTTCCAAAACTACGCACTTTATCCACATATGTCAGTTTTCGATAACATGGCATTTGGTCTTAAACTTCGTAAAACACCAAAGGATGAAATTAAGCGCCGTGTTGAAGAAGCTGCACGTATACTTGACATTGCTCATTTGTTAGAGCGTAAGCCAAAGGCATTGTCTGGTGGTCAGCGTCAGCGTGTAGCACTTGGTCGTGCTATTGTTCGTGAACCTAAGGTATTCTTGCTTGACGAACCCCATACAAACGTGGTCACTGAACTTCGTGCACAAATGCGTACCGAAATTTCTAAACTTCATCAGCGTTTAGGTACAACCTTTATCTACGTTACTCATGACCAGACTGAAGCTATGACAATGGCTACACGTATCGTTGTTATGAAGAGCGGTGTTATTCAGCAGGTTGATACTCCACAAAATCTTTATCTTTATCCTTGCAACCTATTCGTTGCAGGCTTTATCGGTTCACCACAGATGAACTTTATTGAAGCTAAGGTTCTTAAAGAAGGTAACGATTTCTTTGTAGAATTTGGTTCAGAAGATACCAAAACACGTGCAGGTGTTAAGTTTAAGATTAAGCTTCCTGCAGAGAAGAACAAAAACGATGCTCTTGTTCCTTATATTGATAAAGAAGTTATCATTGGCGTTCGTCCAGAGCACGTTCACAATGAAGAAGAGCTTCTTGCCGCACATGCTGACGGTATTGTTGAGGTTGATGTTGAAGTTACCGAGCTTATGGGTGCTGAAACATATCTTTACACCAACTGTGAAGGTCAGGCAATCAATGCTCGTGTTGCTCCTACCAACACTGCTCGCCCAGGCGATAAGATTAAGATTGCTCTCGAGCCAAGCAAAATTCACATCTTTGATAAGGATACCGAGCTTACAATTTGTAACTAAGGTACTCATCAGGCTGCGCCGCAATAGCGGCGCAGTTTTTTGTATAAAAATAAACACTTGAGATTTTTTGTATCTCAAGTGTTTTTGCTTTTAAGCCAAAATACCTACGCAATAGTCGTTACACGCATCGGTTATAACCACATCTTTAATTTGACCGGTTAAAGATTCGGCGGTGTTTACTACAACCCTTGTATAGTTTGGTGTGTAGCCCTCAGCAATATCGTTGTCTTGGCTTTCAAACAAAACAGGGTATGTGCCGCCGATTTGTCGTGTTAAAAAATCGGTTTCGGTTTGTTTTGTAGCTTGTGCCATCAGTCGCGCACGTTTTTGTTTTTCGGCGTTATTTACTTGTGATTTTAGCCCTGCGGCGACAGTGCCGCTACGTCGTGAGTATGCAAATATATGCGCTCTTGCAAAGCAAATTTTTTTAGCAAAAGCAAGGCTTTGGTTAAATTCGTCTTCGGTTTCGCCGGCAAAGCCTACCATAATATCTGTAGTAATAGCCGCATTTTCAAACGTCAGGCGTATACGGTTTACCAAATCTTCATAAAATGCGCTGTCGTAGTGGCGGTTCATTCGCTTTAACGTGTCGTCACAGCCGGACTGTAGTGACAAATGAAATTGTGGGCAAAACTTTGGTTGTTTTTTAAATCGCGACAGCATTTCGTCGGTAATGTGGTCCGGTTCTAACGAGCCTAAACGCACGCGTTTTATGCCCTCAACTTCGCACACTGCATCAACAGCATCGCATAGGTTAAAATTTTCGCCCTTGCCGTAAGAGGTTAGGTTTATTCCTACAAGAACAATCTCACAAAATCCATTTTTTGCAAGCCGTTCGGCTTCAGCCTTTATATCATCTACAGCGCGCGATCGAACACGTCCACGAGCAAAGGGGATAATGCAATAAGTACAAAAGCGGTCGCAACCGTCCTCAATTTTCATAAATGCGCGTGTACGCTCGTTAAAATGGCTTAAACCTATGGTGTTGTATGTATCACCGTTTTTATGCTCGTTAATTTCGAAAATACGGGTGTTTTTATAGTTGTTAATGGTATCAATAACCTTTAAAATATCACGGTTGCCAATTATAATATCGGCTTCTTCAAGTGCTTGTGACTTATCGGGAAAAGCCTGTACCATACAACCCGTAAGTGCTATGACGGCGTTGGGGTGCTCACGACGCATTCGGCGCAATAATTGCCGTGTTTTTCGGTCACTTTCGGCAGTAACTGTACAAGAGTTTATAATTACAGCGTCAATTGGCGCGTCTTTATTGCTTGTATGGCCCATATTTAAAAGTGCTTCACGCATTGCCTCGGTTTCATATTGGTTAACCTTGCAACCAAGGGTTTGAAATATAATATTCATTAAATTACCTCAAAAATTAAGTCTTTAAATATTGTAATAAAAATAAAATTGCTTGTCAACAATTATTGAAATTTTAAATAAGGTGTGTTATAATTTACCTGTATTTTTATATGCATTTTAAAGGTGGTTTTGCAAATGTCTTTTAAAAAGGATTTTGTTTGGGGCGCGGCAACTGCCGCTTATCAGGTCGAGGGCGCTTGGAACGAGGACGGCAAGGGTGAAAGCGTGTGGGACGTTTTTACACACGAACCCGGTAATATTGAGCAAGGTCACACAGGCGACGTGGCGTGCGACCACTACCATAAATACAAAGAAGACGTAAAGCTTATGAGAGATTTAGGTATAAAGGCATACCGTTTTTCTATTTCGTGGTCACGTCTTATACCAAACGGCACAGGCGAGCTTAACCCAAAAGGTGTTGAGTTTTACAACAATCTTATTGATGAGCTTCTTGCTAACGGTATCGAGCCATATGTTACGCTTTTTCATTGGGATTACCCATATGCTCTGCATAAAAAAGGCGGTTGGCTAAATGACGAAAGCGTTAATTGGTTTGCCCAGTATGCCGCACACATTTCAAAGCTTTTTTCTGACCGTGTAAAGCATTTTATAACCTTTAATGAACCGCAATGCTTTATAGGCGCCGGTTATATGACAAGCCCGCACGCACCGGGTTATCAAGTAATGTATAAAGATATTTTTCAAATGTGCCACAACGTGCTTAAAGCGCACGGCGCGGCTGTAATCGCACTACGCGAAAACGCCGTTGGACCTATAAAGGTTGGCTACGCGCCAACAGGTACTACCTGTTACCCCGCAAGTGAATCTGCGGCGGACATTGAAGCCGCACGCAAAAAGATGTTTGAATGTCCACCGCTTTGCCGCGGACTTATGTGGAACATATCTTGGTGGAGCGACCCTGTAATACTTGGCAAATATCCCGAAGACGGGTTAAAAATGTATAAAGACTATTTACCCCCAATTACAGACGAGGATATGCGCCTTATAAATCAACCGCTTGATTTTTATGCCAACAACATTTATAACGGGCAAGAAATTTGCGCCGACCAAAACGGTAATCCGCAACACGCAACGCGCAAGGTGGGTCACGGTAAAACGGCAATTCAATGGCCAATTACGCCCGAGGCACTGCGTTGGGGACCAAGATTTTACTATGAGCGATACAAACTACCATTCTTTATTACCGAAAACGGTATGTCTGCGCACGATGTTGTATCTCTTGACGGCAAGGTGCACGACCCCAACCGTATCGACTTTTTACATCGCTATTTATTAGAGCTTGAAAAAGCAACCGATGATGGCGTTGACGTAAGGGGCTATTTTCAGTGGTCGTTTATGGACAACTTTGAATGGGCAAAGGGCTATACCGACCGCTTTGGTATTGTATACGTTGACTACGAAACAGGCAAGCGTATTCCCAAGGATTCGGCATATTGGTATAAAAACTGGATAGAAGAGCACACAAAATAATTTTAAAGAGGGTTTGATTAATTATGAAAAAATTATTATCATTATTACTTTCTGTTGCATTGCTACTTACAGTAATGCCGTTTGGGGCGGTAAATGCTACAAGCAATCCGACTATTGTTGTAGATCAAGTAATCGGTAAAGCCGGCGATACAGTTACCGTTAACGTAAGTCTTAAAAACAATCCGGGTATCATTGCCGCTAAGCTCTTAATCGGCTATGATTCTGATGTATTAGAGCTTACAGGCAGAACACCCGGCGTAGGCTTTGGAGGTATGGCATTTCCCAAAAGTCTTACATCTAATCCATATTATCCAAACTGGGTAGACAGTATTAATCCCGATAACACCACAAACGGCACGTTTGTAACACTTACATTCAAGATTAAAGATACTGCTGTGTTAGGTTTTTCACCAATCACAGTTACATACGACCCTGAAGATGTTTATAATGAAGATTGGGAAGACGTTTACTTTGATGTTGAAGACGGTGGTGTAGACGTTGAAGACTGTGCCGGTCGCGACACAATTTACTGGGATGGTTCAATAGCAGACGGTATTGCAACCGGTACCGGTACTAAGGTTGATCCTTACGTAATTAAAACAGCGGCTGAGTTTGCTTGGCTTGTTAAAAACGCAAAAGTAGAAAACACTCAGGGCAAATATTTTGAAATTGCTGAAAACATTGGCTCTATCGTGCTTCAGCCACAAGAATTTGGCGCAGATATTCTTGCGCTTAAGAACGCTGACGAAGTACAGGCTTTCTTTGAAGATATTAATACCATCTTCTGCGATTGGCCACGTCAAGGCTGGGAGCAAGGCTCATTCTGCGGTATATTTGACGGTAACGGAGCTACCGTTTACGGTCTTTATCAGGTTTCTGAAAACAACGCAGGTCTATTCTCTAATGTTGATGCAGGCGCTGTAATTAAGAACATTGGTCTTAAAAACTCTTATCTTACATCTACAGCAAGTAACTATCAGGTAGGCGGTCTTGCTGCAGTTACCAACGGTGTTACTTATCAGCTTATGGCTAACGGTGCTATCTGGTTTGATTCTTGCGTAGTTGCTAACAACTATATGTATAATCCTTGTACATCGCACGACCGTACCGGTGTTATCATAGGTGCGTCAAGCGATATGGTTTATATCGAGAACTGCCTCGTTTACGGTAACAATGCTACCTATGGTGACGGCGTTCAGGCTGCTATCTGGAGCTCTTCTCAAAACAGCCAGATTGTAACCGGTAATGAAATTATTCCTGAAGGTCTTGTTACAAAGAACGACGGTGCCGAAACACCACGTTATTATAACGTAGTTCGCAATAGCGTTATCTTGGGCGCAAAACCATACGACCTTGCACAGCAGATAGGTTCACGCTTTAACGATCCTAAGTGCTTTGAGTATTCATATACCGACTCTAACGTTGCTACCGACGTGTTCTCTAACGGTGCATCAATGGTAGTTGCTGAAGATCAACTCAAGCAGGTAACTTTAGGTGAGCTTGCAACACTTGCTCTTGGTGATGCTTGGTACAACACAGCTACCTACCCAGAGCTTAAGGTATTCCACGACGATAACCTTGCAGTAACACCAAACAACGACGGTACTCACGGTTCAGTATGCTCATGCGGCGCTAAATTTGCTTCTCCTTGTACATTTGTTGAAGGCAAGTGCTCTGTTTGTGAAGCAGACTTAACCTGCGGCAGCAAGCGCACAATTTACTGGAACGGCGCTGTAGCAACAGGCTTTGCTGACACATCAGCAGGTACTAAGGCTGATCCTATAATCATTAACTCTGCAGAAGAACTCGCATACCTTGTTTCTTGTAAG
>JAZSKN010000055.1:0-24817 GCA_045534895.1 Acutalibacteraceae bacterium
TTTACTACACACGCAAAAAACGATTATTACAACGGTATAATATTTCACCGTGTGATTAAGGATTTTATGATTCAAGGCGGTGATCCAACCGGCACAGGTATGGGCGGTGAGTCGATTTGGGGACGCAGTTTTGAAGACGAATTTACCCCCGAACTTCACAACCTTCGCGGTGCGCTTTCCATGGCAAACGCAGGTCCTAATACCAATGGTAGTCAGTTCTTTATTGTGCAGGCAAGTGATGTTCCTGCGAATATGCTCGAGCAAATGAAAGACCTTGCCGATAACGGTTTTCCGCCCGAAATTACCGAAGCTTATGCTAAAATGGGCGGTACACCATGGCTTGATTTTCGTCACACTGTTTTTGGACAGGTTGTAAATGGTATGGACGTGGTGGATGCCATTGCAAACGTGCAGGTTGGCGCAGCCGATAAACCGGTAAATGATGTCGTAATTCTCGGCATTGATATAATTGTTAAATAAAAAGGAGTTTTTAATATGAAAGGTATTATTCTTGCAGGCGGTAGCGGAACACGTCTTTATCCGCTTACTATGGTAACTTCAAAACAGCTTCTCCCCGTATATGATAAGCCGATGATTTATTATCCGTTGTCAACACTTATGCTCGCAGGCATTCGTGATATTCTTATTATCTCGACACCTACCGATTTGCCAAACTTTGAGCGTCTTTTGGGCGATGGCTCACGCTATGGCATTAATCTTTCTTATGCTGTACAGCCGTCACCCGACGGTCTTGCACAGGCTTTCCTTATTGGCGAAGAATTTATTGACGGCGATAGCTGCGCAATGGTTTTGGGCGACAACATTTTCTATGGTAGCGGCTTAAAGAAGCATCTTCGTGAAGCAGCAGCCCGTGAGACAGGCGCTACTGTATTTGGCTATTATGTTGATGACCCCGAGCGTTTTGGCATAGTTGAGTTTGATGAAAACGGTAAGGCAATCTCACTCGAAGAAAAGCCAAAGAATCCAAAGTCAAACTACTGTGTAACAGGTCTTTACTTCTATGATAACCGCGTTGTTGAAATGGCTAAAAAGGTGAAACCTTCTGCTCGTGGTGAGCTTGAAATTACTGACCTTAATAAGCTTTATCTTGAGGACGATACCCTTAATGTTGTGACCCTCGGCCGCGGCTACGCTTGGCTTGACACCGGTACAATGGACGCTTTAGCTGAGGCTACCGAATTTGTAAAGGTAATTGAAAGCCGTCAGGGTATTCAGATTTCTGCAGTTGAAGAAATCGCTTACAAAAACGGTTGGATAAGCCGCGAAAAGCTTATTGAATCGGCTGAAAAATACGGCAAATCACCCTATGGCGAACATCTTCGCAAGGTTGCTGACGGTAAAATTCTTTACTAATGCATAATTTGCTTTTAAGCAAGACTCTGCTTTATAAAGTGGAGTCTTGATTTTTTCTAAGTAAAAATGTATAATACAAGTAATATGTTTTAAGGAGATATTGCTATGAGCTTTATTAACGATGATTTTATTTTGACTAATGAAACGGCTAAGCGTCTTTATCACGATTATGCCAAAAAAATGCCGATTATCGACTACCACTGCCATATAAATCCAAAAGAGATTTATGAAAATAAAAAGTTTAAAAATATTACTGAAATTTGGCTGGGCGGCGACCATTACAAATGGCGTCTTATTCGCAGTAACGGTACCCCCGAAAACGAGATTACAGGTGATGCTGATGATTACACCAAGTTTTTGCGTTTCGCCGAGATGTTGCCACGCGCTATTGGTAACCCAATGTATCATTGGAATCATCTTGAGCTTAAGCGTTATTTTGACTATGACGGAATTTTAAGTGCAAAGACCGCCCAAGAGGTTTGGAACCTTTGTAACGAAAAACTACAGAGCGACGATATGTCGGCTTGCAGTATTATAAAGAAATCAAACGTTAAAATGATTGGTACTACCGATGATCCGATTGACACACTCGAATGGCACAAAAAGATTAAGGATGAGGGAGTATGCACAGCACAAGTGTTGCCGTCATACCGCCCTGATAAAGCGGTTAATATTGACAAAGATGGCTTTGTTGACTACATAAAGGCACTCGAAAAGGCTGCCGATATGCCAATTAACTGCGTTGCCGACGTAAAAACCGCACTTATTAAGCGTCTCCAATTCTTCTGCGAAATGGGTTGTAAGGCTACCGATCACGGTCTTGACTATATTCCTTTTGAAATCGGCACCGAAAAGGAGATTGATGCCGCATTTAAGGCAGTTATGAAGGGTGAAGCCATTACTGCAAAGCAGGCTGATATGTATAAAACCGATATTATTGTGGCTCTTGGTAAAGAGTATGCAAAGCGCGGTATTGTAATGCAGATTCACTACAGTGTTCAGCGCAATACAAATAAAGCAATGTTTGCTAAAATCGGCGCTGATACAGGCTTTGACACCATTTCAAACCGTCCTTGCAGCGAGGCACTCACTGCACTGCTTAACGCACTTGCAATTGATGATTTATTGCCAAAGACAATAATTTACTCACTTAATCCTCACGATAATGAGATGATAGATACCGTTATCGGTGCATTCCAAGGCACCGAAGCCGCAGGCAAGATTCAGCACGGCTCTGCTTGGTGGTTTAGTGATACAAAATCAGGTATGGAAACACAGCTTAAGTCCCTTGCTAACTTGTCACTGCTTGGCAACTTTGTTGGTATGCTTACCGACTCGCGTAGTTTTCTCTCTTATACCCGACACGAATATTTCAGACGCATACTTTGTAACGTGCTTGGCACTTGGGTAGAAAATGGTGAGTACCCCGCAGATATGGAAACTTTAGGTCAAATAGTAGAAGACATCTGTTACAATAACGCGGCTCGTTATTTCGGCATAGAATAGGGTTGTCTAAATAAGCGCAGAACAAAAAAGTTGAATAATAAGAAAAAGGCTTGTTAAACCAGAAGGCTTAGCAAGCTTTTTGTTTTCAAAAGGAGAAATCCTACGGATTTCGAAATATATACTTTTCTTTTGTTCTGCGCTTATTTAGACAGCCCGTTTGGTACTTTATCGCAAAATCACAGGTTGAATTTGACGGCCGTCAAGCACGGCTTCAATAGTTTGTGGTATTTTTGTAAAATCACAAATAAGCGAATTGTTTTTACCTACGGGGTCATCCTGACCGTAGGGGACAAAGTAGATGTTTTTGGTGTTGTGCAACAGTCCAATGTTTTTTGCTGTAGCGCCTAATGCATCGTTTGTGGCAATGCCAAGTATTACAGGTTTGTTATTTCTTAAATGCGCTTTAACCGCCATTGTAACCGAGGTATCGGTAATGCCGAGCGCTATTTTTGAAATGGTATTTCCCGTACAGGGCGCTACCACAATTATATCAAGCAAATTTTTAGGGCCAATAGGTTCGGCGGCAGGTACTGTGTGTATAATTTTTTTGCCGCAAAGTTCTTCTACCGTTTTATTAAATTCGTCAGCATCGGCAAAACGAGTGCTTGTGCTGTAAGTAATTTCCGACATAATAGGGGTAATATCTATATTAAGTTTTGCAAGCTCTTTTAGCGTTTCAAGAGATTTATTAATGGTGCAAAAAGAACCGCAAAACGCATAACCAAGTTTTATATTTTGCATACCCATTCTCCTATAAGTTGATGTGTTGTTTGCGCTATTATTTTTCCGGCGGTAAGCGGTGCAATTTTGCCCGGAATACCGGGGAGTTTTACAGCTTTTATGTTATTTTCTTTAGCCTTTTCAAAGCTTATGCAGCCCTTGGTTGAAAGGTCGTATAAGTAACAGCTTTTCAAGTTTTCATATTCGTTAAAAACAGTAACGTCTATTGTGTTAAATATTATATCAAAATTTTTTGCATACTTTGTGACGTCGTTTGTGTGAATGTGATTTATGTTAAGAGCATCTAAATATGCAAAATCTCGCTCGTTTCTTGCCGACACCGTAAGCTTGCATTTCAGGGCGTTTAATCTGTCAATTAACACCCTTGCTACTCTGCCGCAACCAATTACCAAAACACGTGAATTCCATAGGCAAAACGGTGTATCATTTATGGCCTTTGCAATAGCGCCCTCGGCTGTGGGTACGGCATTCAAACAGCAAAACGAATCAAGCTTTAAATAGTCAATACAGTTATTATCTTTAAAACTGTAGCCGCAGCTTAATATAAGCGCATTTTTATTGACGTTTTTTATTAAACTTAAAGGAATTATTTTGTCGCTCTGGGGGCAAAAAACGTTGGTTCCGTCACGTGTTGTCGGTACGGGCAATAAAACCACGTCGGCATCCTCAATTTTACCGTTATCATCATTTTTAAGTCCTAAACTGCTCACCGAATATCCTTGTTTTTTTAACTCGTCATAAGCGATATTCATACGAAAATCGCCGCCTATAATTAAAACGTTCATATAACCACCTAAAAATAAAAGCACCATAATTGTAATTCAATACATTTTATGGCGCTTTTTACGGTTTAGTTACATATTAAGTTTAAAAGTTTTTCACGGTTGTTAAGCTGCGGATTTTTTATAACCTCATTTAGCAAAAACTCAAGCTTTGCACCAATCTCTTTTCCACTATAACCTAAGGCGGTTAAATCCTGTCCTGATATATCAAGCTGAGTTATTTTATATGGTTCTTGAGTTTCCATTATTTCATCAAGTAATAGTCTATGATTTAAAACATTAACGTTTAAAATACCTTCAAAGTAAGAAAAGCAATTACTTACAATGCTATAATCGGCATAGTTTAAGGCGTGTTTAATGCTTATTTTATCAGCATTTATACCATTATTTATAAGATAAGCCAATTTACTGCAGTAATCTTTAAAGTTGTTACTGCATTTTAAAGCAACAAGTGTTTTTTTTAAATCGGTGCTTGTTTTATAAAGCAGTGTAAAGGTGCGCAAATTTTTATTATTGGGTAATTTTTTAATGCTTTGCAAATCACCGTCGGATATACAGTAATTGCTAAGACAACCTGTTTTAAATAGGGGAGATATAACCGATACATCAAAGCCCTGTGCCGCTTTTTCAAGCTCGGTGAATATTCGCTCAGCACTAATGTTTTTTAAAAGAGGCGCACATTTTAATGCAGCATCAAATGTGTTTTTTTCTATAACAAACTGTAGCGTTGCGGCAAAACGAAACAATCGTAAAATGCGAAGCGCATCTTCACAAAAGCGTGTTTGTGCGTCGCCTACAGCCCTTAAAGTTTTATTTTTTATATCGTTTGCGCCGCCAAAAATATCTATTAATCCGTCTTTTTCGTTATAGCACATTGCGTTTACCGTAAAATCGCGACGCGCAAGATCTTCTTTAACATCGCGCACAAAGCTAACACTTTCGGGATGACGGCTATCGGTATAAATGCTTTCGGTTCTAAAGGTTGTAACCTCAACGGGTGTGCCGCTTGTTATAACTGTAACGGTTCCGTGCTTAATGCCTGTAGCAATCGTTTTTTCAAAAAGGCTTTGTGTTTCACAAGGCAAAGCAGAGGTGGTTATATCGTAATCGTGAGGCTCTTTACCGCATAACAAATCACGCACACAACCACCAACTATGTATGCGTCGTGTCCGTTGTTTATAAGTGTGTCAAGCACAAATTTAATATTTTGCGGTAATTTAAAAGTCATTTTAACCACCATTCTTTTAAATTAGGGGTTTATTTTTTAAGTAAAAAATAGTATAATATATATAATTATTGTATTATGAGGTGTTTTATGAAAAAACAACACTGTGAAGATAGCGCTTTTTTAACTGCGAAGCACATTCATATGATAGGTATTGGCGGTAGCGGTATGTGCCCAATTGCTGAACTGCTTTTATCACGTGGATATAAAATTACGGGCTCTGACAAAAGTGAAAATGCCAATGTAAACTATTTACGTTCTCTTGGTGTAACTGTTTATAATGACCATAGTGCCCTCAATATACAGGGCGCCGATTTGGTTGCCTATTCGGCAGCAGTACCCAATAATAATCCCGAAATGGTTGCGGCAGATGAAAATAATATTCCTAAAATGGAGCGATCTATGCTTTTAGGCGCTATTACACGCTGTTATGATAACGTAATAGGTGTTAGTGGTACCCACGGTAAAACCACCGTTAGCTCTATGATAACACAAATACTTCTTTTAAGCAAGCAAAACCCCAATGCAGTTATAGGCGGTAAACTGCCTATTGCAAATTCATCGTGTGTTGTGGGTGATTCTCAGACCCTCGTGTGTGAATCTTGTGAGTTTGTAGACAGCTTTTTACAGTTTTCGCCCGATATTACCGTTTTGCTTAATATAGATGACGATCATATGGACTATTTTAAAACAATGGAAAATCTTAAAAATTCATTTAAAAAATTTGTGTCTATGGGTAAAATTTGTTATGCAAACGGTGATGACAATAATGTTAACGATGTAATATCTGATATTGATTCATCAGTTATAACGTATGGATTTAATGAAAATAATGACTACTATCCTCAAAATATTACACCCGGCAAATACGGTTATTGCTTTGACGTTGTTAAAAACGGCGAAGTTGTAGGTAGTCTTGAAATGCACGCGCCGGGTAAGCACAACATATATAACGGTCTTGTTTCATTTGCTGTTTGCTATGAAATGGGAGTAAATTCTAACGATATTGCATCTGCACTATCACAGTTTACGGGCGCGGGCCGCCGTTTTGAGTTTATTGGCGAGTCTAAAGGCATTACCGTTGTTGATGATTATGCGCATCATCCAACCGAAATGATGGCAACATTGCAAGCGGCAAAAACACTTGATTATAAAAAGGTTATAGTCGTTTTTCAGCCTTACACCTATTCGCGCGTAGCACTTCTTAAAGACGGTATGATTGCGGCATTATCTCTTGCCGATAAGGTGTTTATGACTCCTATTGTTGCCGCGCGAGAAGAGAACGTGTACGGTGTAAAATCTGAAAACGTAACCGACGCTTTGCCTGATGCTCAGGTTATTGCCGATTACAACGAATTATCAGATAAAATGATTGAATCGGCAAATGATGGTGATTTAATAATAACAATGGGCGCAGGTGATATATACAAGGTTGCGCACATTATATTGGAGAAATTAGGATGACCGAAAAGCTTTACGAGCAAAATGCATATTTTAAAGAATTTACCGCAAAGGTTTTAGAATGTATAAAAGATGACGGTGTTTATAAAATAGTTTTAAACAAAACCGCTTTTTTCCCCGAAGGCGGCGGTCAGGCTGCCGACGTCGGTTTTTTGGACAACACCAAGGTATTTGATGTACAAATAAATAATGACGTAGTATATCACTACTGTGATACCGAGCTTCAAATTGGCAGTGAAGTAATAGGTAAAATAGATTTTGACCGTCGTTTTAATTTTATGCAAAACCATACAGGCGAGCATATTGTGTCGGGTATTGCCCATAAATTGTTTGGTGTAAATAACGTAGGTTTTCATTTGGGCGAAGAGCTTGTAACTATTGATTTTGATAAAGAGCTTACGCGCGAACAAATAAATACTATTGAATATCTTGCCAATCAAAAAGTATGGCAAAATCTTGCTGTTACAGCTTATTATCCTACTGATGAAGAACTTAAAAATACCGATTATCGCAGTAAAAAAGAGATTGACGGCGCCGTGCGTTTGGTAAAAATAAAGGATACCGATATCTGTGCGTGCTGTGCTCCACACGTTAATTTTACGGGTGAAATCGGTGTAATTAAATTACTTGATATCGAAAAAATGCGTGGCGGTATTCGTATTGTTTTAAAATGCGGTAACTTTGCGCTTAAGGACTATAATAACAAGTTTTATAACGTGGCAGATATTTCGTCACAGCTTTCTGCACGGCAAGAAAATGTTGCCGATGCTGTGAAAAAATTAGAAGAAAAATTAAATGCCGAAAAGCGAAAAACAGCGGATTTAAAAAAGAAGATCGCTAATTTTACAATACAAAACGCCAATAAAGCAGATACTTGCATTTTTGCCCAGGATTGTGATACAAAGGATCTACAGTCAATGGCTGACGCGCTTTATAAAAAATTTGGCGGCATCAGAGCGGTTTTTTCAGGCGAAGATGAAAACTATTCATTCGCCATTTGTGGAGACGACACAAATCTGCAAGAAATTTTTGCGAGTTTTAAGTCGCAGTTTAACGCCCGTGGCGGCGGCAGAGGCTCGATGGTGCAGGGAAGTGTACAAGCGAGGGAAGAAAATATAAAATTTTTCTTTAAATTTTAACTAAGTTATGTTATAATAACTTTTTGAGGTGTTATAATGGATTGGACCGAAATTACGGCTAAAGTGCCGACCGACAAAACCGACGAAGCAGCGGCTATTGCAAATATGACCGTACCGTACGGAATATATATAGAAGATTACACAAATCTTGAAGCCGATGCCGAAGAAATTGCGCATATTGATCTTATAGATGAAGATCTCGTTAACAAAGACAGAACTCACTCTATAATTCATATGTATATTGCCGAAAGTGACAATGCAATTGAGGCTGTTTCTTATTTGCGTGAGCGTTTTAATGCTTGCGGTATTGATAATGAAATTAATTGCGTATTGGTTGACGATGCCGATTGGAACGAAAATTGGAAAAAATACTTTAAAGCGTTTGAAATTGGTGAAAAGCTTGCTATTTGTCCCAGCTGGGAAAGTTATGATAATCGGGATAATCGCACCGTAATTTCACTTGATCCCGGTGCCGCGTTTGGTACAGGCAGTCATGCCACAACCTCGCTTTGCCTTGAAATACTTGAAAAAAAGGTTACAAGTAATACTACAGTGCTTGATATTGGTACAGGTAGTGGCATACTTGCTATTGCCGCCGATTTATTGGGCGCACAAAGCGCAATAGGTGTAGATATTGATGCGCAATCGGTAAAAACCGCGATTTCTAATGCCGAAATTAACGGTGTTAGCACCAAGACTGAATTTTTTGTTGGCGACCTTGCCGATAAAATAAGCGGTAAATATGATATTGTTTGCGCAAACATTGTTGCCGACGTGGTTATGCGACTTTTTGATAGTGTTGCCGATTTTATGAAGGATGACGGCATACTTATTGTTTCCGGAATAATTGATATGCGTGCTTCCGAGGTTGAAAAATCTGCAATAGAGCACGACTTTAAAATTGTTGAGAGCCTTATGCGTGAAGAATGGCACGCATACGTTTTAACAAAATAATCTCTTTGGAGGAAAATTAATGCTTGAATTTGAGCAATTAAAATTGCGACTTATTGCAAATGATCAAGAAATTCGTGATTTGCGTGATGCAATAGGTTATGATAAGCTTATACGCGATATTGAAGAACTTGAGCTTAAACAAACGGCTCCGGGTTTTTGGGATGATCTCGAAAATTCACAGGCTGTTGTTCAAAAAACAGGAAAACTTAAAAATAAAGTAGAGATATACGACGGTATTGCATCTTCATACGAAGATCTCTTGGTGCTTATTGATATGGCAGACGAAGAGGGCGACACATCAATGGTTGATGAAATTACCACTTCGATTGACGAATTAGAAGAAAAACTGTCTTCATTACGTCTAACAACACTTTTAACGGGCGAATATGATGGTAATAATACAATTCTTACCTTCCACGCCGGTTCGGGCGGCACCGAAGCAATGGATTGGGCGCAAATGCTCGTGCGTATGTACACCCGTTGGGGTGAACGACACGGCTTTAGCGTTAAAATACTTGATTTTCTCGACGGTGACGAGGCAGGACTTAAAAGCGCCACAATGCTTGTAGAGGGCGAAAACGCTTACGGCTATTTAAAAAGTGAATCCGGTGTTCATCGTCTTGTTCGCGTATCTCCGTTTGATGCTTCGGGTCGAAGACATACGTCCTTTGCATCTCTTGAGGTTATGCCTGAAATAACTGATGATATGGATATCGAAATACGTGAAGACGATATTAAAATGGATGTTTTTCGTTCATCTGGCGCAGGCGGTCAGCACATCAACAAAACATCATCCGCCGTTCGACTTACACATATTCCTACAGGTATAGTGGTCGCTTGTCAAAACGAGCGAAGTCAGGTTCAAAACCGCGAACAAGCAATGCGAATGCTTAAATCAAAGCTGCTTGAAATAAAAGAACGCGAGCATCTTGAAAAAATTGAAGATATCAAGGGTGTTCAAAAAGAAATTACTTGGGGTTCGCAAATCCGTTCTTATGTATTTATGCCTTACACCTTGGCAAAAGACCACCGAACAGGTTTTGAATCGGGTAATATAAATGCAGTTATGGACGGCGATTTAGACGGATTTATTAACGCATATCTTAAAGCTGCTTCCAAAGGCGAATTAAATAATAATTAAGGGTGATTAAAATGAAAAAATTAACAGCGATATTAACAGTAGCAATTTTAATTATGACAGTTCTTACCGGATGCGGTCAAGAACGCGAGCTTTTTAACAAAGTAAAGTTAGAAAACTACGTTGAGGTAAAGGATTATCTTGGCGTAGAGGTTGATACCTCAAGCGAGGATTTTAAAGAATATTACGATGCAATATTCGCTGAGGACGTTGAAATAAAATCTCTTTATACCGAGCTTAAAGAGGGTGTTGTTGCCAACGGCGATATTGTTAATCTCGATTACGAGGGAAAATTAGACGGCGTCGCTTTTGAAGGTGGTACTGCCAAGGGCGCTGAGTTGGAAATTGGTTCAAAAACCTTTATTGACGATTTTGAGGAAGAACTTATAGGCGTTGCCATAGGCGAAACCAAGGATGTTAGCGCAGTTTTTCCAAACCCATATCAAAACAATCCTGACCTTGCCGGCAAAGAGGCTATTTTTACTTGTAAAATCAATTCCATTAAAAGAGCTATGAGCGAAGACGAAGCTTACAGCAAAATGGAATTTAAATCTGTAGATGATTATAAGCAAGACATTACCAAACGTGCTGCAAAGCAGTTTATTCTTGACAAGGTTACTAAAAATGCAAAAATCAAAGATTATCCGGAAAAGGATAGCGAGATAATTTGTGATGCGATTTATGAGTTTTACATAGACGTATATAAAAATGAATATAATGTTGATTTAGAGCAAATACTTGCTTCTAACGGCACTACCGTCGAGGCGTATAAAGCTCAAATTGCAAAAGAATTGGTTCCCGAAAAAATGAATGTTGATATGGTGCTTTACTATATTTTAGACACCGAAAAGCTTGAAGTTCTTGAAAGCACTCTTGAGAGTCAAGAAACCAAACAACCCCTTATTGCTGAAAGCTACGCTGTGCAAGATACCGTTTTAGAATATCTTTACGATAACGCAAAAATAAAATGATAAAGCTATACGAGGCTAAAATTACAGATTTTACTCAAGCAGACTATACAAAAATGTATAGTCTGCTTGAGTGCGCTATAAGAGAAAAAATAGATGCAAAAAACACAAAAAAATCACGTCTTCAATCCCTTGCAGGATATATTTTATTATACCGTGGCATAGAAGAAATATTTGCAAAAACTAAGTTTAAAATATATTTTAATGAGCACGGTAAGCCAATGTGTGATTTTTGTTTTTTTAGTATTTCTCATAGCGAAAACAGAGTTATATGTGCGATTAGCGATAATCCTATTGGTGCTGATATTCAGCAAATTAAGTCAATAAAACCAAGAAAAAGTTATATGTTTTTTAGTGATAAAGAAAATGATTATGTAAACCAAAATGCTGAATTTGTATCACAAAGATACATAGAAATTTTCACTAAAAAAGAGGCGGCGATAAAAATGTTGGGCACATCAATATCTAACGCTGCGTCGATTGATACATATTCGCACAAATTTGAGTTTATAACTCGAGAGGAAAATGATTTTTATGTTACCGTTTGTGTTGAAAATATGTCGATTATGTAAACTTTGAAAACATATGCAATTATATTTAATATATTACTTGCAAAATTTTTAATTTTGTTGTAAAATATACGTGTATGTAAAATTTAGATAAGGGTGTGTTATTTTATGTCAAACAGATTATTTCAGACAGTAATTCATCAAATGAAAGACGCGATCGATAAAACCTTTGGTGTAATCGATGCAAATAATACTATTATCGCTTGCAGCGAGCTTGTGAAAATTGGTGAACAGCTTGACGTAACCAGCGTTCCCGTAGCAGAGGGATTTACCGACGGCGGTTATACATTTAAACCAATTGTTTCCTCTCAAGGCGCAGATTATACCGTTTTTGTGGAAGGCACAGATATTATTTGCAATAAATACGCACTGGTTGTTGCTATAGCTTTTGCAAACATTAAGAATTATTATGACGAAAAATATGATCGTGGTAATTTTATAAAGGATATCATTCTCGACAACATTCTTCCGGGTGATATTTATATCAAAGCACGTGAACTGTATTTTGACAGTGACGTTGCGCGTACTGTAATCATTATTCGCAATCTCGATCCAAGCGATGTTTCGATTTATGAAGTTTTGCAAAACCTTTTCCCTGAAAAAAATAAAGATTTTGTTATTAACATCAACGAAACCGATATTGCGCTTGTTAAAGAAACAAGATCTGATATTGACCGCAAAGATATTGAAAATCTTGCATCTTCAATTGCCGATACGCTTTCGGGCGAATTTTATGTTCATACCGTTATTGGTATAGGAACTACGGTTAACAACCTTAAAAACCTTGCCAAGTCATTTAAAGAGGCGCAAACAGCGCTTGAGGTTGGTAAGGTGTTCGATACCGAAAAAACAATTATCTCTTATGATAATCTTGGCATCGCACGTCTTATTTATCAGTTGCCAACCACTCTTTGTGAAACATTTTTAAAAGAGGTATTTAAACGCGGCTCGATAGAAAATCTTGATCAAGAAACGCTCTTTACAATTCAACGCTTTTTCGAAAATAATCTTAACGTATCCGAAACTTCAAGAAAACTTTTTGTACACCGCAATACACTTGTGTACCGTCTTGAAAAAATTAAAAAAATTACAGGTCTTGACCTTCGTGAATTTGACCACGCAATCATATTTAAAATTGCGTTAATGGTAAACAAATATCTTAGAAGTAATCCAATAAAATACTAATCGAAAGTGAGAAAATTTTATGTCTGAAGAACTGCTCGAGCAATATGCCGACACTGTGTCAGCAGAGCCCGTAATAGAGTTCAGGGGTGTATCTAAAACCTATCCCAGCGGAACACACGCGCTTGAGGATGTTAATATAAGAATAAACAAAGGCGAATTTGTTTTTGTAGTTGGTTCGTCGGGTGCAGGTAAAAGCACCTTTATGAAACTAATTATGCGCGAAGAAAAGGCAAACACCGGCATTATTACGGTAAATGGTTTTAATCTTACCAAAATGTCACGTAAGCGTGTGCCACTACTTCGCAGAACTATGGGAATAGTATTTCAAGATTTTAGACTTATTCCCACAATGAACGTTTTTGACAACGTGGCTTTCGCTATGCATGTTGTAGGCAAATCGGGTCGCGAGGTTAGACGTGAGGTATCAAAGGCTCTTAGTAAGGTTGGTCTTGGCAATAAGGCTCGCTCAATGCCAATGCAGCTTTCGGGTGGTGAGCAACAACGTGTGGGTCTTGCGCGCGCGCTTGTTAATTCGCCCGATCTTATTATTGCGGACGAGCCTACCGGTAACGTTGACCCCAATATGTCTTATGAAATCGTGTCTTTGCTTACTGAAATCAATAAACGTGGCACTACCGTTTTAATGGTAACACACGACCACAACCTTGTTCGCGATTTTAAACATCGTGTTATTATGCTTGACAGCGGCCGCATTGTTGCCGACAACGCAGCAGGGGGTGCCGAATGATGAAATTAAGTAGTATAAGATATCTTGTTAAAGAAGGTTTTAAGGGCGCTTGGGCGAATCGACTTATGTCGCTTGCATCTATTGGTGTTCTTGTTGCTTGTATGGTGGTTATAGGTCTTGCAATTCTTATTTCAGAAAACGTAACTATGGCAATTGGTAATCTTGAAAAACAAAACGTAGTTATGGTTTATATGAAAGACTATAACTGGGCGCTCTATAACGAAGAATCACAGCAAGAAAACCAAAGTGAAGCATCAAGCACCGAATCAAGCGACGAGGATTCGACCGACACTTCTTCTGAAAATACCGAAGAGGCTACCGATGCTGATGAAAACGGAATTAAAGAAACAGATTATATAATACATAACGAGGAAGAGGCAAAGGCGCTTTGCGATAAAATTGCCGCTTTAACTAATGTTGAAAATGTAGAATATATTTCAAGTGAAGCAGGTCTTGAAAACATTAAAAAAGATATGCTTGACGGTCAAGACGAATACTTCACGTTTCTTGATGACCAATATGGAAACCCACTTTCTGATGCGGCAAAGGTTACAATGAAAGAGATGGCATTGTTTGATGAAACAATCAAACAAATTGAGTCTATTGACGGTGTTGATTCTATACAATCCTATGACGGCTTGGCTGAAAAGATTGATGCTATAAAGCAAGGCATTTACGTTGCAGGTTTTTGGATTATAGCAATACTTATCATAATTTCACTCGTTATTGTATCTAACACAATCCGTGTTACAATGTATAACCGTAAACTCGAAATAAGCATAATGAAGGCTGTTGGCGCTACTGATGCTTTTGTAAGAATACCCTTTGTTATCGAAGGTATTGTTATCGGTCTTATATCAGCGCTTATTTCTGAAGGACTTATTTATTTTTGTTATCGCGTTGCGACCGAAAAAATTTCACTTATGCTTGGCAGTGTAGTGGCATTTGGTGACGTAGCAATATATTTATTGCTTGTTTTTGTAGTAATTGGTATGTTTGCCGGCGCACTTGGTAGTGCGTTTATGATAGGTAAATATCTTAAACGCGAGGGCAGTGAGTTTACTGCTATATAGTTTTGTATTTAAAGCACTGAAAGGAAATATTATTTATGAAAATCAGTTTAAAGCGTGCGTTAACATTGTTTTTATGTCTTGTAATGTTAGCAACCACAACACTTTATACTGCGGCAGATAGTAGAGAAGATCAGTTAAACAAAGATATTGCTAATCTTAAGCAACAGGCAAGCTCAATACAGTCTGAGATAAACAAGTTAAAATCTGAAAAGGCAGATCAAGGCGCTATACTTGCGGCAATTCGCAAAAAGATTGCTAACACACAGGCTCAAATAGACCGTTGCAATCAAGAAATTGCTTCAATAAATTCTGTTATAGCGGCTAATAAGGCCGAAATAAAGGCAAAAGAATCTGAAATAGAAGATGATAAGGCAGCATTTAAAAAACGTATAAGAGCCATTTATATGAGCAATTCTGACAGCGCAGTTCAAATACTTATGGGCGCCGAAGATTTTGCCGACTTTTTACAGCTTTCACAGCTTACGGCTTCGGTTTCGGCACACGATAAGCGCCTTATGGAAGACCTAAAGGCAGAAATTGAGGTTCTTAATAAAAAGAATGCCGAAAATGAGGAATTGCTTGACAAACAGGTATCTATTAAGGCTACAATTAACGAACAGCAAAACGAGCTTGAAGCACAAGAAAATGATGCGGCAAAAATTTATAACAATATCGCCGCGGAGCAATCTGCAGAGCAAAAAGACCTTGATGCAGTTAATGCGGCTATCAGAAAAAAGCAAAAAGAATTAGAAGACCGTATTGCACAAACCAACTATAAAACGTTTATCAATCCAAACACAGGCTTGCAGTGGCCTGTAAGCGGCATCTTTACCGTATCTTCACATTTTGGCTATCGTTGGGGTCGCAATCATAACGGTATGGATATTGCAAACGGCGGTGGTATCGCGGGTCATCCAATACGCGCCGTTGCTGACGGTTACGTAACACTTGTTGATAATCGCTGTACACATAACTATAAAAAGAACGGCAACTGTTGCGGTAGCGGTTACGGTAACTACTGTACTGTTAACCACGGTTCGCTTACAATTGGCGGCAAAACTGCAAATTACGTAGCATACTATGCTCATGCTTCAAAAATTATTGTTTCTACCGGACAGTATGTAAAGCAGGGTCAGGTGCTTGGCTATGTTGGTACTACCGGTTGGTCAACGGGCTATCACTTGCATTTTGGTATGCTTAAAAACGGTAGTTGGATTAATCCGTATCCATTGTTCTTCTGATATGTCAAACATAAAAAAGATAAGAACAGTTTGTTTTGTGTTTCTAATACTTTGGGCAGCATTAATTTTTGTTATGTCAGCCCAACCGGCAGTACAATCATCAAAATTAAGCGGCGGTATTGTAAGTAAAATTATCGCCGCTTTTTTTAATAAATTTGCTGATTTTTCTACCGAAAAACAACAATATTTGGTAAATACAATTACTTTTTTTGTAAGAAAAACTGCCCATTTTTTAGAATATTTTATTTTAGGCATTATATCGTGCATAACAATGCTTACATACAGGCAGTACAAACTACGAGTTAAAGCGGTTGTGCCAATTGTGTTTGGTATTCTATATGCAATAAGTGATGAAATTCATCAGCACTTTGTTTTGGGGCGCGCGTGCCGTTTTTTTGATATTTGTATAGATTCGGCGGGAATTATTGTTGCCGTGATGCTTATAATAACCATTTACTATTTTAAAATAAAACGTAGGTTTGGTGACGCAAATGAGAAAAAAGAAATTAATTGAACAAAATTTAGCCTTGTTTGAGGATTTGCAAAAAACAAGGCACGAAATTTCTGAGCTAAAAAAACAACTCGAAAAAAGTGTAGATGAAATATCTACTTTAAAATCGCAAATTAATAAGGCAGAAGAAATTAAGGCTGAGCCTACTGTTACCGAGCCAATGCGTCGCCTTGAAGAAAAGGTTATTACCAATGCAAAGCTAAAGCCTGATATGGAATACGGCGCTATTGTTATTGGCAAAATTGTTGTAAGCGCCGCCGAATACAGCAATAAACTAACTGTTGGCGGTGACGACAGTAAAAAAGAGCTTGTTAATCTTATTTTAGGCAAAACAGAAATTGCCAAGGCAGAAATACTCTCGGTAATAGAATCTAACGATTCTTTTGAAATTAAATGCACTAAAATAGACCAAATTGCCGACGTTACCAAAGAGTATTTCGAAAGTGTTTTAGCTCAAATAGTTTAAATTAAAGGTGTGCTGCAGCGCACCTTTTTTGTTTATAAAAATTTCATTTTTCCAACCTTGACAATACAAAAAAAGGATATTATAATAATCTATTGTTAGCAAACTAACATTTATATTATGGGGGTGTTCAAGTGCAAAAAGAAAGGCATCTCGGTTTTGAGCTAAGAACGGTTAATAATTTAGTAAAACGCTATTTTGAACAGCATAAACCGCAAGAATTTAAAGAATCAACCGGTGTACACGGTTGGGCAATACGTTATTTTTATGAAAACCAAGATAAAGACATTTTTCAACGTGATTTTGAAGCGCGCTTTTCTATAAGACGTTCAACCGCTACAAATATGCTAAAGCTTATGGAAAAAAACGGTCTTATTGTGCGCCAATCGGTTGAATATGACGCCCGTCTTAAAAAGATTGTACTTACCGAAAAGGCAATCAAAATTCATAAAAAAGCTACTGAAAATATATGCTTTTTAGAGAATTCACTTAAAGATGGAATTACAGAGGAAGAATTAGATAGTTTTTATACCATTTTAGATAAAATCAAGGCAAATCTGGAGGCAATTAAATGATTAAAAAATTAGCAAAAAGCATTCGTGAATATAAAACACCCAGTATAATCACAATGCTACTTATGGTAGGCGAGGTTGTAATCGAGTGTCTTATACCTTTTATTACAGCGCGGCTTGTAAACGATATTAAGGCCGGGGTTGAGCTTTCGGCAATTTTAAAAACGGGAATAATGCTTGCAGGCCTTGCGGTAGTATCGCTTTGTTGTGGTGGCATTGCCGCCTTTACGTGTTCAAAGGCGTCGGCAGGCTTTGCCAAAAATTTGCGTCACGACGTTTTTACACGCATACAAAGCTTTTCTTTTCATAATATAGATAAGTTTTCAACATCATCTTTGGTAACACGTCTTACTACCGATATTACCCACGTGCAAATGTCTTATATGATGATTATTCGTACAGCCATTCGCAGTCCTCTTATGTTTGTTTTTGCAATAATTATGGCTTACAAAATGGGTGGCAGTCTTGCCACAACCTTTGTTGTGGTAGTACCTGTCTTAATATGCGGCTTATTGCTTGTTGCACGTACTGCAATGCCGGCATTTCGTCGCGTGTTTAAAAAATATGACCGCCTTAACGGATCTATCGAAGAAAACGTTCGCGCAATGCGTGTTGTAAAGGGCTTTTCGCGTGAGAATTACGAAACCCAAAAGTTTACCGATGCCGCAACCGATATATGTAAGGATTTTACCAAGGCAGAACGCATAGTAGCGCTTAACGGACCTATAATGCAAATTTGTATGTATTTTAATATGATTTTTGTACTTATTGTAGGTTCAAAGCTTACAATATCAAGCAAGGGCGCTTTGCTTGACGTTGGTCAAATTTCTGCAATGCTTACCTACGGTATGCAAATACTTATGTCACTTATGATGCTTTCTATGATATACGTTATGCTTACAATGTCTATGGAATCTATAAAGCGTATTTGCGAGGTTTTAGATGAAGAGTCTAATCTTCACAACCGTGAAAATCCAATTTACAGTGTGGCTGACGGCAGTATCGATTTTAACGGTGTTAACTTTAAGTATTCTAAATCAGCGCAAAAAAATTCATTATCTAACATCGATTTACACATAAAATCCGGTATGACAGTAGGTATTATCGGCGGTACAGGTTCGGGTAAATCCTCGCTTGTACAGCTTATACCCCGACTATACGATGTTACCGAGGGCGAGGTAAAGGTTGGCGGCATAGACGTTCGCGACTATGATATTAAAACTCTTCGCGATTCGGTTGCAATGGTGCTTCAAAAAAATCAGTTATTCTCGGGCTCAATAAAGGATAATTTGCGTTGGGGTAATGAAAACGCAACCGAACAAGAGATGATAGAGGCTTGCCGCTTGGCTCAAGCAGACGATTTTATAAATTCTTTCCCAGACGGGTACGATACCCATATCGAGCAGGGCGGTACCAACGTTTCGGGCGGACAAAAGCAACGTTTGTGTATAGCGCGCGCGCTTCTTAAAAAGCCTAAAATCTTAATTCTTGACGACTCTACAAGCGCAGTCGATACCAAAACCGACTCACTTATAAGAGCAGGCTTTAAAAGCTATATTCCCCAAACCACAAAAATCATTATTGCGCAACGTATTGCCTCTGTACAAGATGCCGACATTATAATCGTTATGGAAAACGGTACTATTTCGGCAATGGGTAATCACGATGAGCTAATTAAAACAAGCGAAATTTATCGCGAGGTTTATGAACAACAAACAAACGGAGGTGATTTTGATGAGTAAAGGACCAATGCCCGCAGGTCGCAATATGCCGCGAGGACCAAAAGGAAAGTTTAACCCTGCAACCTTTAAGCGTATTATAAAAATGCTCTTCAAATTTTACCCCGTTATGATGCCGATTACTATTGCTTGTATACTGTTTTCGGCGGTAACTGCCGCATTGCCTGCAGTATTTCAGCAAAAAGTAATTGCCGATATTGAAGTTTTTATTAAAACGGGTGACTGGCAAGCCGCAAAGCAGGTTATTTTGCCAAAAATATTTATTCTTATTGGTCTTTACGTTGTTTCAATTATTTGTATAACGCTTTATAATCAGCTTATGGTATTTATCACGCAAGGCTTCTTAAACAAAATGCGTATCCATATGTTTAAAGCAATGCAAAAATTACCAATAAAATATTTTGACCAAAATAAGCACGGCGACATAATGAGCCATTACACCAACGACGTTGACACTATGCGTGAGCTTATTTCGCGTTCGCTACCGTCGCTTTTGCAAGCGTCTATTATAGTTATAAGCGTATTAAGTATTATGCTTTATTACAGCGTTTGGATGACGCTTGTTGTGTTGCTTGGCGTTGTTGCTATGGCGTTTGTTTCTAAAAAGGTTGGCGGCGGTTCGGCAAAATACTTTATGCGCCAACAAAAATCAATTGGTAAAACCGAAGGCTTTGTTCAAGAAATGATGAGCGGTCAAAAGGTTATAAAGGTCTTTTGCCACGAACAAGAGTGTAATGAAGATTTTGACAAGGTTAATGAAGAATTATTTAACGACAGCTTTCGTGCTCACGCCTATGCCAACTGCTTGGGCCCAATTATAGGCAACCTTGGTAACATACTTTATGTTTTGGTAGCTACTATGGGCGGTGTGTTGCTTTTAAGCGGTGTGCCCAATATTTCAATAGGCGCTTTGTTAAAGGGTAGTATAACAGTGCTTACAATCGACCTTGTTGTGCCATTTTTAAATATGTCTCGTCAGTTTACAGGTAACATAAATCAAGTAACTCAGCAAATAAATACCGTTGTTATGGCAATTGCAGGCGCCGAGCGTGTGTTTAATCTTATTGACCAACAGCCCGAGGCCGATGACGGCTATGTAACACTTGTTAACTGTGAAATTGATGAGAATGGTAATATTATTGAAACCAATAAGCGCACACAGCGCTGGGCTTGGAAGCATCCGCACAGCGACGGCACCTTAACATATACTCTTTTACAGGGCGACGTTACAATGACCAACGTAGACTTTGGTTATGAAGAGGGTAAAACTGTGCTTCACGACGTATCGGTATATGCGCGTCCCGGTCAAAAGGTAGCATTTGTTGGCGCAACGGGTGCCGGCAAAACAACCATTACCAATCTTATAAACCGTTTTTATGATATCGAGGACGGTAAAATACGTTATGACGGTATTAACATTAATAAAATTAAAAAGTCCGATTTGCGCCGTTCGCTTGGTATAGTGCTTCAAGAAACGAATTTGTTTACAGGCACTGTTATGGACAATATTCGCTACGGCAGACTTGACGCCACTGATGAAGAGTGTATTAACGCCGCGCGTCTTGCCGGCGCCGACGACTTTATAACACGCTTGCCCGAGGGTTATGAAACTCTGCTTTCTAACAACGGCTCTAATCTTTCACAAGGTCAAAGACAGCTTATTGCTATTGCGCGCGCCGCAGTAGCCGACCCACCTGTTATGATAATGGACGAGGCAACATCCTCTATAGATACACGTACCGAAGCCATTGTGCAACGCGGTATGGATAAGCTTATGGAGGGCAGAACCGTGTTTGTAATAGCACACCGACTCTCTACCGTAATGAACTCTGACGTTATTATGGTGCTTGATAAAGGCAAAATTATTGAACGCGGCTCACACGAGGACCTTATTGCTCAAAAGGGCACATACTATCAATTGTATAACGGCTAATAAAAACCACCTGTGTTGTTTAGGTTGACACAGGTGGTTTATCTGTAAAAATACTTGCAATATGTATATAAAAGGATGTATAATTAAAATGTATTTAATCTGGAGGGTTCTGTATGAAAAAATTGTTATCATTATTACTTTCTATTGTATTACTGCTTACTGTAATGCCTATGGGGGCGGTTACGTTAACTGTAAACGGTGTAACGGATTATCCCGATTGGTTTTATGGCGATATAAACGATGATGGAAAGTTAAATAATAAAGATATAGGTTTGTTAATGCAGTACCTAAATGGTTGGAGTTATACCAATATTGTACTTGAAGCCGCCGATGTTAACGGTGATGGTAAGATTAACAACAAAGACAATGGCTTACTTACACAATATATTAACAAATGGCCTGTTTTGATTGGTGGCCATGAACATTCCACAACAAATACAAAAGAAAATGTTGTTGAACCAACTTGTACAACGGATGGTTCTTATATTGAAGTCATAAAATGTGATACTTGCAATATAGAGCTTAGTCGTAATACCGTAATTGTTAAATCACATCATTCATGCGATCAAAACGGTGTATGTAACTTATGCGGTACAGATATAACAAACACCGACGCAGCTACAATTAGTGTAAGTAATGTTGAAGCAATGCGGGACGACACAGTTGACGTGGTTATATCATTAGCCAACAACCCCGGTATTGTTAGTATGAGGCTTGAAATTGGTTATGATGCTAACGTGTTAGAATTTGTTGGCAAGACTCCCGGTACCGCATTTGGCGGTATGGCTTACGGTCCTGACACCGCTAACCCATTTGTTTGCAATTGGTTAGACTCTCTTAATCCAAACAACAAAAGCAACGGCACGTTTGCTACCCTTACCTTCAAGGTAAAGAGCGGCGCAGCACTTGGCGAATCTGACATCACAGTTACTTATAACGAGGATGACGTTTATGACCATAACTTCGACAACGTATATTTCGAAACGGTTTACGGTTCTGTAACAGTTTGGAAATGCGAGCACAGTAATACATATCAAACCAAAGAAAACAGTATAGAAGCTACTTGTACAGCTAACGGTTCATATGATACAGTAGTTTACTGCTCGGTATGCGACGCAGAGGTTTCACGCGAAATAGATGTAATTGAAGCACTTGGTCATACCGCAGGCGCTGCAGTTGTAGAAAATCGTGTAGAAGCTACTTGTACAGCTAACGGTTCATATGATACAGTAGTTTACTGCTCGGTATGCGACGCTGAGGTTTCACGCGAGACTGTAACAATTGAAAAAACTCCACACTACGTAAGTCTTAGTGGTTATAATGGCCCGGTATATTATGAAAGCAATGATACCACTAATCCCTTTAGCATTAGCGGTGGTGTGTATACGTCTACAAATAAATTTGACGATTCAAGCTCTACTTACACTATAACTGCTATACACGGCTGCACGTTAGATCTTGCATACGGTGTATCAAGCGAAGGAAGTTGTGACTTTTTAACAATTAAGCATAATAACGCTCAAGTAGATAGAATATCGGGTAGTGTTTCAAACAAAACTACCACCATTACACTTAATGCCGGTGACACAATTACCATAACTTATTCAAAAGACGTGAGTGTGTCAGTTGGCAATGACAGCGGTTGGTTTAACATTACGGTAGACGTAAATCTTGTGCAAGCAGAGCTGGTTAATCCATTGTGTGATAAAGACGTTACTTGTTACTATTGCGGTAATATTGTTTACCATAAAGTCGGTCACACATTTGGTAAAGTTGTGCCTTACGTTGCACCTACCTGCTTAACGGTAGGCAACGTTGAATATAAAGAATGTGCCGTATGTAACAAAAATTATTCAATCGGTGCAGATGTTTATTGTACCACACCGCTTGATACAGTAGTGGTTGAAAAATTACCGCACAACGTTGTTGCAAATGGCATTTGTACGCTTTGCGGCAATAACCCATGTACCGACTATTTAACCTACAAAATTACCAACGGTGCTATATCAATTACCGGTTGCGACCAAAGCTTTGCGGGCGAAATGATAATCCCCGATACAATTGAAGGCTATAAGGTTAAAATTATTGGCGAAAACGCATTTGTAGGCTGTACCCAAATGACCGAGCTTACAATACCCGAAGGCGTTATTATTATAAAAGATTCTGCATTTGCGGGTTGTACCTCACTTGAAAGGGTAACTATACCAAGCACTATTACAAGCATTTCTTCAAATGCGTTTGGTGAATACGATTATTATGTTCCTAATCACAATTGGTATTATGATATTTACAATACCAATAATATTAAAAGGGTAGATATTACCGATATTGATGCGTGGATTGGTATTAATTTTGCAACAAGCGATTCTAACCCATTGCATTGCGGCGCTGACCTTTATTTAAATGGTGAAAAGTTAACAAGTGTTAATGTTACTGAAGATTTTACAAGGGTAAACGATTATGCGTTTTACGGCTGTACTTCGCTTGAGACGGTTACAATGGCGGACAGCGTAACAACCGTTGGTGGCTATGCTTTTGAAGGCTGTACCCAGCTTAATTCGGTTATCTTTGGCAATAATTTAAACACAATTTCCGAATATGCTTTTTGGGGATGCTGTTCACTTAAAAACGTTGTAATTCCTTCAAGCGTTCGCACAATAGGTTGGGAAGCATTCAAAAGATGTACTTCGCTTGAAAGCGTTACAATTTGCGATAGCGAAATATTTGATTACTATAGTAAATATATTGATGGCTATGCATTTGCTGACTGTACTTCACTAAAAACCGTTAATATTGGTAATGCTATAAATGGCATTGAGAATAACGTATTTAACAATTGCTCTTCACTTGAAGACGTAAGCATTGGCGAGAGCGTAAATTACATCGGTTCGGGCGCATTTAGCGGTTGCCAAAATATAAAGAGTGTTTATATAAACGATATTTCAGCGTGGTTATGTATTAGATTTGATGATGAATATTATAATAGTTATCCTTCTACCGCTATTCGGATATGTACTTCTAACCCATTATGCTACGGCGCTGATTTGTACGTAAACGGTGAAAAACTGGTAGAGCTTGTTATTCCACAAGATATAATTTACATTCGTAACTATGCTTTTAATGGTTGCCTTTCGATTGAAAGGGTTGTTATACACAGCGCTGTGACCAATATTTCGGCGTATGCCTTTAATAATTGCGATAACATTACTCAAATTGACTATTATGGCACAAAACGAGAGTGGAATGCCATTGGCAAAGGGAACTATAACGATGCGTTATATCTCGCAAATATAGGGTATATCGTATGTGAAGATCACGTATATGACGGCACAGCAGACAAGGTTTGTAACGTATGTGCAAAAGAGCGTGCATACGTAACGGGCGACCTTAACGGTTATGGCGGCGACGGTGAAATTAACAACAAAGACTTAGGCGTGCTTATGCAGTACCTAAACGGTTGGGATTATACCGATATTGTAGTGCAAGCTGCCGAC
>JAZSKN010000036.1:0-43298 GCA_045534895.1 Acutalibacteraceae bacterium
TAGCTTTCTTTCTTAACAAAGTTTTTCTTATCATCAAAGAAATAGCGGTTTACACCCGAACGATCAAGCATTGTTTTAAAACAAGCGATGTACTCGTTATCTTCTGCAAGACGAACAAGCACAATAGGACCATTTTTATCATTAAGATGATAATAGCCGTCCTTATCGTTTAAAACCAATTTATATGCATCGGTTTTTGCGGTAAGATCAAATTCTTTAATTGTTAAACCTGAAGGTAATTTATAGTCTTGAAGCTCAACTGTTTTTTGATAAATAGTCCAGGGTTCATCTTCAATTGTTTTAATAGGATCACCTAAACGATTAATACCTAAAACACAATCTTTAATCTTCTTTTCGGCGTCGATACCAATAACAAAGGTTGACGTGCCTGTTCCGTTAGTGCCAATCATACCGGATTTTACATTAATAGTAAATTTGTTATCTTTAACTTCTGCTGCAGAATTTTCTTGAACAAAATGTGGAGCACCGTAATAACCTATAGTTACATTTTTACCTTCCGGAACAGAAAATTCATAGTTTCCGGCTTCGGTTGGTGTAAATATAAAATAGTTGCGGCTGTTTTCTTTTAATTCAACGTAGGTACAACCTGTACCAACAGCATACGCATCAAACGAGTCTGAACCAACATATAATTTTTCAGGTTCAGAAGTAATCTTATAAGCTAAAATAACATCTACTTCATTTTTACGCGGAGAAAGCTTGATATTTGTATCATAGTGATATTCTACCTTATCGTCAGCAAAACTGAGCACAACATCATATTTACCGTTTACAAGAGATTTTTTTGCGGCGCCCTGCTCATTACAAGATTGCATTGCAATTTGTTTACCGCCTTGCATAAATTTTACAACTATGCCGGATGAATACGGATTACCTAAAGCATCCTTAATGTTTACGGTGTAATCCTTTTCACCCTTGCCGCATGCAGTAAGGGTGAAAAGTGATAATGTAAGTGCAAAAATTAAAATAAAAGAGATAAATTTTTTAAAATTTTCCATATAAATCATTCTTTCATTAAGAAATTAGTTCTTTGGACCAAGATAATCATAATAGTAACAAATCTTTAGCCAAGAATTTTCTACCTCTTCAAATGTGTATTTGTCCATAAGCTGCTGTAAAATTTCAGCCAATTCTTCATCGACAACAACACAACCGTCAAGTTCTGTACCTGATTTGTCAATTTTACTTAAATATTTCTTAATATCTTCGGTAAGATCCTCGCCATCACCGTGGAAACGACCGGCAAATATATCATCAAGCTGATAAATATCGGCGTTTGCATCATAATCTTCGCCCCAAAGCTTTTTAAGATATTCCTTGGTCTTTTCTACGTCATTACCATTTTGTTTTAAATATGAAATAATTTCACCGTCAGTTTCGGATTTGCTAAAGTCAAAACCGCCCATCTCGATCATTTGTGTAATCGACTGACTGAACACTGTTGTAAGACCTGTAAAATCGGCATAAATTAAGCTGTTATCTTCGCTTTCGTAATATTTACCATCTTTAAGCTCAGGTTTGATACCGCCTGTTATAATATCGTACATAGCGCTACCTGTGGCGTCAGTATCGTAGGTAAAGTAACCGGGAGCGCAAAGGCGGAATAGCTTATGCGAAGCGCCAATATACTCTACATCATAATTAATAGTACCTGTAGCATAAACATCCCAAAACGCCATATTAATATAATACGGTTTACCGGCTTCCATATAATATACCATAGAGCAATTATTTGAATCGGTATACATTCTTTCATCGTGCTCATATGTGTAAATTATACTACCCTTTTCGTCAAATATCCAAGCATCAATACCTTCTTCATAATCACTCTTAGAGGTAAAACGATATACACCAGATTGTGTTGGAACAAACTCAGAGAACATACCTCTTGGAATTATAGCTCGGTCATAATTAAAGCAGTTAGTAGGAACATTTTTACCAACAACAGTTTTTAACGCACTAAAGGTAGAAAGACCTTTTATGGGGTCCTCAAGCTGAGTAGCTCCTTTGCCATATGCTTGATAGTACTTACACATCTTGAGCCATTCATTATCATCATCTTCAAAACCGGCAACATCGGCTACTTGCTTAAGCATTTCAGCAAGCTCTTTATTAACAGTACAAACACCATTAATACGAGAGTTAGACGCGTATGAAAAATAATTAACCATTCCAAGACCGCCATCTTCGACCTTGTCGTAAAGGCTTACCTTACCCTTATCGGCCTTACCCTCTGTTACAATGGTTTGCACAGATTCTTCTTCGCTAAACGGTGTGTAACCCATAAGATCAGCAAGAAGCAACGGACCGTTTGCATTACCTACGTGATAATAACCGTCGTTTTCATTAAATACAACGTTTACATAGGTGTACTTATCGTTATTATCAGCAGTGGCGGCATATCGAGGTAAGTATGTAGCTGTATCTATCTGGGACTGATCTACAACACGAATGTTATCGATATAAACCGTATCATCACCTTCAGAACCGTCCTCATCCTTCATAAAGCAAAGTGCTATTTCATATGTACCGTCTTTATCAGCAACACAGGGGTAACAAGATTTCCATTGTTCCGGTGTTGATACGCCTGAAATTTGGAATACATCTTCATCATTTACGATAACATACATAACATCGCAACCAAGCTCAGATGAAATAAGATAGTCAAATCCAACAGCTTGACCTGCTTTGAGCTCTACGTCAGCATACAAAATAGAGTATGAACTGTCAATGCCGATGTTTGAAGCGTAAATACAAGAACGACCAGACTTTTCACCAATTATAAACGGCCAGAAATATTCTGCATTTTCATCTTCAGTTTCGGGATGATATTTAACTTTAATATCGCCCGAATTAATTGTTGACGCAATTTCATCAGAAGATGGCATTTCGTAGGTAGGTTTAATTTGTGTAACTAAATCACCGATACCGTTTTTGCAAAGCTTTTGCTTATAAGGGTCTGCAACAAAATGATCAAATGCGCAAACCCAAGGACGTTTACTTGTAATAGCGCCTGATTCTACAAGACAAATTACACCGTATTGGTCAACAAAAACCGAAGTAGGATATCCCTGAACACCAAATGTGTTCGCCCAAGAAGATGGACATGCGGCCATGTTAAACGAATAACCGTACTGCTTTTGGAAAGATTCTACGGCATTGTTATCTTCCATAGGATTAAGAGCAATAATTTCTACATCTTCTTTATAATCTTTGTAGATTTCATCCATTAAAGGAAACTCTTCAAGACACCAACTACATGTAGTGTACCAAAAATTAAGCACAACAAGCTTTTTAGTCTTTAATACTTCAGAAAGCTTAATTTCACTACCGTCGGGTTTCATAACAGTAAAATCATACATTACGTCGCCAAGACCTAATGTTGCTGTAGAAATATCAGCATCGGTAATAAGGGACGACGAAAGAACTATATCCTTTTTTTCACCGTCAAATTTATAAGATTTATCAATAGCGTATCCTTTTGGAACTGACGTTAAAACAATTGCATAATCCTGGCTTTTATCAAGATTAAATGTCGCTATACCCTCATCATTTGTTTTAGTATAGTCAATCATATCGGCAAGAGAGTCATTTGTGTATATATATACATCAACCCCCGCCATTGACATACCGCCCGATGTTTTAACGCTTACAGTATAAAGCGTGTTACCTTGAGGTCGGTCAAAATTTTCACCCGAGTCTCCTTCTTTTTTGTTAAAAGCAACAATTACTGTTGTAGCAACTATAGCAACAACCAAAACGGAAGCAATGATAATTGAAAGCACTTTTCTGGCTTTTATAAGCTCCCAAATCTTTTTGAAAAATTCGGAAATTTTGTTAAACAAATTTTTAAATTTTTCCATAACTCCTCCTGCATATACAAATAATTTGGTTTTAGGCTATAATACACCTAATTATTCAATTTATTGTACCACAAACATATTATTATCGTCAACAAAAAAATTTGAAAAAAATAAAAAATTGCTTCAAATTTTTTAATTTGAAGCAATTAAATAATTCCGGTAAAATCAAATTTTGGAATAAAACATTTATCGGCGCTTGAATGTTCTTGAATATAACAATTTTCAAACCTGCTGTTAATAATATAATCAACAACCTTATTATATTCGCGTTTAGTTATTTTACGATTAATTATTGACATATCAACAGCCTTTGCTAAAGGAACGTATTGACTCATAATGCTAAAGTAAACGTTAGGTAAATTTAGTCTTACCCAGTCAAAAATCTCAATTGCATCCCTTGTTGCTGCAGGCATTAGCATATGTCTTACAATAACGCCTTTTTTCATTATTCCGTTTTCTAATATGCATTTGTTTTGTTGTCTATAGGCCTCAAGTAAGGCAGTTTTACAAACATCGGGATAATCAGGAGCAGACGAGTAAATATTTGCCTTTTTAGTATCAAAATACTTAAAATCCATTAAATAAATATCAACATAGTTTTGTAATTTTTTTAACGAATCAACAGTTTCATATCCACTTGAATTATAAACAATAGGTATATTTGGCTTATAAATATCAAGCGCGTTAATAATGCTGTCTATAAAATGTGTAGGGGTAACAAGATTTATGTTATTAGCGCCCTTACTTTCAAGTGATTTAAAAATATCTGCTAATTGATTTACTGTAATTCCCCGACCCTTATTTTTGGTACTTATCTCATAATTTTGACAATAAACACAATGCAGTGAACAACCGCTAAAAAATATCGTACCGGAACCATTGGTACCACTTATAGACGGTTCTTCCCAAAAATGCAGTTCGGCACGCGCAACAGTTGGTAATAATGGCATACCGCATACACCGCCAATATTTTCAGCCTGCGTGCGAATTGCATTACACTGTCGTGGGCACAGATTGCACAGCATTTTCCTTCTCCTTATTATCTTTAACCTTGGGTTCTAAAATGCGTCGTTTTACAATTAATTTATCATAGGTTTGTTTATAACTAACCCGACAAATAAACCTTTTACCACAATCAGCGCAAATAAAATTTGCATTAAACCAATTGTTATGATATTTCCACTTTGTGTTTCTACGCAACTTGTTTTCGCACTTTTCACAGTAAAAGTTTAACGTATCTCTTTTTATGCGTTCATCACTAATTTTACTTATGTAATACGGCTTAAAATAAAGCTGCGAATAAAATTCGGGATTAGAAGTATCTTTTACAAGGTTGTTAAAAGCCGCTGCATTATAATGCTTTTTAAGTAACGCTGCACAAAGCAAGCTATCATCTTTTGCGTTATGCAAATCATAATTATCGGTTGTTATTCCTAAAAGCTCGGCTGCAGAGCTTAGTGATATTTGCGATTTAATATCGTGTCCTAAAAGACGCAATTCACCTTGAATAAAAATTTGTAGATCGAGATATTTTTCAATTTTAAACTTGGTATTTTCAAGTAAAAATTTCTCATTCTCAGCAATGGTATAAAGATCAGAATTACTCCAAGTAATAGTGATGGTATCATTACCAAGCCAGTTATTATACTTTTTAACTGCTTCTTGTAACGAAATACCGCCAAGCATCATTTCTTTTGTAATGCCCGTTAACTCGGTAAAACGCTTTGAAACACGATTGCTTATTTGTGATTTAATTGTTACGTCAAATATATCGACAATATTAAATTCTTCGTCAAGCTTTACGGCGCCGATTTGCAAAATTTGATTTACAAATCTTTTATGAATTTTATGGTAAGCGCCATCCCATTCCATATCAAGAATAACGTAATGCATCAGCGATTCTTTGCCTCGTGCTTCATACGTAACTCTTTATTAAGAATACGCTTTCTTATACGAATGTTATTTGGCGTAATCTCAACAAGCTCATCATCTTTTATAAAATCGAGTGATTGTTCAAGACTTAAAATTGACGGTGGCGTAAGCTTTAGCGCATCATCAGAGCCTGAAGCGCGGGTATTGGTAAGATGCTTGGCTTTACAAACGTTACAAACAATATCTTCACTTTTAGGACTTTCGCCCACAATCATACCTTCATATACAGGTACACCTGCACCAATAAACAAACGTCCTCGACTTTGGGTATTAAACAAACCGTAAGCCGTACTCTCGCCCGTTTCGTGAACAATTATAGAGCCTGAATTTCGTTGTTCAATATCACCTTTATATTCCTCATAACTGTTAAAAATGTGATTCATAATACCATTACCGTTAGTATCGGTCATAAATTGTGAACGGTAACCCAAGAGACCACGTGCGGGAATTAAAAATTCAAGATGTGTCATACCACCCTCACGAGTACCCATATTTTGAAGCTCGGCGTGTCTAGTACCCAAACGTTCCATAACCGAACCGACATATTGCTCCGGCACTTCGATCATAAGCAATTCAATCGGTTCAAGCAATTTGCCGTTTTCATCGTGCTTATATATTACATTTGGGGGCGAAACCTGAAATTCATAGCCCTGACGACGCATAGTTTCGATAAGAATCGAAAGATGCAATTCTCCCCTACCGGACACCTTAAACGTATCGGCGCTATCTGTTTCTTCTACACGCAAGCTAACATTGGTAAGAACCTCTTTAAAAAGACGCTCACGCAGATTTCGTGAAGTAACATATTTACCGTCCTTACCTGCAAACGGTGAATTATTTACCATAAAATTCATTGCAAGGGTTGGCTCGTCAATTTTAACAAATGGCAACGGTTCAATGTGCTCTGTATCACAAGCACTTTCGCCTATTTCAAGCTCACTGATACCTGCAACCTGAATAATATCACCCACCGTGGCGGTCTCAACCTCGGTTCGTTTTAAGCCCTGATACATAAACAATTTGGCAATTTTAACGCGGGTGCTTGTACCGTCTTTATGACAAAGCGCAACTGTTTGACCGGTTTTTACAGTACCTCTTAGCACGCGACCAACGCCAATACGACCAATATAATCGTCATATTCAATATTAGTAAACAATATTTGTAAGGGCGCTTCGCTGTCACCAACAGGCGCATCTATTTGATTTACTATCTCTTCAAACAAGGGTTGCATATCTTTGCCTACGCTATCAGGCGCATAGGTGGCATAGCCGTCGCGTCCCGAGGCAAACACAACAGGAAATTCAATTTGTTCTTCATCAGCGCCAAGCTCTATAAACAAATCTAAAACCTCGTCTACCACCTCTATAGGTCTTGCCATTGGTCTGTCAATTTTATTTATTACAACAACTGCTTTTTTTCCAAGCGCTAATGCTTTTTTTAGTACAAAGCGTGTTTGAGGCATACAACCTTCAAATGCGTCGACAAGCAGCAAAACACCATCTACCATTTGTAAAATACGTTCTACCTCGCCGCCAAAATCAGCGTGACCGGGTGTATCAATAATATTAATTTTTACACCGTTATACATTACACTTGTATTCTTAGAAAGTATGGTTATTCCACGCTCACGTTCAAGATCGTTAGAATCCATTACGCGTTCGTCGACCGTTTCGTTATCGCGAAAAGTTCCACTTTGGCGAAGCAACTGGTCAACAAGAGTTGTTTTACCGTGGTCTACGTGGGCGATTATTGCTACATTTCTTAAATTTTCTCTTTTTTCAAGTGCCATTTTAAAGTCCCCTAAATAAATTTTGCATATAATTTTATCATATTATCATATTAAAATCAATAAAAAAGACTCCCGTAGGAGTCTTTTTTTATAATTATCTGTTGTAAATACTTTCAGATTCAGGAGTAATAATGTCGCGAGCGCCATCTAATTGATAAAGACGAACATAGTCGATTATCATTTGACCGTTATAAGAAACGGTAGCGCCATTTTTAGTATAAAAATGGTTGTCGATAAGGAAGTATGCATATTGCTCAAGTAGAGTTGGACCATTGTCATAACCCAAGTCGTCGCAGTCAACAGTAACCGAAACAAGCAAATTACCATTTACATCCTTTATAATATATGACATTTCCTCTTCGGTCCACAAGAAACCATAGATGTATTCTGTAACAACATCAGAACTATCAATTTTTGTTCCCATATTTACATCATATATTTGCTGAACAGCACCATTGAACAATTGATCCCACCAAGATGGTTCTTCGCCATTAAAGCCACCATATTTACTTCCACCAAACTGGTTAATCGCAGCATTAATTTGACCGCTTGTAGAGTTAGTAACATGATAACTGATTTTAGCGTCTGAAGCTGTGTACTTGGCGGTAGAACTGTTGTATGTCATAACAAGAAGCGGATCTTGATCATCAAAATCGCTAATTGTGCCTGCTTCTAACTTATCCCAAGCAAGATCATAAACCTTAAAGTTTTTGTTAGAATCTTGTGAAGTAAAGCAGTTAGAATACCACTTGTGTATGTTGTACCAAATTGCATTTCGCTTGCTGCCACTATTAGGATTATTAATGATTTCAAATATATCAATTTCAAAATAGTTTGTAGGCAACTTGTATTGATATGACTTGTAATTATCAGCGCTATAGTTAAACGAACCGTCATAATCCTTGTTAAGCTCAAATACCTTGCTGTAAAGTGAATTAGCAATTACACTATTGCCCCTGCCGGATGGATTAGTAAGCAACCACCATGCCGGGAATGCATTGGCGTCATTTGGTAATGTTGCCTTTAATTCCATATATCCGCGCTTAAATAGCATACTATCTGCACTGGTGAGTACACCGCTTGATGACATATCATTAATATCAAATTGCAAAATATTACCATCATTGTCAATCGAATTACTTGGACCAACAGCAGGACTCAGGTCACCAACACCACGATTCATAGTAAGTTTACCGTTTGAAATGGTGTTAAGTTTTAAAAGGTCACTATTATTAGCTAACTTTAGGTTTTTGAAGTTAGTACCTTCAGAACCCAAATCACGAACGTGCCATCTGTCATAACTAATATTACCATCAGTATTAAACTCATCGCCCCATACATAGTAATATGTACCCTTCGATACCTGTGAAGAACTGTTGGTTAATGAACCGTTGTCATTACTTGTTGAGTGAATCTTAACTTCAATTGGATTTTTAATTGTATTAATAGTACCTGTAAACTGTGCAGGCAAACCAAAAGCATCAGTTTCAGCAATTACGCGGTCAACAGCTTCTTCGACCGCTGTAAAGCTACCACCCTTAATTACAAGCTTAGCATTTGCAGTATCGTAAGCAGATGAATAATTACCCGCACCCATTGAAGTATCGGTAACTATAGATACTGTATAATTTGAATTTGAACTACCCTTTGTTTTTACTATATCAAGACCTGACATACCTTCAAGATAAAGCTCAAACTTACGGGCAAAGTCGTAGTTATCATCCTCATCATACCAGATGCTAAATTTACCTGCTTTAACGTTTGGCCAAAAACCATCAACCTCTACTGTATCTCCGCCGGTCATTATACGCTGTAAAGCAGCAAGGTCGCGCATATCGGTTTTACCATTGCCCGATACATCGCCGTAAATATAATCGTAACCCGATTTCCACAAAAGATTATTCTTTAGTACAGTTACATCGCGTGTTGTATATTCTTCGCCTAAACCGTCAGCATCAATATCTGCACAAGGCATCTTCTTTGCAAAGGTTGTAGATCTAATTGGAGTTGTTGCATTTTCGGCAGAAATTCCGTACCAATTTACACCATCAAGTTCTGGGGTAGATTCAGAGTATTCAACAGAACCATCTTGTTTTACAATGTAACAATCCTTCCATGTTTCTTGGTAAGAATAACCAACATATTTTTCATTTAAACAGTAATTTAAAGAACAATTTTCAATTGTTGACTCATCCGCTGCAAAGCCGGCAATGATACCACCATCATCGCTATCGTCATAAGCATAGCAATTGTTAAAGTTAATATTTTTAATAACACCTGTTTCTGCAAGCTGCGGAACAAAGCCCGCAACAGCATCTTCGGCATTTTCTTTTACACAATACATATTGCTTATTGTATAACCGTCACCGTCAAGTGTGCCCTCGAATGGTTGATAATCGTAAAATGTTACATTATGTTCTTCATTTCGCATTAACTCGGTATCAATCCACTGCAAGCCCTCAAGGTCAATGTTGCGATCAAGTTTAAAGTACTGCGGAACACCAAAGTGTGTGCCGCCCGAAGCGATAATACGGTAAAGTGTGATTGCATCAGAAATTATGTATGGGTCAGCCTCGGTACCACCGCCAATAAGGCTATCATAATTATTAAATATACCACTGCTACCTCTTAATGCACCCCAATCATAACCGTTATATTTAACATCGCCTGTTAATGCCATTTGCTTGTGTTTTGAAAGGTGTATACCTGTATCAAGCAAATAATCGTCAGCGTTCCAGCTCGATGTAACATTTGGCATTGGCGTACCAAACTTTTCAAGTGTTGCTTCATCATTATTAAAAGCAGTCCAGTTAAGCAAAGGCGCACTTTCTACAGTAGCATCGGTAGCAGAAAGCGAATAAGAGTTATGCTCACAAATAGTACCGTCAGTATGTTCAGAATGAGTCATAACCTGTTGTGGAGCATTTGTGCCCAAAATGTTAAGACAACCGGTAACAGTAGCATAATGTGTAGAAGAACGTGTTGAAAGTATTGCAGCTTCATTTGTTAATGAAACGTTACCATTTAACTTAAAGGTTGAATTTGTACCGTCAAAAAGGCAGTTAGATATATTGAATGACTTTGGATAAAAGGTTGAAGATACAAGACCTGCGGCATATGACTGTGTACCGCTTGTCAATGGACAATCTTTAGTTTCAACAAACGCATTACGCACAGCAACGTTAATTACGGATGCTCTACAATCATCGGCTGCAGTTCTTGCATAAGATATAACATTTTCACATTTTCCTTGATTGTACTGACCGTCATAATAACTACCAAGGCACGAAGTTACAACACCTGCATATCCACCGTTGTTAGATTCCGTTTTTATGTAGCTGGTATCAAAGATAACATTTTTAATTATTGCATCATCAGTAAGTGCCGGAACAAAGCCTACACCGGGAGCATAATAACTATACTTATTTGAATAGCTATATAAACCATAAATTGTTACACCGTTACCGTCAAACTTTCCTGCAAAGAAATTGATACAAGCATCAAGATGCTTAGTAACGGCACAAGTTGTACCGTTTGCAGAACATTGAGCGGCGCAGTACTCTTTTTCACTCATAAGTCCATCAGACCAGTTATTAAGTGTACCTGCAGCCGCCTCAAAAGCAGCCTGATCAGCAAATGCACGTGTATCGTTTATATAAAGCGCATTTACGCTATCAGCAACCTTATAGTAAATTGGATTACCGTTAGCATCAAGTCCTGTTGAATGAACCATCAAGAAAAGCTGTTCAGCAGTTTTAATGATGTATGGGTCAGCTTCGGTACCTGTACCACCTGCAAAACCACTTGCCTTGGTACCATCCCAAACGTCGTGTGTACCAAATATAAATTGACCACAAACACAGCTTGTTGTATTTGAATCATAATTTACATCGTTGTAATAGTGTTCTACAGTGAGACCTACAAGGCCACAATCAGCACAAACTTCACTATGTGTATCGCCATTATTTTTAGCAGTTACGTTATGGAACATACGAAGCTCTGGTGCACCGCTTGTATTTGCAAACCAAACACCGCTAAAATCAAGCGCCATATTTTGTGTTGCAGCCTCACCCGTCATCTGAGCAGTTGTAAGCTTTTTAATACCATTTACAGCGTTTGTAGATGCACCGCTTGGTAAATCAGTATCGGTATAAACATTTGTCCATGTTGCCTTTACAGCAATATCGTCACCAATAGCACCGGCACCGGCTGTTGTATATGGTGAAATACCTAAAGAAACACAGTTTGTAAATGTAAAGTTACCCGGTGCCCACGCAGATGCTCTACCAACAAATCCACCGTAAGAATGAACGCCCGAGCATTCGTTACCTGCGGCAAAGCAGTTGTTTATCTTTATACAATGGTTAGCACTTGAACCAACAAAAATACCTGCGGATCTTTGGCAACCTGTATTAGTATTATTGTTATCGGTCATATAACAATTCTCAACTACGCAATTATCTATTGTGGTTGTAAATTGTCCCGAGCCCTGACCAAGAATAGCACCTGCACCGTGGTAAGCATAAATAATAGATGCTTTTACAGTAACGTTTTTAATTGATGAATTAACACCATTAATACGTGGGAACAAACCACCGTATGCAACGCCTGTTGCATTTCTAATGTTATAAACAACAACACCGTTACCGTCGAAGTTTCCTGCAAAATCAGCACTATGATTCCAAAGATTTGTTGTTGCAGTTGCTGATTTAACATTTGATACTGTAGAATCGACAGTAACGCCTGTCGAACCATTCATATTAAAGTACTTAATGCCGTCAGCAACTTTATAGTTTTTACCATTTGTTGCACTACCACCCTGAAGAGCAATCCAAGCAAGCTCTTCGGCAGTATTTATGATGATATTACCTTGAGCATCAGTTGCTGTTGGTTCTACCTTGGTACCATCCCAGGTATCCTCAACCGTTGCAGCACTGGCGTCAAAAGTAACGCCAACGTTGGCTACAAAAAGTGTACCAAGTATCATAGCAAGTGCAAGTGTAACACTTAATACTCTTTTTGCAGTTTTATTAATTGTTATTTTCATAAAAAACCTCTCTTTTCTTTCCACTAATTGTGAATATATAGGTTTAATTTTCTTAAATTAATTGAATTATTTAGGCCAGATTACAATATCATCGTCATCATCGCCGAAGTTAGCGTTAGGGTCACTTGTAACGATAATATCTGTAAGGTCTAATTCATAGATTTCTATTTTTGATTTTTGAAACATAATCTTTTTTCTCCTTTTCTATAAGGCTCTTCCCTACAATGTTTATTCACACTGCAGGGGTTAGCCTATTAATATTATCGTTTCTTATTTACCTTGACGTGCAGCGAGCATTTCGCTGTAGTAAACAAGCGCCATTGATGCATTTACGTGATATTGATAATCTTCGCCAGCGTTCATAGCGTTAATTGCATAACCTGCAGCGCTATACGTGCCAAAGTAGTATGAATTACCGTTATAGTTAACATTTACGGTTATATCTTTACAAAGCTTGCTTATAGGGAGCTCTTTAAATCTGTAAAGATGATATCTACCTGCACCATTGTTATTTACCCAGTTAGTACCAAGTGAACCGGTTGTTTCTACAGCTTCGGTAGTATAGGTTTCACCGTCTACTGTAAATGTAACGGTAATGTTGCTGCGATCAGTCTTATAATCGCCGTGGAACGCAAACATAAATCCAATATGTGGATTAACCTTTAAGTTAAGAGAAGTTGTGTACATATCAAATACGTTTTCTATAGTATCTGTACCATATACGTCTTCATTGTATGCATTCTTAAAGAGTGAATTGGTGGCAAATTTATTTGTATAAACAGAGTTACTTGTAATGCGGTCTAATATGCTTGTAGGTAAGCCCATAGCGTGAATACCCTTAATTTCATAACTGTAACCACATTCACAAGAAGCTGACTTACCGTCCTCGGCATCAATCATTGTGTGTGTTGCAGTCGGAGCAACTGTTGAACACTGTGTACCGTTTATAAAGTGCTGACAAACGCTCTGGTGTGTATTTGCATCAATATAAACAGTAATCATATCGTGGAAAATGCTAAGCTCAGGATAAGTCGTAGTATCAAACCACGCTGAACCTAATGTAGCAGCATCTACGTCCTCTGTGTGTACGTTGGTAAGTGTTGCATTTGCTGCAGGGGTTTCAATATTTCTACCATCATCAAGATTATCAACCGGTTTTGTTGTATTACCAATAATTAATGAATTATTAATTGTAACACCCTTTGAGTACAATGATGAGTTAGCTATAAAGCCACCCTGTATATTAGTACCAACTGTATTTGTATTTATAACGATACAGTTGTTTAACGTTGTTTTATTGTGTCCTACGTTACCAACTACTGTTCCTGCCGTTCTTTGACATGCAGCATTTGTATTTGCATTATCGGTTACATAACAGTTTTTAACCATTATGTTACTTAGGTTAGTTATACAGCTTGTTCCGGGTGCATTTGCAAGACCGATAACTGCACCGGCATTGTGGTAACCTACAAAGTATGATGCTACAACCTGAACATTTTTGATTTCTTGTGTCAAGCCATCAGCAGACTGTCTTGTTACAGGGAACAAGCCCGTATAACCTTGACCGCTACCTGCTCCGGCTGAAGCATTATATACTGTAAGGCCGTTACCGTCAAAGTTACCGCCAAATGCATTTGTTGTAGCGCTATCATTAGCCATAATCCAACGCATTTGCCATGTCTTTGTTGCTGCCTGTACTTCTGCAACGGTTGAATTAAGGGTAATACCGTCCATACCCTTTAGGTTAAATACTGAATTTGCTTTAACCTTGTAGTTTACACCGTTGGTTGCTGAACCGCCCTCAAGTGCTATCCAAGCGAGCTCTTCGGCAGTGTTTATAATTACGTTACCCTCACTATCGGTTGCAGTAGGCTGTACCTTTGTTCCATCCCACTCGTCGTAGTTAGTATTGTTTGGAGTAACTGTGTTACCAATTAAATCTTCATAGTAGCCGCAAGAACATTCCATTCTGTTCTTTTCAGCATTTTTAGCGAGAGTATGTTCTTCACTTACACCACATACAGTACAATTTGCACCGTTAATTGTAATAATACATACCGGTTTATGAGACGTTTCATCAACGTACTCATCAGCCATTGTGTGGAAAATACTAAGTTCGGGATATGTTGCCGTATCAAACCACGCTGAACCTAATGTAGCAGCATCTACGTCAGTAGTGTGTACGTTTGTATACGTGGTGTTTTTCATTGCATTTTCTATACCCTTAGTATCGGTTGTCATTAAATCTTCAGACTTTAAAGATGAACCAATAACAATTGAATTGCTTATTGAACCCGCAGAAGCATAGCCAGAAGTATCACCAATCAAACCACCCTGTATGTTTGAGGAAACAACTTCATTATTAAGTGCAATACAGTTTGTTAAGGTTGTTTTGTTATGACTAACACCACCTGCAATGGTAGACACTGTTCTTTCGGTATTAAGATTTGAGTTATTATTATCGCTCATATAACAATTTACAACAGCACAATTCTCGATTATTGCTGTGCAACTTGTACCCGGAGCATCAACAACACCCACTAAACCACCTACATAGCCATAGCCGGTAAAGTATGATGAACGTACCATCACATTTTTTATAGTGGTATTGTCACCATTAGTTGCCTTGTTTGTGCGTGGGAATAGACCTGAGTATGGATATGAGCCTTTACCATCACCACAAACATTATAAGCAATTAAACCATTACCATCAAAATTACCATAAAATACATTACCACTAACCCAATTACGAGTTGTATCCTTATTAGCTGACTTAACCTGCACAGCAGTAGAATTCATAGTGATGCCTTCCATGCCCTTTAGGTTAAATACTGAATTAGCAGCAACCTTATAATTTGTATTTTTAGTAGCGTCGCCACCCTGAAGTGCTATCCAAGCGAGCTCTTCAGCAGTATTGATGATTACGTTGCCTTCACTATCGGTTGCGGTAGGCTGTACCTTGGTACCGTCCCACTCGTCGTAGTTAGCAGCGATATATTCTATATCACCATAAACCGGAACACTGTAACCACATTCGCAAACCTTTGCTGTACCCTCATCGTTTTTAACAAGAGTATGTTCTTCTGTAATACCTTTAAGACCACAAGTGTTGTCGCCTGCTTTAAGCACGCAAATTACCTTGTGTGTACTTGCATCAACATAAGTTTTTGAAAGCTTATGGAACATTGAAAGTTCCGGATATGTTTCAGTATCAAACCAAGCTGAACCCAATGTAGCAGCAGCTACGTCCTCTGTGTGTACGTTGGTAAGTGTTGCACTGTCAAATTTTGAACTCGGTGTTTTTGCAGCTGCTGTTGGTTTAACAGCAGTACCAATTGAAAGTGAGTTTTTAATGGTAATACTTCCACCATATGCGGATTTATCACCAACAAAGCCGCCAATTATGCCTTGAGCTGAAAGCTGATTGTCAACAGCAGCACAATTATTAAGTGTAAAACCGTTATGTGAAAGTCCACCAGCTATAGAGCCAACAGTTCTGCTACAAACAGTATTTGCATCGTCATTATCATATATATAGCTGTTCTTAACTACGCAACCCTCGAAGTTTACAATTGAACTTGTAGTGTTACATTCTGCAAGACCAACAATACCGCCGGCATAATGGTAACCACCTATGTGTGATGCGTAAACAGCAACGTTCTTAATTACCTGTGGTGTAGAAGCCGTTGCAGGTGTTGTAACCGGGAACAAACCACTATAACCACGACCCTTTGCTGTATAAAGGTTGTATACGATAAGTCCGTTACCGTCAAAGTTACCTTTGAATGCAGCTGTCTTATCATCAGTAGCAGTCTGCCACTTGTAAGAATCGTTTTTAACCGCAGCCTTTACTTGTGATGCAGTAGAGCCGAGTGTAATGCCATCCATACCCATCATATTAAAGACTGAATTAGCAGCAACCTTATAATTATTACCTGAGGTTGCGCTACCACCGGAAAGCGCTACCCAAGCAAGCTCTTCGGCAGTGTTGATGATTACGTTGCCTTCACTATCGGTTGCGGTAGGCTGTACCTTTGTACCGTCCCACTCGTCGTAGTTAGCGTTTACATATTCAATGTCACTACCTGTATTTGTGTTCTTGTCGAATACACTCTCATCGATTGACGCGCCATAGTAGTAAAGCGCAGCAGCAAGATCTTTATCTGCCTCGATTTGTTCATCGGTAGCATTGTTAGTCCAAACTGCATTACCTTCAACTACGTTTTTACAATAATCTGCAAGACAAAATTCAACAGTACGTGAATGTTCAATTACGCCTGTACTGTACTCGACAGCAGTAATATAAAGTTTCTTTTCTTTGCCGGTATCCTGATCTATAATATCACGCGCCGAAAGGTTCTCAATGGTAAACATTTTTTCTTTGGCAGGAAATCCGTTACCAGCCAAAGAAGATGTACCATCTTTAACATTTGATGTGCGGTAAAGCTCTTTACCTGTTTGATCACATACAATAAGTATAACCTTATCGTTATCGCCTGAACGCCAATGTGAGTAGGCGTGAATGTCTACCTTCAGACTACCGTTATCTTCATATCTAATATTAGCCGCAGTTATACCAAGCCAAGCAGTAGGACTTTTCTCGGTAGCACCATCAGCAATAGTAGGTGTAGTTACCCCCTCAAACTCGCTATGGTCCGGTATAATATGTAAATATGTATATTCGTTTGCATCTAAATTACCAACTGTTTTACAAAGATGACAAACGGAAGCGGCAATACTGTGTTTGCCGTTTGCAGTTGAGTCAATTATGGCATTTGAAAGTCCGCACCAAGCAGAATGTGAATGAAACCAGCTATCGCTATCAGCAGTTGCGGTAAATGTAACATCTGCATAGTCGCCTTCTACACCAAAGTTAGCGCCATCAACATCAATTGCAACAAAATACTGATTTGTATTACCATTGTTAACGTAATCGGTAATTTTAAGTGTATACTCTAAGGTAATTGATGTGCATAACACACCGTCACCAATAACAAAACGGATATCCTTATCGTTTCCGTTCGCTCTGGTTACAACCCCAACAGTATTAAGCTCATCAGCAGTAAGAGCGGTACCATCTTTTTTGGTAGCTGCAACGGTAGAAACACCATCACCAATTGTGTAATTGCTTTGAGCCTTAGCGGTAAACTGACCACCTACAAAGCCAGCAGGCAGGTCGAATTTAACCTGAGCCTTGACCTCGGTAGCGGCGAAAGGAACCGCCTGTTTGTTGTCGCCAACACTTATGGTGTAAGTACCGTTGTAATCCGCAGCAGCGGCATTTGCACCAACTATACTACCACAAAGTGTAGCGCAGCAAATTGCTAAACAAATAATAACAGATAGCAATTTACCAAGTAATTTTTTGGACATAAGCCATTCTCCTTCTTTTCGGCAAAAGCCGATTTTTGCCCTGTAATGTACAGGGGGGATATTGTATAAAATACAATATGGGTATAATACCCTATTTATACATAGTAAATATATCACAAAATAATCTAAAATGCAAGTATATTTTAAAAAAAAGCAGTAGAAAATCTACTGCTTAAAAAATAAAGTTTATATTATAATACAAGAATTGCCGCAATACCAAAGTAAATCAAAAGTGATACGGCATCAAGTATTGTTGTAACTAATGGACTTGCCATAACCGCCGGATCTAGACCGCATTTTTTAGCAACAATTGGCAAAATAGCACCTAAAAGCTTTGCAACAATAATTACAAGAACAAGCGTTAAGCATATTGTTGTCATTTCGGCAAGCTCGGCGCCGGTATCAAAGGTTTTGAGCCATAGAAAATCGACTAAATATAATTTCACAAAATTGATGATACCCAACACTATTCCAACAATCACGGCAACGCGCAATTCTTTCCAAATAACACGAATGATATCTTTAAATTCAATATCTCCAAGACTAAGCGCACGTATAACTGAAACAGATGTTTGACTGCCCGAATTACCACCCGTACCCATAAGCATTGGAATAAAAGCAACAAGCGCTATACACTGCGCAAGCTTGGCTTCAAAGCTTGAAATTATTGCGCCTGTAAAGGTCGCAGAGATCATAAGTAAAAGCAACCAAGGTATACGCGATTTAAACGTTTCAAAAACACCGGTTTTAAGATATGATTTTTCACTTGGTAAAATTGCCGCCATTTTTTCGATATCTTCAGACGCTTCTTCTTGAATAACGTCAATGGCATCATCGACGGTTACAATACCAACAAGTCGCCCTTCGGTATCGACTACAGGAAGCGCAAGCATATCATAACGTTCAAACATTGCGGCAACTTCTTCTTTATCATCTAAAGTATTAGCCGATACAACGTTTTCGTCCATAATATCGCCAACAATTTGATCCTTGCCACTAAGCAATAAATCCTTAAGTGACACTGTACCAAACAATTTGCGGCGGCTACCAATAACATAGCAGGTATAAATTGTTTCGGTGTCAAACCCAATTTTACGTATGCGGTCAAATGCCTCTTCAACCGTCATAGTACGCTTAAGGTCAATATATTCGGTAGTCATAATGCTACCGGCACTATCGTCAGGGTAAGCCAATAGCTGATTGATTTGTCTGCGCGTGTTGGCATCGGTATTTTTAAGTATACGCTTTGCAACGGTAGCAGGCATTTCCTCAACAATGTCGGCGGCATCGTCCATAAAAAGCTCGTCAACAACCTCGCGTAGCTCGCTATCGCTGAAGGAATTTACAAGTAATTCTTGCTTATCAGCTTCAAACTCTACAAAAACCTCTGCCGCGAGTGCTTTAGGCAAAATACGAAACAGTACCGGAATATCCTTGTTTTTTGCTTCATCAAAAATTTCCGCAATATCGGCAGGCTGCATTTCAGAAAGTATTTGTTTTAACTGAACAAACCTTTTGTTTTTAATTAAATCAAAAATTTGTTCCTCTAATTCTAACAATTTTTCATCCATAATACAACCTCCCTTTTATTACAATTTACTTTATTATATTAATTTAAACTTCAAATGTCAATCAAGTAAAAAATCCCCGAAAGAAATTCGGGGATTGAAGATAAAAATTAAGCTTTACCTATAGAACCAAAAAGTTCCATCTTTTCTTTAACGGTTGCTTTAATAGCCTCAAATCCGGGCGCCAACAACTTGCGTGGGTCAAAGCCCTTACCCTGAAGGTCCTTACCTTCTTCAATATATTTACGTGTAGCTTCAGCAAAGCTAAGCTGACATTCAGTGTTAACGTTAATTTTAGAAACGCCCAAGGAAATTGCTTTTTTAATCATATCGGCAGGAATGCCTGTGCCGCCGTGAAGAACAAGTGGCATATCGCCTGTAAGCTGACTGATAGCATCAAGAGTATCGAAGCTAAGGCCTGCCCAATTTTCAGGATATTTACCGTGAATGTTACCGATACCTGCTGCAAGCATTGTAATGCCAAGATCTGCAATCATTTTGCATTCGTTAGGATCTGCGCATTCGCCAGCGCCTACTACACCGTCTTCTTCGCCGCCAATAGAACCAACCTCGGCTTCAAGAGAAAGACCAAGCTTATCACAAGTAGCAACAAGCTCTTTGGTTTTTTCGATGTTTTCTTCAATAGGATAGTGTGAACCGTCAAACATTACAGATGAAAAACCTGCTTCAATGCATTTTTTTGCGCCTTCATAACTACCGTGGTCAAGGTGAAGAGCAACAGGTACTGTAATACCAAGGTCTTCAATCATAGCCTTAACCATATCGGCAACGGTTTTAAAACCACACATATACTTACCTGCGCCTTCAGATACACCTAAAATTACAGGTGAATTTTGCTCTTGCGCTGTAAGAAGGATTGCCTTGGTCCATTCAAGATTGTTTATGTTAAACTGACCAACTGCATATTTGCCTGCCTTTGCTTTTGTAAGCATTTCTTTTGCTGATACTAACATTATAAAAGTCCTCCAAATGTTAAAAATTTACCAAACTATTTTATACTAAATATATAATAAAATCAAGTATAAAATAAAACAAATTACAACTTATTTAATTTCTATGTTTTCAGGCGGTAATTCAAGCAGTTCCGGATTGCGTAGATATGTACGCATTTTACGAAATGCAAGCGCAAAATAACTGCCCGAGCAAATACGTTCATCCATTGTTACACCAATAGGCATACATTTTTCAAAAATTATTTCATCGCCCTTGCGTTTAGGTACCTCACGAGAATTACCCATTGCCATAAAAACACTTGTTGTGCCAAACTCATAACAATGGTGATGAATATAGTTTGTTCTGATAGAAGCAAGATTTGTTATACCCAAACTAATATGAAACGGCGACATATCTATAATAAATTTAGGCAATAAATTATGCTTGTCCAGCCACTTAAAAATACCAACACCTACCGGCAAAACACCAGGTACACTTAGCAAAAATTTAATAATTTTTTCAGTGCCGTTATTTTCAGGAACTTCACGGTTATCTGCAATGTATTTTTCAATAATATCGTTAACTTCATAAATGGTATTATCTTCTTCAAAATACATTTTAGACATTGTACCGTGACCCATATCACCCGGCTTTAATACAACCATACCAACAGCTATTTCATTACGCTGATAAATCTTTTTGTTAACTACAAAGCGATTAAGACCGGGAAATTCTTTCATAGTGCGTATATATGCTGCAAGTACAACAGCCATATGACTGATGTTTATGCCATCTTTACGCTTGTTGTTAATGTATTCTTTAATAGGCTCTAAAGGAATATCAATAGTAATTGTATTCATAGAGTCAACACGCTTATCCATAATATAGGCCGCAACCGTATACATAGGATCAGCGTTTTTAACGCGTTTACCATCTGCACGCATTAACTCATCCCCTTATACAAACATATGAATAATATAACATATTTATATTGAAATTTCAATTATTTTAATTATTAATTTTATATTTACCTATAAAGCTTGTTATTCTTTTTTTAATATTATCGGTATCAACAAGAAAGCTAATACCGTGGTCTGCACCGTCTACAAGACAAATGTATTTATCACCCTTAGCCGCATTAAAAGAAATTTCAGTCATATTGCAAGGTACAAATCCATCACACTTACCGTGTATAAAAAATATTGGTATATCTGATTCTGCAAGGGCTTTTGGTGCGGTTATTTCATACATACTAAAACCGCCTAATAATTTGCACATAAGGTTTAAAATTGGTAAAATAGGCGCCGCATTTATTTTAAATGCTTGTAAAGATACCTTTTTAATTATTTCCGGAGCGGATGTAAAACCGCAATCCGCAATAATTCCACGTACGTTTGGGGGCAAATTTAAATTTGATGCCATCATTACACTTGTAGCACCCATTGAAACGCCACTTAAAAACAAATTTAAAGGCTTGTATTTTTGATTAATAAAATTTGACCACTCTAAAACATCGTGACGCTCTTTAATGCCAAATGTTATAAGTCTTCCTTCACTTTCACCGTTAGCGCGTTGGTCAACAACCAAAACATTTAGACCAATTTCAATATAAAACTTTACTGCGCAAGCAAAATCAAATTTTCCGTTTGAACGGTATCCATGAAATAAAAGTATTGTGCTATCAGAATTATTGTTATAATAGCTTGCGGCAAGACGAAGTCCGTCATAGCTTTGTGTATAAATTCTTTCACATTCAAGCTTATCAATATATTCAAGGCTTCTATCAAAAATATCTTTGTAATGAACAAGCGGTTCTGCATTAACGTCAGTAAGACGAACGTCACTACGCATAAAAGCGGTTTTAAAGGCCCATAAAAGAATTCCAATAATAACTATCAACAGCAATAAAGTAATTATTATAAACCAAATCAAAAATAACACCTCCGCACATTAATATATAATAACACAAAATTTAAAGATAATAAATATTTTTTTAATATTTTTGAATTGACACTAACTTTTTTATATGATAAAATTCACTTAAATATCTTTAGGATTGGAGAATTTTTTAATTATGAACAATAGTTTTTTATCTGATTCTCCCCAAAAAACCAAGGAAATCGCATCTAAACTCGCCGATACACTTACAGGAGGCGAGGTTATTGCTTTTTACGGTGATTTAGGAATGGGAAAAACCTGTTTTGTAACAGGACTTGCCGAAGGTCTTGGATTTTCCGGCGAGGTATCCTCCCCCACATTTGCGATAATTAACGAATACATAGGCGGTAGACTAAATCTATATCATTTTGATATGTACCGCGTTACAGGATGGGATGACCTTTATTCTACCGGTTATTTTGAATATATGGAGTCAGGCGGTGTTCTTGCAGTAGAATGGAGCGAGAATATTGAATCTGCCCTACCGGATAATACAATACGCGTAACCATTAAACGCATCGATGATAATTCACGTGAAATTATAATAAACAGAGGTGACACTGTTTGAAAATCTTAAGTATTGAATGCTCGGCAGGTCCTGCCTCTTGTGCTATTATTGAAGACGGCAAAATACGTGCAAGCGCCTTTGTAAATGCTAAGCTTACACATTCGCAAACACTTATGCCAATGATTATAAATATGCTTAACAACTCTGCAACAAAGCTTTCTGAGATTGATCGTATTGCTGTGGCAGTTGGACCGGGATCATTTACAGGTCTTCGTATAGGCATAAGCGCAGTAAAGGGTCTTGCGGCGCCTACCAATATGCCCTGCATTGCTGTTTCTACTCTTGATGGAATGGCACAACAGTTTATAAACCATAATTGTATTGTTTGCGCTGTTATGGATGCGCGCTGTAATCAGTTTTATAATGCTCTGTTTGAGATTAAAGACGGCACTATAACTCGTTTGTGCGCTGATAGAGCGTTACTTGGTGACGAATTAAAAGCAAATCTTTTAGAATTCGAACAAAACAAACAAATAATAATTTGCGGTGATGGAGCAGATGTTTTTTATAAGCTTGTATCTAATTGCCAAAATATTATGTTAGCACCGGAATATTTGAAATATCAATCAGCAATTGGTGTCGGCTTATATGCATATGATAATGCAAATAATACTATTTCTTACCAAGAATTATTACCAACATACTTACGCTTGCCACAAGCAGAGCGAGAACTTAAAGCAAAAACGGAGGCACAAAAATGAAAATAGTTATTGGATGCGATCACGGTGGTTTTGAACACAAAAATGCAATTTCTGAGCATTTAAAAAATCGTGGATTTGAAGTTTTAGACTGCGGTATTTATGAAAACAAATCGGTAGACTACCCTGATATTGCAGTTAAGGTATGCGAACAAATTACAAACGGTAACTGTGAGCGCGGTATATTGGTATGCGGCACAGGCATTGGAATGTCACTTGCCGCAAATAAGGTTAAAGGCATCAGAGCCGCTTGCTGTAGCGAGCACTTTAGTGCAAAATACACACGTCTTCATAACGATTCAAATATACTGTGCCTTGGCGGTCGTGTAATTGGTGTGGGTACCGCCATTGAGCTTGTAGATTTATTTATAGATACCGAATTCGAAGGCGGAAGACACCAAACACGCGTAGATAAAATTACTGCTATAGAAAATATATAACGCGGAGGTTTTTAAAATGAAGGATAACGTATTTGTTATGGACCACCCACTAATTCAGCATAAGCTTACAATATTACGCGACGAACAAACGGGCACTAAGCAGTTTCGTGAACTTGTAAGTGAAATTGCAATGCTTATGTGTTATGAGTCAACGCGTGATTTACCACTTAAAGAAGTTAACACAAAAACACCTATGATGACCGCTAAAACAAAAGTACTTGCAGGTAGAAAAATGGCTTTTGTACCTATTCTTCGTGCGGGGCTTGGTATGGTTGACGGTGTATTAAATCTTATACCCTCTGCCAAGGTTGGTCATATTGGTATGTACCGTGACCCCGAAACACACCAGCCCATTGATTATTATTGCAAATTGCCTTCTGATTTAGACGAACGTGACGTATTTGTTCTTGACCCAATGCTTGCTACAGGCGGCAGCGCAATTGATGCAGTAAGTCGCATTAAAGAATTTAAGCCTAAAAGAATTAAATTTATGTGTTTAATTGCCGCCCCTGAAGGCATTGAGGCTTTTACAAAAGCCCACCCGGACGTGCCAGTATATTGCGCAGGACTTGATGATTGCCTTAATGACCACGCATATATACTACCCGGTCTTGGCGACGCAGGCGATAGAATTTTTGGCACAAAATAATTTAAAATGACACTTTCACAATCCTTGTGCAAAGTGTCATTTGTTTTATATAGATATAAACCGAGCGAGACAACATCTTTACGAAGTGTCTCGCTCGGTTAACTTTTCTTATTTTATATAAGCTTCAAGTCGATATATAGGTTGTCCAAGAGATACAAACTTTTCTTCATATTCGGTCATAATGTTACCTTCAAAATTACTGTTGTGTAAATCAAGCGATACATTTTTAAGAGCAAAACCATTCTGTGATAACTCTTGCAAAGAAAATTCAAACAGCTTCATATTATCGGTTTTTTGATGTATTTCAGCCGTAGGTTTCATAATACGCTTATATATTTCAAGAAACCCGTGATGAGTAAGGCGATGACACGCGTATTTATTTTTAGGAAACGGACAAGAAAAATTAAGAAAAATTTGCTCTATGGATTGTGGCTTAATATGTCTTTCAAGATATTCAGCAGTACACTTTATAAAACGAACGTTTTTAAGGTTCATTTTTTGGGCTAATTCACAAGCCGACACAATTACATTTGCTTCGCGTTCAACCGCAATTAAATTAATGTTGGGGTGCGCCGCTGCATATTCGCACGCAAAACGGCCTTTACCGCAGCCAACCTCTAAATAAAGCGGTTGAGATGCGCCAAACCAGGAATCAAAGTCGATATAATCTTTGTCGTTAATGGCTGTTTTAAAGTTTTTATCCTCACTAACGCTTGAATATAAATAATCGGATACCGCCTCTAAACGCTCTTTTAAATACTTCTTTTTTTTCATTCTCATAATAATCACCAAAAATAAATGTAGGGGTCGATGCCTGCATCGACCCACATAAATTATTTATTAAGATTTTCTAACTTCTCAACGGCTTTATTAAGATAATCATTACTAAAATGCTCAATACAACCGTTATCAACCATTTGTGTTAAAGAAACATCAATCGGTAATTTACCAAGCAAATCAATATTAAGCTCATTAGCAACACTTTCACTACCGCCGCCAAATACGCTAAATTCTTTGCCGCAATCCGGGCATTTAACATAGCTCATATTCTCTACAAGACCAAGAACGTTAATATTCATCATTTCGGCCATATTATAAGCTTTTTTCACAATAAGAGAAACAAGGTCTTGAGGAGAGGTTACCATTATAATTCCGTCAAGAGGAATTGTTTGGAAAACAGTAAGCGGTACGTCACCTGTGCCGGGTGGACAGTCAATAAACAAATAGTCAAGATCGCCCCAAACAACATCTTGCCAAAATTGTTTAACGGCGCCTGCAATAACAGGACCACGCCAAACAACAGGAGCGTCGGTTTCTTTAAGCAACATATTAACAGACATTATTTTAATGCCGCCCTTACTTTCAGCCGGTAAAATACCAAGCTCGTTTTGCATAGCATTGCCCATAATACCAAATGATTTTGGAATTGAAGGACCTGTAATATCCGCATCAAGAATACCTACCTTAAAGCCCTTTTGGCTCATAAGCGTTGCAAGCAATGAGGTAACCATCGATTTACCTACGCCGCCCTTACCGCTTACTATGGCAACAACGTGTTTAATATTATTAAATTCGCCTGTGGGTTCAATAAAACTTTCTTTTTTTCTACTTGAACAATTACTACTACATGAATCGCAATTGCCATTACAATTTTCTGACATTTTCATCACCGCAAAGTATTATACATCATTCGATTTTTAAAATCAACCACAAATTATTCAAAATATGTATTAATTGTTTTTTCGCATTCAGGTGGTGAATATACAAATTTATCTATATGCTTTTGGTCATAAAAATAATTATATTCATTCTTTTGATATCCGTCAAAATTATTAATAATAATTAGCTTAATTTTCATTTTTTCAGGTATTATACTTTTTATATACACACTTGCGTACTGACCTATTTGTACGTCGTCCTTCGGCTCTGCAAGACCTGCAAGATTGGGTGTTAGTTCTACAAAAATACCATAGTTTTCTATACTACGAACAATACCCGAAACTGTTTGACCTTGTGAAAAAAGCGAAGCGTTTTGATCCCAAGTACCAAGTAATTCTTTGTGTGAAAGCGTTATTTTATTATCGATATCAATTTTTTTAATAATAACTTTAATTTTATCACCCACATTAAATCTGTCTTTTGGATGTGATATACGTGATACACTAATTGCATCAATTGGTAAAAGAGCGATATTACCGCAACCTATATCACAAAATGCGCCAAACGTATCGAGATGTGTAACGGTAGCGTTTATTATATCACCTATTTCTTTATTGTTTAAAATGTATTCAAGACACAAAATCTGCGCAGCTTTTCGTGATAAAATTGCATATTCGTTACCATTAGAATCGACAGCAAAATCTGTAATAATAAATGATATTGGTCTGCCCACACGTGATATAAGAGCAATGTCGCGCGTTGTGCCTTCCTTTATACCTATTGCACCTTCATCACGGGGTACAACGCCGTACATACAGCCCAAATCTACAACAAGATTATGATCAGCATCACATAAAGTTACTTTTGCTTCAATAATTTTTTGCGCAGCTTTTGCCGCTTGCAGCATTGAAATATTCGTAAAATATTTTTGGTTTTCTTCTGTTAAAATTAATGAGCCCTCGGGGTAAAATTCTTTCATTTTTATCTCGCCTTTCTTAAATTACATACCAAAATATATGCAAGGCGTTTTTAAAAAATGATAAAAGGTTTGCGTACAGAAGCGCAAACCTTTTTTGAATGTTATTTTACTTTTATGTGACCATCGGTTAATAATGGTTCAACCATCTCTTCATCACTGTTACAAAAGTTTGTTTCAGCATTAAAAGATAATTTTTTTTCACCTTTTTTGGCATAAGACTTTACTTTAAAGTTAAGCACCGCAATTTCACCATCGGCTTTTGTGTCTTTTAATTCAGACTGTGTTACCAAAATTGCTATACTTTCACCCGTGTCGTTAACTTGACATTCATCAAAAACAGATCCTGTTTCAACGGATAAAAAGCTAAGGTCATAATAATCGTAATCTATTATTATTTGACCACCCCAAATACCAGGATTATTATTTATACTAATCGGTATTTTAACAACATCGCCGGCAATTGCTTTATTTTCACCAATAACAATTTCGCAATCACCGGTGTTTTTAAATATAAGCAAGGTACCAACGGTTATTGTTGCAACAGCTAAAATTACAACAATAATTGAATATAAAAGTTTTCTATTCATAATTAAAATCCCTCGTACTCGCCGTTATTAATTTTTTGCTTAAGAGCATTTACAACGCCGTCTTTATCTTCTTTATATGTAACACCGTACCAACGATCCTCGGCAACAAGTACCGAAACCTCTTTTTGACCGCGATTGATTACGTTTGATACAACCGTCGGAAGATAATATTCAACCTTTGGAATGTTGATTTTTTCTGCAAAGAATTTTTTAAGATCGTTTTCAATATAATTAAATACATCTGGAGTAAATCCCCACATATTCATAGAAACTATACAGTCAGGTGGAAGTTCAACCCAAGTTTTATCATCCTCGGTATACTTGCAGTCGATAATTTTGGTGCGTTCGGTAACAGATTTTAAAATTCCGTTTTCAATTTCACATATACCGCGTGAAACAGTACCGTTTTCGGTAAGGGTATTTTGCAATTTAAAGCCTACCATACAAAAATCGCCTTTTTGCTGTTTTAGGTGCTCATACATTTTTTTATACGCACCTTTACCGTAATAATCATCGGCATTAATGACTGCAAACGGTGTGTTTACCTTATCACGCGCACAGTAAATAGCGTGTGCGGTACCCCAAGGCTTTACACGGTCTTGTGGACAGGTAAAGCCGCTTGGCAACATATCAGTCTCTTGATAAGCATAATCAACATCGATCATCTTTTCAATTCTTGAACCTACAATTTCTTTAAAATCTTTTTCTATTTCGTGCTTAATAATAAAAACAACCTTATTAAAGCCCGCTTGCTTTGCATCATAAACAGAAAAATCTATTATAGCCTGTCCGCCGGGGCCTACGGGTTCAATTTGCTTAAGACCGCCAAATCGACTACCCATTCCTGCCGCCATTACTACAAGTGTTGCATTAAAACTCATTTTTATTTCTCGCTTTCTTTTTTAAGTGAATTAGAGGCACGAACATTTTCATTTGCTTTTTCGTTAAAACCTTCTGTACTTTCTTTCATAAATAAAACCTTAATAGTAAGTATTAAAAGCTTTAAATCTAAGAGCAAAGAATATGTTTCGATATAAATTAAGTCCATATGAAGCTTATCCTCAGGACTTGTATTGTATTTTCCATAAAGCTGCGCAAACCCTGTAAGGCCGCCTTTAACTCGATGTCTAAGCTCAAATTCAGGATACTTTTGCGAATATTCATACACGTTTTCAATTCTCTCAGGTCTGGGGCCTACAAGCGACATATCTCCGCGTAAAATATTGAACAGTTGTGGTAATTCATCCATACGACAAGCACGTATAATCTTACCGACTCGTGTTATTCGGTCATCATCACTCACTGCCTTTTTTGCACCGTCTTTATCTGCATCAACAATCATTGAACGGAATTTTAAAACATTAAAAATTTTACCATTTATAGTAATTCGATTTTGTTTAAATAAAATAGGACCGCCATCGTCAAGCTTGATAGCAATAGCGCATATTAACATAATGGGACTCGTAATAATTATAGCTAATGCAGAAATAAAAATATCCATTGCGCGTTTAATAATTTTTTGCTCAAGCGTAAGACCACGGTTGCGACTCATAAGCACAGGAGTATCGCTTATTTGAATGTTATAACTGTTACTTATGATTATATCGGTAATATCCGGTAACAAATAAGTTCTTTTTTCATGCGTATAACAGTACGAAATAATTTGTTTTTGTAAATTTTTATCAATACCGCATATGACAACAGCATCATACTTGTCAATGTGTTTTTTTATGCTTTCTACATCAGTTGTATTAGCGTTAAAACCACGTTCTATACTAAAACGGTCAGATATTTTACCCATTTTTTGTATAAGCTCAAAGCCTGATACGTCATCACCAAAAATTGCAACCACACGGCGTGGTGGGTATAATTTAAAATAAATAACGTTAGCGCAAAATGAACATATAGCCACTACAATTATTTGATAGGCGATGCCTACTAACATGGGCGGTATATTTACAAGCTCACGCGCAATTAACGATAATTCAAGATACATTATAGCGTTGGTAAAAACCACCGCAAGTGAAAAACTGTAGATAATTTCGTGAATGCGATATATACCAATTTTAAATGCACCATAAAGTGATGAAAACACAGTAAAAAGCAGTACGAATGATAAAATAACAACATAGTTACCTTTGTTACTAAACAAAGACTGAGCATAGCTGGTTATCCAAACCTGAATAAAACCGACCGTAACGGCAGTAACTATCATTAATTTAACAAAAAGCATACAGCTTTTTCTTAACTTGACTAATTTATTCATAAACACACCTCTAATAAAAATGTGCTAAATTTCAACATATAGTATATAATTATTATGGGCTGATTGTCAAGTTAAATAATTGTTTAAAATATTCTTCTTGACAATACCGAAATTAAATTGTATAATGTTGGCTGACTCTGTGGCAATTATTATTTATATAATGTATTAAAGGTGGTTTTTATTTTGGCAAAACCTATTAAAGTAACCGATGACGGTTTAAAAAAGCTTCAAGCAGAGCTTGAAAATTTGAAAACAGTGGGTCGTGCAGATATCGCAGAGAAAATTAAAGTAGCACGCGGCTACGGTGACCTTTCTGAAAACAGCGAATATGATGACGCTAAAAATGAACAGGCAAAAATTGAAGCTCGTATTATAGAGCTTGAAGCAATGCTTAAAAACGTTGAGATTATCAAAGACATTAAGGGTGCTGCTAAAACCGTTGTTGTAGGTGTTAAAGTTAAGGTTTACGATGAAGAATTTGAAGAAGAGGACGAATATTACGTTGTAGGATCTACCGAGGCTGACCCTTCAAGCAACAAAATTTCTGACGAATCTCCTGTAGGTCGCGCTCTTCTTGGTCACAAGGTCGGCGATGTTGTTACTGTTGAAGTACCGGCCGGTGAAATTAACCTTAAAATTGTAAAAATTTCAAAATAATATTTTGGGGCAGGTTTAACTTGCCCCCATTTTTGAATAATCGAAAGGATGTTTTAAATGAGCGAAAACAACAATGCTCCCGTACAAGAATTAAGTGAAATATTACAGGTTCGCCGTGATAAGCTTTCTGCTATGAAAGAAAACGGATGCGATCCTTTTGTTAAAACTAAATACGACGTTGACGCACATTCTTTACAAATCAAGGGCGATTTTGAAGGCTTTGAAGGCAAACAGGTTAGCGTTGCAGGTCGTATTATGGCACGCAGAATTATGGGAAAAGCAAGCTTTGTTACCATTCGTGACGGCGAGGGCGATATTCAGCTTTACGTTCGCCGTGATGACGTTGGTGAAGATACCTACGCTGCATTTAAAAAATGGGATATTGGTGATATAGTAGGTGTTAAGGGTTCTGTGTTTAAAACCCAGACCGAAGAAATCTCTATTCACGCAAACCACATCGAAATTTTGGCAAAGTCACTCCTCCCCTTGCCCGAAAAATTCCACGGTCTTACCAACAACGACCTTCGTTTCCGTCAGAGATATGTTGACCTAATTATGAATCCAAATGTAAAACGCAACTTTAAGATTCGCTCACAGTTTATCAAGTTTATGCGTAAATATCTTGATGATATGGATTATATCGAGGTTGAAACACCTGTACTTAACACAATTGTTGGTGGTGCGGCGGCTCGTCCGTTTATTACACACCATAACACACTTAATATACCAATGTATATGCGTATCGCTACCGAGCTTCCGCTTAAACGTCTTATTGTTGGCGGTATGGAACGCGTGTATGAAATAGGTCGTATTTTCCGTAATGAAGGTATGGACCCTAAGCACAATCCGGAATTTACAACGGTTGAGCTTTATCAGTCTTATGCTGATTTCCACGATATGATGGACATTGCCGAAGGCATTATCTCAGGAGCTGCTAAAGAAATTCACGGCACCTATGAGGTTGAATGGCTTGGCGAAAAGATTGACCTTACTCCCGGTTGGCGCCGTCTTACAATGGTTGACGCCGTTAAGGAATATGCAGGCATTGACTTTGGTACCATTACCGATGATGCCGAGGCTGTAGCCGCTGCCGAAAAAATCGGTGTAGAACTTGCAGAAACAGCCGATAAGACTTGGGGCAACGCTCTTTACGCGTGTTTTGACCAAAAGGTAGAGGAAAAACTTATTCAGCCTACATTTATTACAATGTATCCTGTAGAGGTTTCCCCTCTTACCAAGGCTTCACCTGCTGACCCACGTCTTACCGAGCGTTTTGAACTGTTTATCTGCCATAGCGAGCTTGCAAATGCATACTCAGAGCTTAATGACCCAATCGTTCAGCGTGAACGCTTTGAAAAGCAGCTTGAACTTCGTGAACGCGGCGATGATGAGGCAGAAATGCTTGACGAAGATTTCCTTACCGCTATGGAATACGGTATGCCTCCAACAGGTGGTATGGGTATTGGTATTGACAGAGCAGTAATGCTGCTTACAAATTCTGATACCATTCGTGAAGTAATCGCCTTTCCGACGATGAAACCCCTTGACTAAAAGGGACCATATAAGACCATATAAGAAGATATAAGTATTTCCCAAAATCTTCTTACCACAGTTTTATAACAAAAAACACCCTATGACCATCAAAAGTCATAGGGTGTTTTTGCTGTTTTATAGGTTATTTTTTTACCAACTCGGCAATTTTATCATATGTGCCTTCGGGCATTTTATAATATTTTTGGAAAGAGGTCATCGGCATAGCGGTAAAGACCATATAGTCATTTTCGTGAATCCAAAACACACCGTAAAAATGCTCATCTGATACTGCGAGAGCATCGGATATTTCTGCTTTGGGTTCTTGACTCAAAATAAGCAAAGGCTCTCCGTCTTGGAAAGAAAGGTAAATGTCATCTTGTTCAGTTCTGTCAATTTCGGTTTCCTCTGCCTTTTCCCATTGCTCCATTATGTATGTATATAATGCTTTTGCCTCATCATTTTCTATAACAAACTCTGTTTTATGGTCGGTTGAACAAACACACTTGAAATCAGCAATGGCAGAAACATCTTCGGGATATGTTACAATGGCATCATTAGGTTTTTCTTTTGAACAACCAAAGAATGACAACAAGCATAAAACTGAAAAAAGCAGAGAAATAATTCGTACTATTCTGTTATTAAGCATCGCAATTCCTCCTTTGTTTTTACATTATAGCACAAGTAAATGACAAAATCAATTTACCACAATTTTACCACAGATTTCAACCAAATTATAAGAACTTATAAGAAAATATAAGAATTCGCTTGGTTTCGTTGGCTTGTGAGGGCAAGAAATAAAGTGTTATAAGAACTTATAAAACTTTTTTAAACTCGTTTTGGGCGTTTCCCCACAATGAAACCATTAGATTAATAATTCTTTTCCCCGTGTACATTTTATGTACACGGGAATTTTTTATTTAAAACTAATGACAAACTTGAAAATTTGTGTTATCATATAATTAATATGTTCTGAGGTGATTTTATGAACAACTACGATTTAATATTAAATTATGCTAAAGCAAACTATAAAAAAATGTTCCGCGAGCCTGATGGTCTGTTAAAGTACAAATTTATAGTACCCGGTAGTGTTTACTCAAACTGTCTTTGGGATTGGGACAGTTGGCTTACCAACATAGCGCTTCGCGCCTTTGTAAAAGAAGATATTTCTGAATACGAAAAAGGTTGTATTCTAAATTTTCTTAATCACATTGATGAAAACGGCAAAATGCCAATTTTTATTACCCCCGAAAAAGCGTGGTATAATTTTGACGGAAATTCAAATTCAAACATTCACAAGCCCTGCTTAGCGCAGCATGCGGCTTTTATTGTTAAAAGTAATAAAGGTGATGTTGAATGGCTACGCCCTCATTTTGACAAACTTTTAAAATTTATCGACTATTATTATAATAACCAGCGTCATACCTGCGGTCTATATTACTGGATAAATGACTGTGCAATAGGTGTCGATAATGACCCTTCTACATACTATCGTCCCGAAAATAGTTCGGCATCTATTTATCTTAATTGCTTAATGTATAAAGAATTGGAAGCCGTATGCTACTTGGGCGAGCTTTTGAGCGTCGATATAAGTTTTTATAAAAATGAAGCTGAAAATTTAAAAACAGCTGTACAAGAGCTTTGCTTTGACGAAAAAGACGGTATGTATTATAGCGCCGATATAAATCTTTTGCCTGTCGACCCAAACTCCACACTACACTCAGGTGCGCCAAGACACTGGGACACACTTATTCAGCGTATAGGTTGTTGGTCCGGCTTTATGGCTATGTGGGCAGGCATTGCTACTCCCGAACAAGCTACTCGTATGGTAAAAGAAAATCTGCTCGATGAAAAAGCGTTCTGGGCGCCATACGGTGTACGTACTCTTTCAAAATATGAAAAAATGTATTCTATCAAAAAGACAGGTAATCCATCCTGTTGGTTAGGACCAATTTGGGGCATTTCTAACTATATGGTATTTGACGGTCTTGTAAAATATGGCTTTATCGCCGAAGCAAAAGAGCTTGCCACCAAAACGCTTGAGCTTTTTGGTCGTGATATAGCACAGTGTGGTGAATTACACGAATACTACGACCCTGAAAGCGGTGAGGGTGTTAATAACCCAGGTTTCCAAAACTGGAACTTATTTGCAATTAAAATGGGTCAATGGCTACAAGAAAATAACAACTAAGGACGGATTATTAAAATGAGAGATACAGCGGCAATTATTTTATGTGCAGGCAAAGGCTCAAGAATGAACGACAATTCCAAAAGTAAGGTTTGTTTTGATTGTGCAGGTGTGCCGGTTATTCGCCGTATAATTGATAATATGAAGGCGTCAGGTGTAAGTCGTTTTGTTGTGGTTATAGGTCATCAAGCATATAGCGTTATGGACTGTCTTGACGGTGTTGACGGTGTAATTTATGCCTATCAGAAAGAACAAAAAGGTACAGGCCACGCCGCTCTTTGTGGTCTTAAAGCACTTTCTTCTATGGGATATGATGGCCCTGTTATAATATCTATGGGTGATAAAATAATATCAACCGACGTAATCAGCGGTATTTTGCAAAAATCAGAAGATGCTTATGCCGTATGGGGTGTACAACCACTTAACGATAACTTTAATGGCGGACGTGTTGTTGTTCGTAACAACAAGCCATACGGCGTTATAGAATTTACCGATGCCGCATTAATGGCTCTTGGTAACACAACACCCGATAAATATGAAGAACTTCTAAATAATATTGGTCTTAATCCTAAAAAAGCAAAAAAAGTACTCGACACTGCAAATAAACAAACTCCGTCACCTACTAAATTGCTTTGTGACACAGAATTTACTGCAGATGAGGTGTTGTCTGCACCATATGCAAATGCTGCACTTTATTGTTTTGATACAAATAAAGTTATTGAAGCAATAAAAACACTTGGCTCAGACAATGCACAGGGAGAAATCTATCTTACCGACACACTCGAATATTTTGCCGCAAAAAAACAGGCTGTTTTATACGAAATTACAGATAAAAATGATATGCTTACATATAGCACTAAGCAAGAGCTTTGTAAAGTAAGCGAGCATTTTATGCGTACAGCCGCTCAATATATTGCTGATATTAAAAGCGGTAATATGGACAAAACATTATCTAAGCTTTATGCCGACAACCTTAATGTACAAAAGCAAAGATATATTGATTTACTAAATAAATTCATAGAAAAATATGGAGATAAAAAGGTTGTTATTACGCGTTCACCGGGTCGCATAAATCTTATGGGTAGGCATATAGACCATCGTGGCGGCGGTATAAATGTTATGGCAACCGATAAGGACCAAGTGTTTGTATCGGCTCGACGCGACGATGATATTGTTAATATTTCAAATTTAGATCCCATCTACCCTGACCGCAGTTTTTCAATTAGCGAAACATTATCACTTGGTACTAACGAATCATGGCTTAAATATCTTGGTAGTGACAAGGTTGTGAATGCCCTTACCGAAAGTAATGGTGACTGGTCTAACTATGTTAAATCGGCCGTGATACACGCCCAATTTAAAACCGATTACACACTTTGTGGTATGGATATGGTATCTGCAGGCAACATTCCTGTAGCTGCCGGTCTTTCATCGTCATCAGCTATAGTTGTCGCCGTTATGGAAGCACTTGTTGCGCTTAACTGTCTTAACCTCACCGAACGTGAATTTATTGACCTTTGCGGCGAGGGCGAATGGTTTGTTGGATCTCGCGGCGGCGCCGGTGACCACGCAGCTATGAAGTGCGGTCAAAAAGACGCTATTGTGCACTTGGGATTTAAACCATTTACTGTTGGCGAAAGACAAAAATTTTCTGACAAATATGCTGTTTTAGTTGCTAACTCTATGCTTATGGCTAAAAAATCTGAAGGCAGTAAGGATACGTTTAATGCAAAGGTTGCCTGTTATGAATTTGCACTTATGCTGCTTAAAAAGAATTATCCGAACTACGAACTTAAAGAATTTCGAGATTTAGCAAAAATAAGACCATATTCAGAAGTTTATGAAATGATAGCAACACTGCCCGAAACTATTACTCGCGGTGGAATAAAAGCGCTTTTACCCGAATATAAGCAACGTCTGAATGAAATATTTTCAAATCACAAAGACCCAAAAGTTTATGAGCTTCGCAACGTAACGCTTTATGGCGTTTCGGAATGTGAACGTGCAGAAAAATTTATGGATATACTTAAAGTTGAAGATTATACTACTTTAGGTAACATGATGAAAATTAGTCACAATGGTGACAGAATAGGTGTAGAAAATGTTAGTGATGCGCATTTGGACGAGCTAATTGCCAACAATACACCCTTTGAAACCGAATGCGGCTCATATGCTTGCTCAACACCCGAAATTGACTATCTTTGCGATGTTCTCAACGCGACAGACGGTGTTTTGGGTAGCGAGATTGTAGGCGCAGGTCTTGGAGGTTGTGTAATTGCTTTAATTGAAAAAGCAAAAGCCGACAGCATTATAAACGTTGTGAACCGCGATTATTACGATAAATACGGCTATACATATGCAGCAAACGTATATAGCGCATCAAGCGGTTCATCGGTAATATTTTAAGTACTAAAGCAGACAGAAACTACTGTCTGCTTTTTACATTGACATAAAAAATAAATAGTGATAAAATAATCATAATATTTAATAAGGATGATTTTAATGGCTAATATATATAATTCTATTGACAAATTAATCGGTAACACTCCCCTTTTAGAGCTTACCAATATTGAAAAAAAATATAATTTAAAGGCAAAGTTACTTGCAAAACTTGAATATTTTAATCCTGCAGGCTCGGTAAAAGACCGTGTTGCACTTGCTATGATAAATGATATGGAAGAAAAAGACTTGCTTAAACCCGACTCGGTTATCATAGAGCCTACAAGCGGAAACACAGGTATTGGTCTTGCGTGCGTGGGTGCTGCGCGAGGATATCGCGTAATAATTGTTATGCCCAACAGTATGTCGGTAGAGCGGCAACAGCTTATGAAGGCTTACGGCGCCGAGCTTGTACTAACCGAGGGTGCTAAAGGTATGTCGGGAGCAATAGAAAAAGCGGAACAATTAAATCAAGAAATACCTAACAGCATTATTGCAGGTCAATTTGTAAACCCTGCTAATCCAAAGGCACATTTTGACACTACAGGCCCCGAAATATATCGTGATACCGATGGCAAGGTTGATGTTTTTGTAGCGGGTGTTGGCACCGGCGGTACCATAACAGGCACAGGCGAATATTTAAAATCACAAAATCCCGATATTAAGATTATAGCAGTTGAGCCTGCATCTTCCCCACTATTGTCAAGCGGTACAGCAGCACCACATAAAATACAAGGCATTGGCGCAAATTTTGTACCCGAAGTATTAAATACAAGCATCTATGACGAAATTATAACCGTAACCGATGAAGATGCTTTTGAAAGTGGTAGACTTATCGGCAAAGCCGAGGGTGTACTTGTTGGTATCTCATCAGGCGCGGCATTGTCGGCCGCAATCCAGGTCGCACAACGCGATGAAAACGCAGGCAAAACAATAGTGGTTCTTCTGCCCGATACGGGTGACCGCTATCTATCTACAGAAATGTTTAAAAAATAAAGTTTAAAAGGATATTAATATGAAAATCATTGATTTATTAAATCAAAATAACCCTTCTCTTTCTTTCGAGGTTTTTCCGCCCAAAAGTGAAACAACCTTTGAAAGTGTAAAATCCGCTACCGAAGAAATTGCAAAACTGCGCCCTGCTTTTATGAGCGTTACTTATGGCGCGGGTGGCGGCACAAGCCAATATACACTTGATATTGCCAAAAATATTAAATCTCTTTACGGTGTGCCAACATTAGCTCATCTTACTTGTGTTTCATCTACACGCGACACAGTAAAACAAAAGATTGATGAAATCAAATCGGCAGGTATACAAAATATTATGGCGCTTCGCGGTGATATACCCGATGCCTTAAAAAATTCTGACCGTACTACCTGGGATTATAAATATGCTATTGACCTGATATACGAATTAAAATCGGCAAATCAAGACTTTTGCATTGGTGCTGCGTGCTATCCTGAAATTCATCCCGAAAGCGCAACACAAAAAGACGATATTAAACGACTTAAAGAAAAGGTTGACGCAGGTGTTGATTTTTTAACAACACAGATGTTTTTTGATAACAATCTTCTTTATAACTTTTTATACAAAATACGTGAAGCCGGAATTACCGTGCCCGTAATACCGGGCGTTATGCCCATTACAAACGCTAATCAGGTTGAACGCTCTATTAAGCTTTCAGGCTCATTTATGCCACAGCGTTTTAAAAGTTTGGTTGATAAATTTGGCTATAATCCCAATGCTATGAAACAAGCAGGTATTGCCTACGCTACCGATCAGATTATCGACCTGTATGCAAACGGTATCACAAACGTTCACGTTTACTCAATGAACAAACCCGACGTAGCGGCAAAAATTCAAGATAATTTGTCTGATATAATAAAAAAATGAACGGAACTATCTTAACCAAAATATACTCGGCGCCGCCCATTAATGAAAAAGAAATATTACGATATGCCGGCGGGATTGCTGATGATAATACAATCAAACTTTTAAATGAGTGTATAAACGAGTCGCTGGACTGCATTACATACAAAGTTTGCTACTGTGAATTACCTGTTAAAACGGATGGTGATTTATGCGACTTTGGAGTATTTAATGTACAATCAAAAAAACTTGCTACAAATATTTCGGGTTGTAACAGCGTAATAATTTTTGGCGCCACCATTGGTATAGGTCTTGACCGGCTTATTACAAAATATTCTCACATATCGCCTGCAAAGGCTTTAATGCTTCAAGCATTTGGCGCAGAGCGTATTGAGGCACTGTGCGATGATTTTTGTAAGGATATACAAAATACTCTTAAAATACAACTTAAACCACGTTTTAGCGCAGGATACGGTGATTTACCGTTAGATACACAAAAGCAAGTCTTTTCACTGCTTAACCTACCAAAAAACATAGGACTTACATTAAACGACAGTCTACTTATGTCACCCACTAAATCTGTAACAGCATTTATGGGTATATCATAATTAAAGCCCTCCTTGCCTAAAGGAGGGTGGCGCGACGAAGTCGTGACGGGAGGATTCAATGAATTTTAAAGAATATCTACAAAATAATATCGTTTATCTTGACGGCGGTATGGGTACCCTTTTGCAAGCAAGCGGACTGCAGCCCGGCGAACTGCCTGAACTATGGAATCTTACCCACCCCGAAATAATAACAAAAATTCATACCGATTATTTTAATGCAGGCAGTAATGTTGTCTGCACAAACACTTTTGGCGCAAATAGCCTTAAATTCGATGAAGCACAGCTTGACCAAATAGTTAAAGCCGCAATTACCAATGCAAAAAATGCAATTGCAAACAGTAAAGCACCACAAAACAAATTTGTTGCGCTTGATATCGGCCCTACAGGAAAACTATTAAAACCGCTTGGTGATCTCGATTTTGAAGATGCAGTATCGGTTTTTGCCAAAACAGTAAGGCTTGGTGCAAAATACGGCGCCGACCTTGTAATAATTGAAACAATGAACGACTCTTACGAAACAAAGGCTGCACTTCTTGCAGTTAAAGAAAACTGCGATTTACCCGTTATTGTTTCTAACGCATATGGGCAAGACGGCAAGCTTATGACAGGCGCTACTCCTGCCGCAATGGTTGCTCTAATTGAAGGTATGGGCGCCGATGCTTTAGGTGCTAACTGCTCTTTAGGTCCTCGTCAATTACGCGTTGTTGCCGAAGAACTGCTTAAAAACACGTCTATTCCCGTGATTTTAAAACCAAATGCGGGTCTGCCAAAATCGGTTGATGGTAAAACTGTTTTTGATATTACCCCACAAGAATTTGCGGACGAGCTTGCCGATATTGTAAAAATGGGTGTTCGCGTGTGTGGCGGTTGTTGTGGCACTACGCCTGAATACATAAAGGCATTAACTAACAAAACAGATGGCATTCAACCCACGCCGCTTACCAAAAAAAGCCTAACAGTCGTGTCATCATACTCACACGCGGTAAAGTTTGGCGAATCCCCTATTCTTATTGGCGAACGAATAAATCCCACAGGTAAAAAGCGTTTTAAACAGGCTCTGCTTGAAAACGATATTGATTATATCCTCGCAGAAGGTGTAAATCAGCAAGAAAAAGGCGTTCATATACTTGACGTTAACGTTGGACTTCCCGACATTGACGAGGTTGCTATGCTAAAATCTGCAGTATGTGAACTGCAAGCAATAATCGACCTGCCTTTGCAGATTGATACTGCCAATATTTGCGCTATGGAAGCCGCACTTCGCCGTTACAACGGTAAAGCTATGATAAATTCGGTTAACGGCAAGGCTGAAAGTATGGCGGCTATATTCCCACTCGTTAAAAAATACGGTGGCGTTGTAGTGGCACTCACCCTTGACGAAAACGGTATTCCCTCTTCTGCAGAAAAAAGAGTTGAAATTGCCAAAAAAATACTTGCCACCGCCGCAAAGTATGGTATTGATAAAAAAGACATTATTTTCGATACCCTTGCTATGACTATTAGCGCCGATACCTCCGCCGCAAATGCAACTCTTGACGCACTGCATACCATAAAAACCGAGCTTGGTTGTCACACCTCACTCGGTGTATCAAATGTATCTTTTGGGCTACCAAATCGCGACGCAGTTAACTGCACCTTTTTTGCTATGGCGCTTCAAAATGGGCTTTCGGCCGCAATTATGAACCCGTACTCTGCTGATATGATGAAAACCTATTACACATATAATGCGCTCAAGGGCCTTGACCCTAACTGTGCCGATTATATCGCCCATGCTGATGAATTTACCGCTTCTGCTCCCACACAAATCACAACTGCACAGAGCGGTGATACTCAATATGCATCGGAGCTTCAATACGCCATTATAAAGGGCTTTAAGGATAAAGCGAGCGAAATAACTAAAGAACTTATAAAAGTAACCGAGCCACTTGATATTGTAAACCACGAAATTATACCCGCCCTTAATACCGTAGGCGTAGGTTTTGAAAACAAAACCGTTTACTTGCCACAACTGCTTATGAGCGCCGAAGCCGCAAAAAGCGCATTTGAAGTTATAAAATCTACTATGACACTATGCGATACTAAATCTCAAAAGCCAACCTTTGTAATTGCCACCGTTCACGGCGATATTCACGATATTGGCAAAAATATTGTAAAACTGCTACTCGAAAACTATGGCTTTAATGTAGTCGACCTTGGTAAAGACGTGCCGGCAGAAGCGATTGTTGAAAAGGTTATAGAGCTTAATGCCAAAATAGTGGGACTTAGCGCGCTAATGACCACCACCGTACCTGCTATGCAAAAAACTATTGAGCTAATAAAACAAAAAGCTCCTTGGTGCAAAACAATAGTAGGCGGCGCCGTATTAACGCAAGAATATGCCGACAAAATCGGCGCAGACAAATACGCCCGCGACGCTATGGAAGCAGTACGATATGCAGAAGAGGTATTTTAAAAAAACATAAAGGACTATGATTTAAATCATAGTCCTTTTGTTTTTACTTATTATTAATATATTCTTCAAGTATCTCGCTTGCTGTGCGCACACATCTTTCGCAAGGGCGCTCGTGATAATATTTTTCGGTTCTAGGTTCCGGTGTGCCGCCAACCTCGGCAGTTTTAAGTATTTCACGGCATATAATTGAGCCGTTTTTATCTTTAAAAGCATTACACAAAGCGCGTGTATCTTCGTAATGCTTCATCTTAATCTCGCCCGTTTCAGGTGTTTCATAACCATATAGATAACCAAACGCCATAAGCATACCGCTAACTGCGCCGCACACTTCACGCTGACGGCCGAAGCCGCCACCAAAGGGCGACGCAATTTTAAGTGCCGTCGCTTCATCAAAACCTAAATCCTCGGCAAACGCTCCAAATACTGCCTGCGCGCAATTATAACCATCAGTAAATAACTTTACTGCTTTTTCACTATTTTTCATTTTATCACAACCTTTATATGCATTTTACCACATATAAAAACAAATTTAAAGTCTTTTTTATTGTTATTAATGACATTTAAAGATACGTGTGCTATAATAAATTAAAAGTTTTACGTTTTAATATATAAGGAGTAATTTATGAATAAGGTGATAATAATTGGATGTCCGGGTGCAGGTAAAAGCACTTTTGCAAAAGCCCTACAGCAAAAAACATCATTACCCTTATATCACCTCGACATGCTCTTTTGGAATAAGGATAAAACCCATGTTTCTCGTGAGGTTTTCGACCATCGATTAGATAATGTTTTACTGCAGGAAAATTGGATTATAGACGGAAATTATGGCAGAACGCTTGAAAAAAGGCTAAAAATGTGCGATACAGTATTTTTGCTCGACTTTCCTGTTGATATATGCTTAAACGGCGTAAGATCGCGCATTGGCAAAACACGCGACGATATGCCGTGGATAGAACAAGAGTTTGACCAAGAATTCAGACAATGGATAATTGATTTTCCAAAAAATGAACTGCCGCACATATATACCTTGCTTAAAAAACATAATGAAAAAAACGTTTTTATTTTTAAATCTCATAACGATACACAAAACTACCTTAATGAATTATAACTTTTAAAAAAAGTTATAATAATTTAAAATTTCTTATTGACATTTTAAAACAAATAATATATAATAACTACTCGGTTGATAAAATCAAGCAACAAGGTGTGGCGCAGTTGGTAG
>JAZSKN010000002.1:0-15512 GCA_045534895.1 Acutalibacteraceae bacterium
TGACGTTATGAGTCTTAAAAGTGGTCGTGGCTGGCGTAAGAACGATGCCGGTTGCTACACCAACGTTTATAGCGATATGTCTGCTTTGGTAGACGGTGTTATTACATATTCTGACGGCACATTTACCTACGCTGAAAACAACATTAAGATAATCAAGCAACAAGATGCATTTGGCGCAGGCGCTGAAACTGCTATGCCAAATCTTGCTTGGGGCGAGGTGTGGTACGTAGGTGCCGCAGGTGATATGCCCGGCTTTAAAGAAGCAGGCAGTATGCCATCAAGTGCTCAGACACTTTATGACAGTATTATACTTGATACTCCTGACACCGTAGGTGCAGGTACTCAGTATAACTCAAACGGTTCAATGGTATTTGGTATGTATGGCTCCAGCCTTAACATCAAGGCAAATCCATATATGGTATTCACATTTGCATTTTATGGCGAATACAAGGAAAACCGTGATGATATTAAAATTAGATTTACTTACACCAAAGACGGTGCAAGTGTAACAAGCGAAGAAATCGCAGTTCCTGCATTCGACGGTAGCGATATCGTTAATGTAAACGGCTGGACCCATAAGGAAAGCCAGAATGCAGGCAGATTCCACACCTACAGAGCAACAGGCCTCCCTGTAGAAGCATTGGCTAGTGGTATCAAGGTAGAAGCTTCTTATAACGGCGGTGCGTGGGCAGACTTTGGTTCATACTCAGTAGAGGGCTTTGCACTTATGGCAGACAATGCTAACAAGATTGAGCCTTGCGGCCAGTATGCATCATATTATGAAGTATCAAAAGCGCTTTTGTTCTACGTTCAAATGATTCAAGCGCGTTACGGTAAATAATAAACGATAATATAAACGGTTTCATCTACAATGTGGCTTTCACATTGTAGATGAGGACCCGATAGAAAAGGAGAATTAGATTATGTTTCAAAAATCAAAAATCGAAATCTATGAATTAGACCTTACAGATATTATCGTTACAAGTGACCCTAACGCTAACTTTGGCGATGACGACGATGATATCGTAATCTGGCCTAAATAATTACAAGAACAAAAGAAACTAACCTATTAATTCACACATAGTGGAAAGAAAAGAGAGGTTTTTTATGAAAATCGAAATAAACAAAAGCGCTAAAAGAGTATTAAGTATAGCCCTTGCACTTGCAATGGTTGTAGGAACGCTCTTTACCGCTAACGTTGGCGCAAACATTATTGCCAACGCCGAAACTGCTCCAATTGCAGAGGGTACAATAGACCTTCTCGAATTTGGTAGTTACCTTACCGATATGGGCAGTACAAGTACATTTTATGATACCAAAGTAGCCGATAACGGCGAAACAGGTGATTCTTGGGAAAACGCTATTATAATTGACTCTGCCGAAGAATTTGTTTATATTGCAAAAACTGCAACAAACGACACTGATGGCAAGTATTATAAGGTTGCTGACGGCATTGCCGGCTTTAACCTTGCAAACAATAATCTTGATATAGATGGCACTTTGGCTGACAACATTGACGTTATCAAGGCTGCCGGCAAAAACCACGCAGGCGGCACACCCGGCTTCCAGGGCCATTTTGACGGTAACGGTGTTACCATTTACGGCGCTTGGTGCAGCCATACAAGCGTATCTACATACGCTGGCCTTTTTAGTTGCGCACAGGGTGACGTAACCATTAAAAACGTTAACGTTAACAAGGCTTCTTTCACCGCTACACAGGCAGCTGGTGGTATTGTTGGTTACTATAAAGGCGAGGGTGATTACGCAAACAACACAACCCTTACTATCGAGAACTGCTCTGTAACTGATTCTTATATTGAGATAACCACTACAGGTGCAAATAGAGGTCTTGGTGCTATAGTGGGTAGAGTTGACTGCCCATCAGGTTACAAGGATGCAAACGACGAAGACGGTGACGGTAACACAACCGAAACACTTTACGTAAACAATAAGATAAACATTACCAGTTGTTTTGTAGATCTTGATGAAGCAAACTTTGTTTCTCAAAACGAGGGTGGCAGTGCAGCAGGTGACCAGCTTTGTCACGGTGGTGTGGCAGGTTGGTTAGGTACAAACGGACTTGCAGTTAGCGACTGTATTGTACTTGGTATTACACCATATGCAACATCTATTAGTACCGATAAAAACCACGTTCAGCACTCTGGTCTTGAAAGTCACTTTAAAAACGTTTACACCGACACAGGAGCTTTACAGGCTGCAATCGGTGGTACACTTGGCACACGTAACTTTACAAACAAAATTTTCATTCTCACACCCGAGCAAATGCAGGGTGCAGCCGCAGTTAACAATATGAACCTTGCTTGGTTCTCCGGTTGGATTCCCGGTGAAGATGGTGAATATCCAACCATTAACCAAACAGGAGAAGAGTCCGGCGTTTCTTTCTGGACAGGCGCAGCAGCAAGTGAATTTGCGGGCGGTACAGGCACCAAAGAAGACCCATTCATTATTAAAACTGCCGATCAGCTTTATCGCGCACTTTCTACAGTAACATATACCACTTCAACAAGCGGCGACTTGGCAGTTGAAACTGCCGAAAGCGTAGCAGGTGGTACACAAACAGATAGAATATTTAAACAGGGCTCAACCACCGTTTACGCTCCTGTTTACACACCATATTACTACAAGGTAGCCGACACAGTTGAGGCATTCTACCTTAACAACGTTTACGGCAATGAAACACTTGCAGGCGCTAAGGCAATGGTTGCAGCAGGCACTGCAAAAGACTGGAAACCCGGCAAGAGCTTTGTAGGTCATCTTGACGGTAACGGCGTTACCATTTACGGTATGTACAGTTCAACCGGTCAGGGTCTTATTTACAAGCTTGACGGTTCTTCAACTGTTAAGAATATTAACTTTAACGCTTGCTATGCAAGTGGTTCGGGTAACAGCGCTTTGGTTACCACAAACTTGGGCTCATACACAAATGACTCAACCCGTATTAAAGTTTCTAACATCAGTGTAAGAAATTCTTACATTGGCACTACTCGTGCTATAACACTTACTGCAAGAACCGACTCTTCAGGTTGTTATGACCACGCTGCCGGTCCTGCAGGTATTATTTCTACAAATAGCACTCCTGAAAACCTTACAATTTCTAACTGTTTCTACGACGGTGATACATGCGAGCGTGCTATAGGCACAGGCTCAGAGGCTACCATTGATATGATGGGTGCTATCCACAGCGGTACAAGCAGCGCTAACAACCTTACTCTTTCGGGTTGCGTATCATTCGGCGCACCCGCAGTAAACGAAGTTTACGTTAGCGGTAAAGAGGTATTCTACAACCGTTATGACAAGAATCAGGGCTTTGAGGTATTCTTCTATAACAACTATAGCGATATGCCTCTTAACGCGATTACTACTGCATACCCAGACAAGTATGACAAGCTTGCAGATATTGTACGTATCGAAGAAAAAGACGCTTATGAAATGTACGATATGCCAAAGCTTTCTTGGAATGATTGGACACTTGTAACAGAAGAGAGTCGCACATTCCCAATGCCTACGGTTAACACAGCAGAGCAGTCAATTGGTTCTTACGTTGAACTTGTAGGCAAAGGTCAGAACAACTATGCAGGTGTTGGCCCATATGCTTACGGAACTAACCCATACACCTATTTGCTTAAGGGCGCAGGCACCGAAGAGGATCCATACATTATTGAAACTGATGTACAGCTTGCTCGCGCAATTGCAACAGGCGGTATGAACCTTTATGACAGGCTTTATTATAAGCTTGGCTGCGACATTGACATTTCTGCCGGCAGCTGGATTACTCAAGAGACAAGAGACGAAGGCGGCGTTTACTACACCTATATACCGTTTGGTGGTACATTAGACGGTGATGGCCATACCATTACAGGTCTTTCTGCAGGCGATGAGGTTTCTGCAGGTCTTATTCCTGTACTTGATGGCGGTACTGTAAAGAATCTTCATATTCGTAATGCTAGTGTTGTATCATGCGAAGCTGCAGGTGTTGTCGTAGGTTCAGTTCGCGACGATACCAATGATGGAGATGAGATTTATCCTACTATTGAAAACTGCTCGGTAGAAGGAGCAAAAGTAGGCGCACCGGATTATTTTGACGGATGGTACTTTATCGGTTACGATGATATTGGTGACACAGAACTTTGCAAAATTAAAAATTGCTACTTTATTGGAGAAAGTGATACTGTTTATGTAACTGATGACTATATGTCATATGTGACTGCCGATGATATTAAGGATCAAATTATCAGTGGTGACACTGATGAGTGGTACATTGGTGGTAAGGATGATAGTTACCCACGTCTTAAAGCAATGGCTGAAAAGATGGATTTTGTTGACGTTGACGGTGACGGTATCGGCGATGAATACGAATTAAAAGACGCAATCTCTCTTAAAAACAAGCTTCTCCGTAAGAGTGCTTATAAGAATATTTACGGCGACGTAAGCCGTGACGGCACAATCAACATTGTTGACCTTGCCGTATTACAAAGAACTATTGCAGATGACTATGGTTCAGAACTTTCTGACGGTTTCTTTGCAAATCTTCAGTTAGGCAAAATTAACATTTACTATGGTGAAAACGATAACTACGACGCAGCTCGTAAGGTAGAGCTTTATCATGAAAAGCTTACAGGCGCTGACGTTAAAAAGGTTGTTGTAGACGATTCAGTTGCTTGGGGTAGTAACAGCAATGCAGCTGCTACCTACGTTCACCAAAATGATCTTTGCTGGTTAGACAGTACACTTTACTATCCAATTGGCGATAGCTATGGCGAGATTACCAATAGTAACGAAAAGGCTAAGTATGCTCTTGACGGTGAGCTTGAAATTGTTGTTGGTAATATTGCTAACACCGATTATGCTACCAACAATGTTGCGACTGCTGCTAACACCTATGCTGTAACATATGATGATGAAAACCAGGTTGTATGGCTACAGGGTGAAAACTTTACAGCAGTAGAGCAGGCAGCAATTAACTTTACACAAGGCTGCTCAGTTCAGGGCGATACAGTTTACACTTGTGGCTCTACAGTTCTTGATGACGAGAAAAAGCCAATTACAGTAAAACTTGATACCAACTATGATGGTGTGCTTGATGCCGACACAGTTCTCTACTATGCTTGGGGTGACGAGTTTGAGGGCGACTACGCAACAGACGGCGCTACCATTAACACATATAACTGGCAGCACAACTCCCAGCAGTCAGAAGGTAGCAATGGCGAACAATCTAACTACTTAAATCAGGAAGTTGCTCCTGTTAAGGATTTAGGCAAGGTTATCGTAATAGAAAACGGTAGACTTTCTATGAAGCGTGGTTACGACAGCAGTCTTGGTACCAGCACAAACGGCTACGTTGCACTTGAAGTAGAACCCGGCGAATTTAACGGTTACCGTCAGGACGGCGTAAACGCAATTGACGCCGACGGTTCTGACGTATACTTCTCAAGCGGTAAGGTTACTACCGAACGTGGTATGCTTTACAAACAAGGTTACCTTGAAATTGAGGGTCAGTTCCCTGCAGACGGTCACGCGTTCCCTGCTTGGTGGCTTATGGGTCGCCCGTCAATGACACAGACCAACAAGGGTTATGACAACTCACTTTACGGCAAGGTTTATAAGCTTAACACCAATTGGGACGGCGTAAGCAACGATTGGGATAAGACCAACCTTAACACCTATAAATACCAGATTCCATCAGCTATCTATGAAATAGATATGATAGAGGTTATGCAGGCAGCAAGCCGCGTATCCGGCCGACAATTTAGCTGGTCATCAGGAATTACTGACCGTGAAAAGACATGGAAAACAGCAGTAGGCTGGTACGGTATTAACACTACCATCCACAAGTGGTGGAACAACGGTGTTGATAGTAAATCTAATTTGCTTTACATCCACGACTGGGATAACTATCAAGTTTTGGGTGGTATCACAAATGATGCATTCTCTACAACCTCAAGCGAAGGCTCTTGGATTCATAATCCGGGCAGCACTTTGATGGACTTTGGTTCAACTTCAAACTGTGCATCAGTTAGCACAACTGCTCGTGACGACTTGCAGAAATCACGTAGATACGGCTTTAGCTGGTACACCGATGCCGAAACCGGATTTGAAGCAACACTTTACGTTTATAACGATGACGGTAGTGTACGCCAGACACTTCCTATCGCTTCGGGTGCTTCAATTGGTGCAATGAAGGATAATAACGGCAAAACCGAAGCTAACGGTGCTATTGGTGCAAATGCTAACATCTACAGTGATGCTAAGGTATTTAACCAGTATATGTACGTTCTTTTGGATAACAAGTACTATTCAGCTAACGAGGCACATAGTGGCGGTGCAACATTATTCACCGACCTTCTTACAGCAGCAGGTCTTACCTCGCTCGAGATTGATTACGTACGTGTATATCAGCAAGATGGTGAACGTGACATCGTAACTCAGGAAACTGAGAACTTTAACAACAATAACCACTTTGGTTATAACTAAAAACAAAAAACTCAGACCTTCGGGTCTGAGTTTTGTTTTTATAATTGAAAGTTGAAATTTTAATTATAATTTTTAAAAACTACGCATTTCATCACGAGAAGAGAAAGCGACGCGGTAATCCGTAATACTTCAAAAAAAGAAAACGGATTGCCACGCATCTGACGATGCTCGCAATGACAGGAATTTAGACTGTCATAACCAATGTGTCATTGTGAGTCGACTTTGTTGGCGAAGCAAACCGTAATACCCCAATAGAGAAAACGGATTGCCACAGGGTTACGCCCTTCGCAATGACAAAAGATTAAAAGTCATTGCGAGTGACAGTAGTCACGAAGCAATCCGTTCTTTTTATAATAATGAATAGTACAAATCTTTCCATTCCGGATTAAAAGAATTTATTAAATCGTTTTTCCATTTTCTACTATGCGATTTAATTTGCTTTTCACGCGATATTGCTGAATAAATATCGGTTGTTGTTTCAAAATATACTAATTTGTAAATTTTATATTTTGCAGTAAAAGAATGAGGGATAGTGTTGTTTTTGTGTTGATATACTCTTTTTATCAGATTATTGGTCACACCGGTATAAATTGCAACGTTAGTATTGTTTGAAAGTATATACACATAATAGTTCATTAAATTTCCCTTTCTTTTAATTCAACAACGGATTGCCACAGGGCTACGCCCTTCGCAATGACAATTCTTTATTATTTCTGCCATAAAGCACAGTATTTTCTTTAATTATATTAGCAAGCCAGTCATTTATACAACCGCCGTCTATTCGCCAGGTCCAATTGTCACCAAGGGTAGAGGGCGTGTTTATGCGCGCTGTGCTGTCAAGCCCCATAAAATCAGCCATAGGTATTATACAGGTGTCGGCAACACTGCCCATAGCCGCTTTTATCATAGCCCAGTTAAAGCCGTTATCACTTTGATAATTAAAGTAATCTTTTGCTTGTTTTACGGTGTTGGCATCGCTGTTGCCGAGCCAACCCATAATGGTATCGTTATCGTGTGTGCCGGTATAAATAACACTGTTTTTAATAATGTTGTGAGGAAGGTATGAATTTTCACTGTCGCCACTAAACGAAAACTGCAATACCTTCATACCGGGGAAGGCAGTATAGTCAAGCAGCTTGCGGACCGCAGGAGTGATTACGCCAAGGTCTTCGGCAATAATGGGTAATTCGTTACCAAACTCTTCTTTAAAAACTTTAAACAAATCAATGTCAGGTCCCTTTTTCCATTTACCACGTTTTGCATTTTTATCGCCATAGGGAATAGAGTAGTAAGCCTCAAAACCTCTAAAATGGTCAATTCGCACCACGTCATAACGTTTTAATGCGTGGCCAAGATACTGTTTCCACCAAGCATAGTGGGTAGTTTTCATATAATCCCAATCATAAAGCGGATTACCCCAAAGCTGACCTTCTTCGCTAAAAGCATCGGGCGGCACACCGGCGACGGCTCGCGGTGTAAAATCATCATCGAGTTGAAATTGCTGTGGATTTGCCCACACATCAGACGAGTCAAGAGCCACGTAAATTGGTATATCACCAATAATTTTTATACCATTTTTATTGGCATATTCTTTAAGCGCTGTCCATTGGCTGAAAAACTTAAATTGCAAAAATTTATGAAAGTTTATATCGTTTATGTAATTGATCTCTGCCTGCTTTATGGCATCGGCTTCTTTTGCAATAAGCTTTTCGTCCCAGTTGTACCAAGCGTCACCGCCCATTGCTGCTTTAATTGCCATAAAAAGCGCGTAATTATTAAGCCAGTGGCTGTTTTCGCTTATAAATGCATTGTAACTGCTGTTGGGTTTAAAGCGGCTAAAAGCGAGTTTTAAAAGGGGATAGCGATTGTTATATAATTTTTCGTAATCGATTTTTGATGGCTCGCTGCCAAAGTCATATGATTTAACCTCTTTTTCGGTAAGTAGGTCATCTTTTATAAGTAAATCAAGATCAATAAAATATGGATTACCTGCAAAGCTTGAAAAAGACTGATATGGCGAATCGCCAAAGCTTGTAGGCCCTATTGGAAGTATCTGCCAAAAACTTTGTCCGCTTTTCTTTAAAAAATCTATAAAATTAAAAGCCGCTTGCCCCATAGTGCCAATACCATAGGGTGAGGCTAAAGAAAATATAGGCATAAGTATTCCGCTTGTTCGCATAAAATAAAACTCCTAAAAAATAATATAGTCATTATATCACTATATTAAAGTAAATGCAAATATAAAACGGACGGCATGAGCCGTCCGTAAAACTTATTTACTAAAAATTATAAATTTATTGTCTTCAAGCGCTTTAATATATTGCGCCAATCTTTCGTAAAGCGGTTCAGCCTTATCGCCAAACTGTTGTTTTACTAATTCGCCAATAGCAACAATATTACGCTTGCCGTCAATTGCGGTCCAAACAAAGCTACCAAATTGCTCAAGATGTATATAGCTTATTTTTGGCTTTTTTAAAAGCTTTTGGGCAATTAGGTTGGCAAAGCCTTTATTTTTTATTTGCAGAGTTATATTATTTTCATTATCCTGCGACCAGCAAATATCGGGGTTGTGGCAAGGAATATTTTCGAGATAGTTATCTTTGGTGCTCATTATGCTTTATCACGCTTTTTGAAAATGGTAAATTTTAAAACTGTAAGAATAATTATTGCAAAAAGAACTATGCCGCCTATGTCAGAAACAAACGCAGGAATACCAAGCTTTGCAGAAAGGTCTAACGCTTTGTCTGCGCCAAACACTGCAAGAAGCGCCAACAATATACCAACAAGGCCTTCGCCGGCTATCATACCCGAGCAGAAAAGTATGCCGTCGTTTACAATGGCGTCTTTGTTGTCGCGCTTTAATTTATCAAACGCTAAGCGTATAAGACCGCCCACCATAATACAAGCGTTAAGCTGTACAGGTAGGTAAACACCTATTGCAAATGGTAACACAGGAATGCCGATAAGCTCAACCACAACGGCAATAAACGCGCCTATAAATACAAGTGTCCAAGGCAGATCGCCGCCCATAACTCCCTCAACAATAAGCTTCATAAGTGTGGCTTGTGGAGCGCCAAGCTCATCTGAGCCAAAGCCCCACGCAGAATGTAGCAAATAAAGTGTGCCGCCAATTGCAAGGGCAGATGCTACAACGCCAATAACCTCGCCAATTTGCTGTTTGCGTGGTGTGGCGCCCAAGATATAACCTGTTTTAAGATCTTGCGAGGTGTCGCCCGCAATAGCCGATACAATACATATTATAGAGCCAATTGCAATTGCGCTTGCCATACCCGATACGCCGCCTGCGCCCGTAACTTTAAGAATAACTGTTGCTATAAGCAAGGTTGCAATTGCCATGCCCGATACCGGATTGTTACTGCTACCTACAAGACCAACCATACGTGAAGATACTGTTGCAAAAAAGAAACCAAATATAACAATTATAAACGCACCTAAAAGAGATACGGGTATTGCAGGAATAAGCCATATAAGAATTGTAAGCGCTAAAACTGCCGCAATAACAATTTTAAGGCTTATATCACGTGCGGTACGCTCGCTTGAATTTGTGCCGGCACCCTTCATGCTTTTCATAGCGCCGCCAAAGGTTTTAACGATGAGTGGCATTGATTTTATAAGGCTAATAATACCGCCTGCCGCCAATGCACCCGCACCAATATAGCGTATATAGGTGCTCCATATAGCGCCGGCTCCACCCGAGGCATAAACCTCGCTTATAGGTTCAGTACCGGGGTAAAGTGTAATATCGGCGCCAAAGAGAACTATAAGCGGAATAATAACCAGCCAGCTAAGTACGCCGCCCGCAAACATATATGAAGATATACGCGCGCCACAAATGTATCCCACACTCATAACAGCGGGGTATATTTGTGTACCAATTTCACCGGCAAAGCCTTTAACGCGCACCGAAATTTCACCTGACACAAGCTTTAAGCCGTCTATTATAAATTTAAATACCGCCGCAAAGCCAAGACCCGCAAAAACGGTAGAAGCGCTGCTGCCGCCCTTTTCGCCTGCAAGCATAACCTCGGCGCAAGCAGTACCCTCAGGGTAGGGAAGAATGCCGTGCTCTTTTACAATAAGCGCGTTGCGAAGAGGTATCATAAAAAATACGCCAAGCAAACCGCCTATAAGCGCGATAAGCGTAATCTCTATAAGACTGGGATTTTCCATTTTACCCTCTGATGCCCACAAAAACAGGGCGGGAAGGGTAAATATTGCGCCTGCCGCGAGCGATTCACCGGCAGAGCCGATTGTTTGAACAACGTTGCTTTCAAGAATAGAATTACGGCGAAGCAGTATGCGTATAACGCCCATAGCAATAACCGCCGCAGGAATAGATGCCGAAACGGTCATACCAACACGAAGTCCTAAATATGCGTTTGCCGCGCCAAAAATTACGGCAAGCAAAATACCCATAATAATGGACGTTGCCGTAAGCTCAGTCGTTATCTTTTCGGCAGGAACATAGGGTTTAAAATCGTTTTTGTTTTCCATAAAATACTTCCTTATTAATATAATTCAAGGTATTTTACCACATTAAAGTGTAAAAGACAATATGATTTTTACTTTATTGTAGTTTTTCCAATATTTTTATAAGTAAATTATAAATATTTTCGGTAGATGAAATGCTTAATCTCTCTCGTGTGGTGTGCACGTCGTGCATTTTAGGACCAATAGATATGCAGTCTAAACCTTTGATGTTTCCTGCAAATACACCGCATTCAAGACCTGCGTGAATAGCCTTTACCGTGGTATTGGCGTCAAACATTTGATGATATGTGTCGCAATAAAGCTCTCTTATAGGTGAGGCCTCGCGGTATTCCCATGGTGGATAGTGACCTGAAGTTTCAAAGAACAAATTTTGATTTATAAAGAAGGCGGATAATTTATCTTCTAAAGAGATAAGTGCCGATTGCTTGTTACTGCGCAAGGCAAATTGTAATAGAATGTAATAATCTGTTGTTTGCAAAATTCCTAAATTAAGAGAGGTTTCAACAAGACCTTCAATTGTTGTGCTCATTTCGCAAACACCGTTCGGCACGCAAAGCAGGGTATAAATAATTTTATTTTTAATGTCCTCGCTAAAAACGGTATATTTGCCGTTGTCACATACGGTAATATTGGCTGTAAAATCTTTTTCGCGATCGCAAATTTCTTTTTTAACAATATCAATGTATTCTTGTGTCTTGCGGCAAAAGTCGGTGCTATCAGCCACGCAAAGCTCGGCTGTAAAACTGTTTGGGATAGCATTAGATTTGTCACCGCCGTTTAGCGATATAATGTCAAAATCAACATGGTTTTTTAAATAGTTTAAAATTCTACCGCCAAGTGTGTCGGCATTTACTCTGCCCTTGTTAATATCAACTCCCGAATGACCGCCCTGTAACCCACTGATTGCGAGGACCGCTTTTTTGCCGTTTTTTTCGGTTGTTTCAAGAGGAATACTAACCTTAAAATCACTGCCGCCTGCGCACGATACGGTAACAATATTCTCGGCTTCAGAGTCAAGGTTTATCATGCGCTTACCGTGCAATACGCTCATATCAAGTGCCCGCGCGCCAATCATACCCGTTTCTTCATCGGTGGTAAATACCGCTTCAATTGGTGGGTGGGGGATATTTACACTTTCTAAAATGGCAAGCACCATCGCCACAGCAATGCCGTTATCGGCGCCAAGGGTTGTACCACGAGCTTTTAAATAATCACCATCTACATACAAATCAAGACCGTCTTTTTCGAAGTCGATGTTACAATCCGGAGTCTTTTGACACACCATATCAAGATGACCTTGTAATATAATAGGTTCGCTTTGCTCGTAACCCGCGGTACCGTTTTTATAAATAATTACATTGTTGGCTTTGTCGTGTACATATTTAAGGTTATTTTTAATAGCAAAATCGACACAATATTTTGCTATCGCGTCCATATTGTCCGAACCGTGAGGGATGGCCGACAACTGTTCAAAATAGTGAAAAACCCTTTGCGGTTTTAAATTTTCAAGAGCAGACATATTTGTTCTCCTTAAAATAAAGATTTTAAATATATATATTAGTTTTACAAAATTATAACAAGTTATAATATATATGTCAAATGATAGAAACAAAAAAGACACCCTAAAGGTGTCTTTTTCTTGGCTGTTACGAACCATTTAGATGCCAACTTAAAGTTGGTGTTTTGCAGAGTCAATAAATCGTAAAAGTTCATTTTGTCTTTCGCGGAGTTTAGGGATTAACTCTAAACCTCTTTTATTCTTTTTGGTAACAGCAATTATGCACACAAATTGTTATAAGTCCAGAGGATTATTTTCGGTATGATTGTATAAAACGATAGTCCATTTCTTTTTTCTTAGATAAGAAAACACCATACTCATCTACCAAATATGTTTCAATCTCTTTATTAGGGTTTTGAACATAAGTGTCAAGAGATGAAATTGCAGAATACAATAAATTAGCATTTTCTTGTTCGGGCGGGATTAATGTATGAGACTGTAACAATTTGGCTTCTTGACGATACAAATCTGAAATAAATCCCAAAAAATGCATATATGTTAGATATTGTTCGATTATATAATATGTATTCCCAAGATCGTTATTTATTGCTTCCCAGTCAAGTTTGAATAAAGACTGATGCTTTCTAACCCATTGATATATATTATTTATTGAAACCATGGCACCATTAGAAATATTGCGATAATAAATGAATTTATCAAATAACGCTGATTGCCAAATCCTGCGGTCGCACTTAAACACTATTTCACCATCAATAGGAATATCAAGAAAAAAAGGAATAGAAGAATCTTTGGTGTTTTTGCAAAAATGAAATTCTTTAATTGTATCGTTTGTTTCGGTATCAGACCGATACTGTTTTAGTTTGTTTTTATAATACTTTTCCCGTTGGATTCGCAATGATTCTTCTTGTTTTTTTTGTTCTTTTTCAGCCTCTTTCCTTTTATATTCTATTTCGTCGATCGCTTTTTTATATTTTAACTCCGCTTGACAAATAAGATTTTCTAAATTTGGATAGTATATCCATCGACGATTTTCGCTATTATTTATGATTTTATTTTCGATTTCTGCTCTATTTAAATTTTTCCTATAACATTCGCTTAAGTCAATTTCTAAAGCTGGCAATCCTAATTTTTTTATTTTTTGTTCTTTATTCTCATCAACAAAATGTGTAACAGCAATTTCGACAATGCAACTATTTTTTTGAGACACAAAAATTACATCTGGAACGATTGATGATAATCTTGATTCCAAAAAGACTTCGTCGCATTTTATATTGTGTTCCGGTTTTATCTCAATATATTCAGGAAGATTTTGAATGTATTTATAAGAAAAATAGGATGAGTTTCTATATTCTAAGCGAATCGAAGGGAAAAGCAGCGTTCCTCTCTGTGCAATAATTTCTTTTGCAAGTATGTGAAGGGCAGTTTGTGTGGCCGTTTCATTAGAACAATTTTCAGAATTGTGTGAAAAATGATGACGATTTTTTTGTCCCAACCTTGCTTGCAAGGGAGCCCCACAAGATGGACAAAAGCAACCACAAGACAATCCGCGCTCGCTTTCGGTCAGTTCATCTATATGCACAATTTTTCCTTTTCTTAATCCAAAGGCCAATTTAATTTCTTTGATAAGCCACACCTCTTTTCTCTTATGAGAATATTGTAACATTTTTATTATTACTTATCAATACTTAATGTAATATGCTTTTTGGTCGTTTGAATCCATATTGTCCCAATTTTTAGTGATATTTCGACTTCGTCAGAGTGGACTTCTTCACTATTCACTATTCACTATTCACTATTACTTCTTACTTCCCAAAAATCCTTGTATTTAAGAGAAAAGTGAAGAGTGAAGAGGTAATAGTGAAAAAGTAAAAATCCCCGTACTATCGTACGAGGATTTTTGGTGGGAGATGGTGGATTCGAACCACCGAAGGCTTAGCCAGCAGATTTACAGTCTGTCCCCTTTGGCCACTCGGGAAATCTCCCATAATTAAGTTTAATGCACTATGGAGCTGGTGGACGGACTCGAACCCCCGACCTGCTGATTACAAATCAGCTGCTCTACCAACTGAGCTACACCAGCATTTTCAAGTGCCAAAATAATATACCACACTTAAAGCCAGTTGTCAAGCAAAATTTTTAAAAAATTTAATAAAGTTATTATTGACAATTGAATTTGTTTGTGTTAAAATGGCATTTGCACACGGAGAGGTATCGAAGCGGTCATAACGAGGCGGTCTTGAAAACCGTTTGGCGCAAGCCACAAGGGTTCGAATCCCTTCCTCTCCGCCATTTTTTTATTTTTAAATATATAAATAGAACGTAAGCATTTGGAGTAGTACTCAAGTGGTGACGAGGCGCCCCTGCTAAGGGCGTAGGTCGGGCAACCGGCGCGAGAGTTCAAGTCTCTCCTACTCCGCCAAATAAAGAAACACACCTTTTGGGTGTGTTTTTTTATTTATGACATTATGTTGGAGAGACTTGAAAAGAACGGTCGGCTTTAGCCGATTTTAAATGTCCGGTGGACATTTAAAAAGTTCGGGTGCGTGTCGGTGGCGTTGCCACCGAGCAAGTCTCTCCTACTCCGCCAGAAAAGAAACACCCTTTGTCTACCAGACAAAGGGTGTTTCTTTTCAACTAAATCCGTACTATCGGACGGGATAAATCCCACCTCAGTGGGATGAAATCACTTCGTGATGAAATCCGACTTCGTCGGGAGATTGGACGGATTTAATTTCATCTGCGAAGCAGATTTCATCCGAGTTTACTCGGATTTCATCGCGCTTGCGCGATTTCATTGAAATATCCGATGATTTGTGATATAATCAGTTCGATAAATGAGAATTTACAAGTGAGTGTAAAAATGAAGTATATAGAATATGGAAAGCATTGTCTTGATACAATTATTCTTCTACACGGCGGTGGGTTGTCGTGGTGGAATTATGAGGATGTAGCAAATGCGCTTCAAAATGATTATCATATCATTTTACCT
>JAZSKN010000078.1:0-2433 GCA_045534895.1 Acutalibacteraceae bacterium
CAAGACCTTTGTGTATCGCGTTCATCATTTAAATGGGGCGTGCCTGTAAGCTTTGACGAAGGCCACGTTATCTACGTTTGGATTGACGCGCTTTCTAATTACATCACAGGTGTTGGCTACAACCCCGATGGTAGTAGTGAGCAGTACAAAAAATTATGGCCTGCAGATTTGCATGTAATTGGTAAAGATATTGTTCGTTTCCACACAATTTACTGGCCAATTATTTTGATGGCTCTTGGCGAACCGCTACCGAAACAGGTTCTCGGTCACCCGTGGGTGCTTGTAGGCGAAGACAAAATGTCTAAATCAAAGGGTAACGTTATCTATGCTGATGAATTGGCCGCTCGTTTTGGCATTGACGCTGTTCGTTACTACCTGCTTTCTGAAATACCGTTTACACAAGACGGTACAATAACTTATGAAAGCTTTATTACAAAGTTTAACGCCGACCTTGCTAATACTCTCGGCAACCTTGTAAACCGTACCGTTGCTATGACCAACAAGAATTTTGACGGTAAGGTAACAGCACCTACCACACGCGAAGAACTTGACAACGAGCTTATTGCTTGCGCTAATGAAACAATCCAAAAGTATTATTCTTTAATGGACGCTTACCGCAACGCAGATGCTTGCGAATGCGTTATGAACCTTGCAAAGCGCTTAAATAAATACATTGACGAAACAACACCTTGGGTGCTTGCAAAGGACGAGGCTACTCTCCCCCGTCTTAATGACGTTCTCTACAACTTGCTTGAGGGTATTCGTATGCTTAGCATTATGCTTACCCCTGTTATTCCATCAAGCTGTAAGAGCATTGCGGCGCAAATTAACAGTGATTGTAAAGAACTTGCCTTTGGTAAGGTAAGTGAATTTACCGTAGGCGAAGCAACACCGCTTTTTGCCCGCATTGATATGCCAAAGGTTCTTGAAGAAATCGCAGCCGAGCAGGCTAAAAAAGCCGCTGAGGCAGAAAAGGCATCAAATATAGTAAAATTACCCGAAATCTCTATTGACGATTTTGCAAAGGTAGAGCTTACAACGGCAAAAATCGTGGCTTGTGAGCCTATTCCAAAGGCAAAGAAGCTCTTAAAACTTACCCTTAACGACGGTAGCGGAAAGCCCCGTACAGTAGCATCGGGCATTGCAAAATATTATACCCCTGACGAGCTTATAGGTCACAACGTAATCGTTGTATCAAACCTAAGGCCTGCCGTGCTTTGCGGTGTAGCGTCAAACGGTATGATTTTGGCGGCTGACTGCCCTAACGACGATGTTAAGGTAATATTTGTTGACAATATTCCCGAAGGATGCAAAATTAGATAATGTATAGCGAAGAATTAATAAACTCATACCCTATTTTTGATACACACGCGCATTATGACGATGAGCGTTTTGACTGCATACGCGATGAGTTATTCCGTGAAATGCAACAAAACGGTGTGTGCGGCATTGTAACGTGTGGTTGTGACGAGGCATCATCTAAAAAAGCACTCAAAATGGCAGAAGATTTTGACTTTGTCTATGCCGCAGTGGGCATTCACCCCGGCAATATTGATTCTGGTACTACTGTCGAGCAAATAAAGTCACTCGCCAATCACCCCAAATGCGTAGCCATCGGTGAAATTGGTCTTGATTATTATTGGGTAGACGATAACAAGCAGAGCCAAATTGACATTTTTGAAAAGCAAATACTGCTTGCCCGTGAACTTGATTTACCAATAATTGTTCACGACCGTGACGCACACGGAGATACTCTCGAAATACTTAAAAAGTATAAACCAAAGGGTGTTGTGCATTGTTATTCGGGTAGTGTAGAAATGGCGCAAGAAATAATCAAGCTTGGTATGTATATAGGCGTTGGTGGGGTTATTACCTTTAATAACGCAAAAAAATTGCCCGACGTAGTACGCATTATACCCGACGAGCTATTGCTTGTCGAAACCGATTGCCCGTATCTTGCTCCCGTACCATATCGCGGTAAACTGTGTCATTCCGGATTAATAAAATATACAGCGCAAAAAATTGCCGAAATACGTGGTACAACACTCCAAAACATTTTAGAATTAACCGCGAAAAATGCTAAAACATTATTTAATTTATAATTCCATAATTTTCAATTTTAACTTTCAATTTTAAACTAATAATCACCCCGTAATCAGTAAACAATATTACTGAAAGCGGGGTGATTTTTGTGAACGAAAACAAAAACAAAAATAACAACCAAAATAAAAATGATAATAAGAAAAACGACAACAAAAAATACGACAATAAGTTTGAAAATAAAAACTAACAAAAGATGCACGGAGACGGAGCTTTCACATAGGGATAATTTGCCCGAAAAAGCGAATTTTTGCGGTCTAATGTGTTAAAAAGGCACGGTATGCGTCAGCATTACCGTGCCTTTTCGTCTGTTATACCACTAAAAATTCATCT
>JAZSKN010000038.1:0-2432 GCA_045534895.1 Acutalibacteraceae bacterium
ATTTAAAATTTTATTTATAAGCTCTAAATTACGGTCGGTTTTAAATCTATCAACCGCCATTATAGATACAAAATCATCTGCAGCAGTTTCAAGATCATCATTAACAACAATATAGTCATAATCTTTAGCGCAGTCAATTTCTCTTAACGCTTCATTTAAGCGTTGTTCGATTATATCGGTAGCATCGGTACCACGACCGCTAAGACGAGATTTTAATTCTTTAAGCGAGGGAGGCATTATAAAGATGCTGATTGCTTCGGGCATTTTAGAACAAATTTGTTTGGCGCCGTTTACATCAACCTCTATTAACATATCGCGTCCTTGCTCAATACATTTTAAAACCGGTGCTTTGGGCGTGCCATAGTAGTTACCAACAAAAACGTTGTGTTCAAGCAACTCGTCATTATCAATCATTTCAATAAAACGTTCGCGCGAAATAAAGTTGTATTTTTCACCCTCTACCTCACCGGGTCGCATTGGACGCGTTATTGAAGATATCGAAAAAGCAAGGTCAGGCAGGCGCTCAAAAACCTTTTTCATAACACTGTCTTTGCCGGAACCCGATGGTCCCGAAATTATAAACAAACGTCCTTTAGTCATCAATATCCTCCTCGTCATCAACTGCGTTTTCATCATTTAAGCGGTTTGCAACCGTCTCGGCCTGAAGATATGTTAAAATAATGTGGTCGCTGTCGGTAAAAATTACAGCACGCGTTCTACGTCCGTGGGTAGCATCAATAAGTGTTCCTCGTTCTTTTGCGTCTTGAATAATGCGTTTTATAGGCGCCGACTCGGGACTTACAATTGCTATCATTCGATTAGCTGCAATAAGATTACCAAAACCAATGTTTACAAGTCGCATAGATTACTCCTTATTCTATGTTTTGAATCTGTTCGCGAATTTTTTCGATTTCAGACTTAATGTCAACAACAACCTTTGTTATCTCCATATCCTGACATTTAGAACCAATTGTGTTGGTCTCACGATTCATTTCTTGAACAATAAAGTCAAGCTTACGGCCTATTACACCGCCCTCGTCAAGCATAGAGCAAAGTGAATCAATATGGCTGCGCAAACGTACCGTTTCTTCGGCAACGGCGATTTTATCGGCAAAAATGGCGGTTTCGGTAAGAAGACGTTGCTCATCTATCTGTACATCACCGATAAGCTCGCGCATTCTATCCTCTATTTTTTGACGGTATTCGCGTATTGTTTGCGGAGAGCGTTGCTCAATAAAACCTACTTGAGTAAGTATGTAATCTGCCCTACCCTTTACGTCTGCAACAAGTCGCTCACCCTCTACAGCGCGTGCCGCAATAAAGCCTTCTATTGCTTGAGCAGTAGCCTGAGTAACAGACTCTTTAATAAGCTCTTCATCAATATCACGCTTTTTAACAGTAAATATTTCGCTGTTGCCTATAATTGATGACGCTTTAATATCATCTTTTAACCTATATTGCTTAGCAAACTTATGAAGCGCTGTAATATAAGCGTCGGCATAAGCCTCATTAATGGAAAGCTCGATTGATTTAGAAGAAGTATCTTCAAATTGAACATTAAGCTCAACCTTACCGCGCGATATTTTTTGACCGCATAGCGTTTTTAAAGTATCGTCTAAAAACTGAAAAGCACGAGGCATTCGCGAGCTATACTCAAAATACCTATGGTTTACCGATTTAATTTCGACCGTGATATTAAAATCTTGACAAGAAACCTTACCACGACCAAAACCTGTCATACTTGTAACCATAATTTTCACCACACATAATTATCTTATTTTATTCATTGTATTATATCAAATCTAAATCTAAAAGTCAAATATATTATATATAATATAAATAACAATATAGCATTTTTTAAAAATAACTCTTGACTATGTAAAAAATATGTGTTATTATATACCCCGTTACAAACGCAGGTGTAGTTCAATGGCTAGAATTCCAGCCTTCCAAGCTGGCTATGTGGGTTCGATTCCCATCACCTGCTCCAGAAAAGAACCCACATTTGTCTACGACAAGTGTGGGTTCTTTTCAATGAAATAAATCCCTTGCGGGATTTGTGAAATAACGCTTCGCGTTATGAAATAGCTGACGCTATGAAATACGCTGCGGCGTATGAGGGATTTATTTTATTTCACATTTTGCCGCTAAGGCAAAATATTTCATAATCCAAAGGATTATTTCATATTGCGTAGCAATATTTCATTAAATATGCTATAATATTTGTAGAGGTGAGGATAATGAAAGAAAATAAGCTCGTTGAATTATCTATGGATTTCGCTATTAAGATAATTAAACTCTGTGAAACGATCAAAGGCCATTATTCTCTTGTCAATCAATTGGAGCGTTCTGCCACCTCAATTGGTGCAAATATCCATGAGGCAAATTATGCACACGGAAAGCCTGACTTTATTGCCAAATTGCAAATTGCC
>JAZSKN010000031.1:0-23521 GCA_045534895.1 Acutalibacteraceae bacterium
TGCACACAGGGTGACGTAACCATTAAAAACATTAACGTTAATAAGGCTCACTTTACTGCAACGACTGCAGCGGGCGGTATTATTGGTTACTATAAAGGTGAGGGTACTAATACTAACAACACAACCCTTACAATCGAAAACTGTTCTGTAACCGATTCTTATCTTGAAGTTACAAAAACAGGATATGGTTATGGTGTAGGCGCTATAGTGGGTAGAGTTGATTGCCCATCAAGCTACAAGGACACAAACGATGAAGACGGTGACGGTAACACAACCGAAACACTTTACGTAAACAACAAGGCAATAATTAAAAATTGCTATGTAAATCTTGATGAAGATAACTTTGTTTCTGTAAACGAGGGTACCAGTGTAGCAGGCCAACATGTATGTCACGGTGGTGTGGTAGGTGTTGCAGGTTCAAACGCACTTGATGTAAACCACTGTATCGTTATTGGTATTAAGCCTTATGCAACAAGCATAAGCACCGACAACAACGCTGTTCAGCACTCAGGTCTTGAAAGTCACTTTACCAACGTTTATACAACAAGTGATGTTCCCGTTACAGGTGTTTACATTGGCGGTACATTAACTAACCGCAACTTTACAGGTAAAGTAATACCACTTACTGATTCACAGCTTAAGGGACTTAACGTTGCCGATAATATGCCAAAGCTTAACTGGGATACTATTTGGTGTGCAACCGAAGGCTACCCAACACTTTACGCTCCTTATAACATTCCTGAAGTGAAGGATAAGACAATTTATTGGGATGGTACAACTGCAACAGGTATTGCACAGGGTAATGGTACAAAGGATGATCCTTATATCATTAACACTGCTGCTGAACTTGCTTACATTGTAAGCATAAATAGAGATAAATTTGCCGAGACTGACGGTAAATACTTTAAGGTTGCCGATGGCATCAAGAACATTGTGTTGCAACCCGAAGCAAAAGCTGCAGATATTATGGCACTTAACGATTCTGCCGCAGTTAAATCATACTTTGAAAACGGTAGCGGTTTTAAAGCTTGGAAAACAGGCGGATGGGAAGGTACAACCTTCTGTGGTAATATCGACTTTAACGGTGTCACCATTTACGGTGCATACATTAAGGATTCGGCAAACAACGCAGCTCTTATCTGCAATGTTGATGCAGGTGCAGTTATTAAAAACCTTACTCTTAAAAATTCTTATTTTACCAAAACTAACAACAACTATCAGATTGGCGCAATTGCCGCTGTTTCTAACGGCGAAGGTTATGCTAAAAAAACAAGCGGTATTATCTGGTTTGATAGCATTACAATTGCTAACAACTATATATACAGCCCTTGGGTAGAAACGAATGGTCAAAACCAGCGTTCTGGTATTCTTATGGGTGCTTCAAGCGATGCTGTGTATACAGATAATTGCCTAATATACGGCAATGATGCATCTTGGGGACCAAATAAGGAAAAAATGCCATTAATGGCTACCGCAGGTAACGCTATTCCAAACACAGCAGTAGTTCCCGAAGGACTTGAGGTTGTTTATAATGGCACTAATTCCAGTGGTGCTCCACTACATGCTTGTATGGTTCGTAGCAGCGTTATTTTGGGTTGCGATCCTTATGACGTAACACAGGTTACAGGTAGTCGTTTTAATGATGCAAGATCATTCGAAGATGTATACAGTGATGCAGAGGTAGCAAACGTTGCATTCCCAGACCAAAATTTAACATTCACCCCGGCTCAAATAATAAAAATTAATGCTGATGATATCAAGGGATACGATGCTAAAATTAATATGCCACACCTCGATTGGTATAACGCTCTTACCAATCCTGACGGAGCATGGCATTACGGTTATGGTGAAACTATGCCGGGAAATACATCAACAGGTGATAGCATTATTGGTGAAATTGATAAGTTGTATCCGGGACAGGAAGACACTTACAACAATATACCATTTATTGCGGACACTTATAATAGTGATTCTCATATCTATGATACAGTAGGTACAAAGGGATTGAATTTTGGTGTATATGCAACAAGCCTTAATTTAAAAACCAGTCCTTACATTTCATTTACATTTGCATTTAATAAAGAATACAAAGCAGTTCGTGACCAGATAAAGATTACTATAACAACAAGCAAAGGTAGTTATGAATTACCTTCTATGGTAGCTACAAATGGTGATGAAGACGTATTCTTTAAACAAAATGGTTGGACACATAACGAAGGCTCGGGTAGATACCATCTTTACAGATTTACCGGTATTTCTATTAGTGAAATGGTTGGCGATATGACAATTACGGCATACGATCCAATCAAGGGCGAAACTGTAGAACTTGGTAGATTTAGCACTGGTGGCTTTGGTTATGAGCTTACAGAGGCCAATAAGGTTATGCCTTGTGATTATTACGAATCACGTATTGAGGCTACAAGAGCGCTTATTTTCTATGCACAGGCTATTCAGGCTCGTTACGGCGCATAATTTACGATAATATTAAAAGGAGAAAAGTGATATGTTCCAGAAATCAAAAATTGAAATATATGAATTAGACCTTACCGATATTATCGTTACAAGTGACCCAAACGCTAACTTTGGCGACGACGATGATGATATCGTAATCTGGCCTAAATAATCGCGAGGCGATTATTTAATGAAAAATGAATAATGAAGAATGAAAAATTATTGAGTTTGCTTTGCAAACGAATATAAAAAAAGGTTCGGCAAAGCCGAACAACCATAATTATTCATTATTAAATATTAATTATTAATTTAAAAAGCACTCAGCTACTGCTGAGTGCTTTTTGTGTTTTAAAGTCCTGTTGCTTTTAGGTAGTCGGCATAAGCCTTTTCCCATGCATCGTTTTCGGTTGGTGTATAGGTTTTAATTTCGGTAGAGTTTGAAACAACCTTACGAAGCTCGGCAAAGTCTTTAATCTCGCCCAGTGCGTTAAATGCTACACCAATGTTACCCATAACGGTAGCCTCGGTAGGACCTGCCAAAACAGGCACGTTACAAGCGTCGCTTGTCATTTGGCAAAGAAGTCGGTCTTTTATACCGTCGCCTAAAATATTGATGCTGTGATATTTCTTTTCGCCCATATTGTTAAGCGCGTTAAATGTGTACTTGTATTTCATTGCAAGGCTTTGATAAATACAGCGCATAACTTCACCACGGGTTTGTGGAACGTACTGACCTGTTTTTTCACAGTATTCTTTTACTCTGCGTGGTAGGTTGCCCGCAGGCTCAAAGGCAGGGTCGTCTACGTTGATAAAGCACTTAAACGGTTCTGCGGCGAGCGCCTCTTTTTCGAGTACGTCAAAGCCAACCTCTTCGCCTTCACGACGGAACTGACGACGTGACTCTTGTATAAGCCAAAGACCCATAATGTTTTTAAGGAAGCGTGTGGTGTCTTCAAAACCGCCTTCATTTGTAAAGTCCGCCTTAGCAGCCTCGGCTGTAAGAATAGGCGTTTTGCTTTCAATACCAAAAAGGCTCCAAGTGCCACAAGAAATATAAACAAAGTCGTCGCGCTCGCTGGGTGTTGCCGCTACGGCAGATGCGGTGTCGTGTGATGCAACTGCGATAACGGGAACTTTTTTGCAACCAAGCTCTTCACAAATTTCGTCGGACAAATAGCCGTAAACGCTACCCGGCTTTGTAATGGGAGCAAAAATTTTCTTTGGAAGACCTAACTGCTCAATAAGCTCAAAATCCCAATCCTTTGTATAAGGGTTAAGCAGGTTAGAGGTAGAGGCAATGGTTGCTTCTTCTTTCATCTCGCCTGTAAGCATATAGCCAAAAAGGTCAGGCATCATAAGCATTTTTTCGGCGCGTTCTAACACGTCGGGCTCGTTAAACTTAAAATACATTAATTGATAAATTGTGTTAAAGTGAATAAACTGCAAGCCTGCCTTGCTGTAAAGGTCATCTTTAGAGATGATTTCAAACACCTTTTCGGGTATTTTGTGTGTACGGCTGTCACGGTAGTGATATGGGTTTGCAAGCATACGGCCGTTTTTATCAAGCAAGCCAAAGTCAACACCCCAGGTGTCGATACTAATAGCGTCAAAGCCACCCTCGTTTACAGCCTTGGTAATGCCTGATTTGATCTCAAAGAAAAGACGAAGCACGTCCCAATACATACTGCCACGAACAACCACAGGGTCGTTAGCAAAACGGTGAATTTCTTTCATTACAATTTTGCCATCTTCGAGTGTCGAAAGCATTGCGCGACCGCTTGAAGCGCCAAAGTCAAAAGCGAGAACTTTTTTCATAAAGAACCCTCCAATAAAATATTTACTGTATAAATATATCAAATATTTTTAAGTTTGTCTATAACTTACTTGTAAAAATTTGCATTTAGCAGTATAATTTAGTTATGGATTTATGGAATTATTTAAAAGAAACACAAAAACCCATTGTGCTTTACGGTATGGGTAACGGTGCCGATAAAATTATATCGGTGCTTAATAGGTATAGTATTAAGGTATCGGGTGTGTTTGCATCCGACGGTTTTGTGCGCCAAAAAACATTTCACGGGTTTAACGTGACAGACTATAAAACTGCAAAGCAAACCTTTGGCGATATGGTGGTGCTTGTGTGCTTTGGCAGTAGTCTGCCTGATGTAATTGCTAATATAAAAAGAATTGCCGCCGAACAAGAGCTATATGCGCCCGACGTACCTGTTTACGGTGATGTTTTGTTTAACATAGAATATGTGCGCCAAAACAAAGAGCAATTAAAGTGGGTTTATAACCGCCTTGCAGACGATATGTCAAAAAAAGTGTTCGAAAATGCTGTTATGTATAAATTAACGGGTAAGGTTGATTATCTTTTTGAGTGTGAAACACCGCCACAAGAGGTATTTGAAAACGTTTTGCAATTAAACGATAACGAAACCTATTTTGATTTAGGTGCATATCGCGGTGACACGGTGCAAGAATTTTTGTCGGTGGTTGATGACTACAAAAAAATAATAGCTGTTGAACCCGACAAAAAAACCTATAACAAGCTTTGCATTGCTACAGAAAACACCCATAATATTAAAAATATAAACGCTTGTATAAGTGATATTGACGGGTTATTAGAGTTTGAAATGAACGGCTCGCGCGGCTCGACAATAGGTAAGGGCGATAACGTTATAGACTCGGTAACTATTGATTTTCTTGCCAAAAGCGACATTCCTACATATATAAAAATGGATATCGAGGGCGCCGAAGCCGCGGCAATAAGAGGTGGTAATAACACAATAATAAACCACAAGCCTAAAATGCAAATTGCCGCTTACCATAGAAGTGAAGATTTAATTTTAATACCGCAAAGCGTTTTAAAATTATGCCCCGATTATAAAATTTATCTTCGCCATTTTCCTTCACTACCTTGTTGGGATATGTCATATTATCTTGTTTAATGTAAAATAATGCCTAAAATTTGTAAAAATGCACAATATAAACGGCATTTTTTCTTGACACTGCATAAATATAGTGGTAAAATTATGAAGATAAGTTTAGATAGTATTGGTGGAAGTTTTGGCGAAATTTACCAATACCCCTAATATTTATTGAAACGGGGTTTAAACGGCGGTCCCCGACAGATATTTTTTACGTGTTCTGTAAAACCGCTTTATTATATAAAGGAGGGACATTTAATGCCCGATGCAACCACATTGTTAATTTGTGTTGGTGTTGCGGTAGTTGCCCTTGTTGTTGGCTTTTTTGTGGGCTCATTCGTGCGCAAGCGTTCTGCCGAAAAGACAATTGGCTCAGCCGAAACAGAAGCAAAGCGTATTTTAAATGACGCTATGAAGGCTGCCGAAACACGCAAAAAAGAAACATTGCTTGAAGCTAAGGAAGAGATTCATCAGCTTCGTCAAGAAACCGAAAAAGAACTTCGTGAAAGAAGATCTGAGGTTCAAAGACAAGAGCATCGCTTACAGCAAAAAGAGGAAACTCTTGACCGCAAGATTGACAATCTTGAAGCTAAAGAAGAAAAATTACAAGAAAAGGCAAAACAGGTTGATGTAAGAATTGAAGAATGCGAACAGCTAAAGCGCAGTCAGCTTGAAATGCTTGAAAAAATTTCAGGTCTTTCTAAAGAGCAGGCAAAGGCTAATCTTTTACAAATGCTTGAGGGTGAGCTTTCTCACGAAAAGGCAGTAAAGATTATGGAATACGAACAGCAAACCCGTGAAGAGTCTGACAAATTGGCTCGCGAGGTTATTGCTCACGCTATTCAGCGTTGTGCGGCTGACCATTCATCAGAAATTACGGTTTCTGTAGTGCCGCTTCCAAACGACGAAATGAAGGGCCGTATTATTGGCCGTGAGGGTAGAAATATCCGCGCTATTGAAAACGCAACAGGCGTTGACCTTATTATTGACGATACTCCCGAAGCAATCACAGTATCAAGCTTTGAGCCTATTCGCCGCGAAATTGCGCGCGTAACACTTGAAAAGCTTATTGTTGACGGACGTATACATCCCGCAAGAATTGAAGAAACCGTTGCTAAGGCTACTGCCGAGGTTGAGGCAATTATTAAGCAACAGGGCGATCGCGCTATGGTAGATAGCGGCGTGCATAATTTACACCCCGAGCTTATCAAGCTGCTTGGACGTTTGCATTTCCGTACAAGCTACGGTCAAAACGTGCTTAATCACTCACTTGAGGTATGCTACCTTTCGGGTCTTATTGCCGCCGAGCTTGGTGTTGACGTATCACTTGCAAAGCGTGCAGGCTTGCTCCACGATATTGGTAAGGCAATCGACCGCGAGCAAGAGGGCTCACATATTCAGCTTGGTGTTGAGGCCGCTAAAAAATACCGTGAAAACGAAACCGTTGTTCACGCAATTCACGCTCACCACGGCGACGTAGAGGCTAAAACAGTTATTGCTTGCATTGTTCAGGCGGCTGACGCTATCAGCGCCGCACGTCCGGGTGCAAGACGTGAAAATATTGAAAGCTACATCAAGCGTCTTGAAAAGTTAGAGGAAATCGCCAAGTCCTTTAACGGTGTCGAAGATTCTTATGCTATTCAGGCAGGCCGTGAGGTTCGTATTATTGTTAAGCCTGAGGCTGTAAATGATGACCAGATGGTTATTATGGCTCACGATATTGTTCAAAAAATCGAAAACGAGCTTGAATATCCCGGTCAGGTTAAGGTTAACATTATACGCGAAAGCCGCGCTGTTGACTATGCTAAATAAAATTAAATAAAGACAAATGCATCCATCAAATACGGTGGGTGCATTTATTTATTGCCTTTTTTGGCTAATTATGTTATAATGTACATTGCCAAATTTTAATTCAAATTTAATATAGTCTTATCAAGTGTTTGTGTTTTTATATTGGTAAAAATACAAATGCTCTATTTTGCATACTTATACTTGATATGATTATGTTTGAATTGTTGTTTGACGACAGTAAGAGCTATGTATTTTTCGGTGCGTGGTTTTTACTGCGCACTTTTTTGTTTTGGGGGAATTTTTGTGAAAAAGGTATTATCTGTTTTGTTGGCGCTTGTAATTATAGTAGCCGCAGTGCCACTCGGCGCGTTTGAGTTTAAGGCAGAAGCGGCTGTTACTTGTCCTACTATGGATAGCGAAAACGCAATGGCTTTTATTGGATTTATTACTAACAATGGTAGACTTACAGAACAAGAAATAAAAGATAGCGATGCGTATAAAATTATTACGGGTAAGTATAATGAAAGTGACCATTTTGAAAGAGTTAACTCGCTTCTTATAGAAATTATGCAATCTTCTGAGCGAATGGCAAATCAAGCTGACGCAAACAAAAAATATTACAACAATTTAATAATTAAGTATCTATCTAAAAATGTTCCAGATTCTGTGTTAGTTGGATTAACCGATGTAGAAAAAAGTGAAAAAATGAATTATCGGTTAATGATATTTTTAGATGCTTTTGAAGATACGTTAAGTGATTTAAAAGATTTAACAGAGTTGGGAATTGAATTACCGCCTATTTTAGATGGGATTTCTTCTGCTTATGATAGAGTAACAAAGGCAGAGGAATTTGTTAATTATTTATTTGCTGCTACCAGTGCTTTTTGTTCGGTTTATAATAGTGAATACGCTGGTAGATATGGTTATTTTAATTGTTATTTGTCAAATAGACGAAGCTATAACTCGAATACGGATGAAATTTTTCAGATTATTATGAGTTATAATAGAATGGCATTTGGCGAAAATAATTTTATGGCCGGTCTTTTAGATATGTTTTCATTTATAACAAACAAAGATAGTTTTACAAATCATTTCGATGTACTAGATAGATGGGCAGAGTATACATATCAACTTGAGCGGTATGTTGCGAGTTTTTATGATGATGTAGTTATTGAAGGCGATAATGAAACAAATAATACTGTTAATGTAACATCGGCAAGTTTTGCCGCAAGCAAATTTACAATGTTTAGTAACTATATACTAATTAACCCTGTAAATGTATATCCCTACAATGCTACAAATAAAACCATAACATACTCTTCCGGCAACACATCAATTGCAACGGTCGATTCTTCGGGTAAAATAACACCAAAATCGCCGGGTACAGTTACTATATATGGTAAAGTCGATGGTGTTACAGCAACTTGCAGTATTACTATATTGCCGTTTTATGCGGATAGAGTAAATAACAATTACACTATAACCGGTTATTGTGGTAGTGGTGGTAATGTAACAATTCCATCAAGTGTTAGTGATGGTAAAGTTGTTGGTATTGGAGATTCGGCGTTTTATAATTGTAATAAAATTACAAGCATAACCATTCCAACTACAATTACTTCAATAGGAACCGCAGCATTTTATCATTGTACAAAATTAAATAACGTTACTATTCCAAATAGTGTTACAAGTATCGGTGAACACGCTTTTAATGGGTGTACTACCTTTAGCAAAGTTGTTGTGCCAAATTCGGTTAAAAGTATTGGTTATGCTGCTTTTAATGGTTGCAATAAACTATCAAGTATAACATTACCGTTTGTTGGAAAAAGTAAAACCGAAAATAAATATATCGGTCATATATTTGGTTCTAATTCTTTTCATTATAATGCAGATTATGTTCCTTCTTCTTTAAAAACTGTTGTATTAACGTCGATGTGTGAAGAAATATCATATTATGCTTTTTACAATTGTCAATATATAAAAAATATTTCTATTCCCAATACGGTAACTTTTATAGGTGGTAGTGCGTTTTCGTGTTGTCACAGTTTAGAAAGTGTTGTTATACCAAAAGGTGTTTCTTATATTGGTAGCTATACTTTTCACGAGTGTAAAAACTTATTGAGTGTAACAATCCCAGATAGTGTTACAAGTATAGGAGAGCGAGCTTTTGAAGATTGTATTAGCCTAACAAAAATAACAATTCCTAATAGTGTTACAAGCATAGAGGCTAGAATTTTTAATGGATGTACTAAACTAAGTAATGTTCAACTTGGTAATAATATAACTAGTATAAGTGTTGGTATGTTTTCCGATTGTACTAGTTTGGAAAGCATTATAATACCTGACAGCGTTATTAGTATAGATAATAATGCGTTTTATAATTGTGTTAAATTAAAAAATCTAATAATTCCAGATAGTGTTACAAGTATAGGAGAATCTGCGTTTTCAGGATGTAGTAATCTTTCAAGTGTAAAATTATCCAAAAATATTAGTTCAATTAACGCCAGGACTTTTTATTATTGTGAAAATCTTTTAAGTATTGATATTCCAAACAATGTTACATTTATAGGAGATAGTGCTTTTAGTGACTGTAAAAAGCTTAAGAGTGTTAAATTGTCGAGTAATATAAAAAAAATTGGAGCAAAAGCTTTTTATCGTTGTCTTGTTCTTTCTGATATATCTTTGCCGGAAGGTGTTACATATATTGGCGATTTTTCATTTGCATATACTGATTTTTCGGGGAAAAAACTCCCTTCTAATTTAACATATTTGGGCGAGGGTGCATTTTATCTTGATAGTGCACTTACGGAAATAACCATACCTGACAGCATTAAGCGCATACCTAATGAGACATTTAGCGAGTGTGGTAATTTGATTAGCGTAACTTTACCAGAAAATATTGAATATATTGGTAAAGAAGCGTTCTATAGATGCTTTAACTTAGAGAATATAAATATTCCTAAATACTTTATTGAAAATCCTGGTTATGTTGGGTTGAATGCGTTTTTTCAATGTGATAAACTTGAGTTTGGACATAGTTTTCATTTGTGTGAAGTTGATGGTGGTTATGAAACGAGTACATTTTATGGTTATGGAGGTACTGTAGTAATACCAGAGAAAATGTTTGGAAGAACTATTATCGGAATAGGTAGTTATACGTTTGAAGAAAGCGGAATTCAGGAAATAATATTACCCGACACAATTACTTATATAGATGATTATGCTTTCTATTTTAACTGGGATCTTGATGAAATTATCATACCCAAAAGTGTAACCCGTATTGGTGATGACGCTTTTAATAGAAGTGGTGTAACGACTTTTTATTATGAAGGCACAGCAGAAGAATGGAATAAAATTGATATAGGTTTTTGTGAGTGGGGACACGAGTTAACTCCAGAATGTGTAATATTTTTAGATTGTTCCGGACATGATTGGCAGGATTATAAGATAGTAACCGAAGGAGATTGTACTACTGATAGAGTAGTAACCCAAAGATGCACTGAATGTCATCAAACACAAACAGTTACCACTACAGCACACGGGCATACAAATCAAACAAAGTACAATAGTACTAATCACTGGAATGAATGCTCTACTTGTGGTGTTAAATCAATTGAAACAGCTCACGTAATTACTGAAACTGTAACCGAAAGCGGTACAACATCAAGTTGTGACTGCGGTTATAGTATATTTACAGCTAATGCTACAGATAGTGATGAAAATATTAACGTAAGTGCGGGCGAGGGTGCGTTTGTTGTAGGTACCGAAATAATATTTGATTATATAAGCGCGGCTCACGAACAATTTGAGCAAGTAAAAGACGTTATAAATGAAATTAGTAAAAAGTTTATAGCGTATGATATTACCCCAAGCAAACCGCTTAATGAAGGCAAAAATGCGCAAATCAGTTTTGTTATACCGGAAGATTTTGGTAGTGATGTTGCTATTTACTATGTAGATACCGAAAATGGTGTTTACGAGCGACTTGAAACTACCGTTAAAGACGGTAAAGCATATGCTATGGTAAACCACTTTAGCGTATATGTTTTGGTTGATGAAACATTAGGCGAAACCCAGCCTGACCAAAACTTTAAGTTTGCGGGCGCAAGCCTTACACTAACAGATAATATATCGGTTAACTACAAGGTAAGCAAGGATGCGGTAGCCGATTACAGCAATTTATATGCTAAATTTAACTTTGGAGATAAAGTATATACAATTAAAAACTATACCGTAAGCGGAGAATATTATGTATTTACGTTTGACAATATTGCTCCAAACCAACTTAACCAAACAATATATGCAACCCTTTACGGAACAAAGGATGGCGTTGAGTTCGAGTCAACACAGGTTAACTACAGCGTAGCGACATATTGTTACAATATGCTTGACAAATGTGCCGATAACAAGTATGCTGAGTTTAGAACATTGCTTGTAGATTTGCTTAACTACGGCGCGCAGTCACAAACATATACGGGTTATAATACCGACAATCTTGCAAACGCAAGCCTTACCGACACACAAAAGGCTTGGGGTACAAGTAGTACACCAACGCTTAAAACGGTACAAAAGCTTGATTTTGAAACAATAGAAAACCCAAGTGTTTTGTGGCGTGGCGGCGGACTTGTTCTTGATGATTCGGTAACAATGCGATTTATTATTCAGACCGATAATATTGAGAATTTAACGGTTAAGATGACAACCGACAACAAGACCTATACCGTAAGGGCAAGTAGCTTTAAATCGATGGGTGAAAACCTGTATTACGTATACTTTAATAATCTTAACGCTTCACAAATGAGCGAAACGGTTTATTTAACGGTATATAACGGTGAAGAGGCTGTAAGTAATACCCTGCGTTACAGCATAGAATCATACGCATATGCAAAGGTTGGCGGCAGTGATGCCAACTTAAGCGATTTGCTTGTTGCTATGATGAAATACGGAAATGCGGCATATAACTATGTAAATTAAGGAGACAAAAAAATGGAAAAGAAAACATTTAATGAACCCGAAATTAATATTACCCCCGTAAGTGACGAAGATATTATACGCACCAGTGAAGGTATAACCTTGCCTGACGATTGGTGGAGTTAATGTAGAAAATAAGGGTTACCATTTATTTGGTAACCCTTATATGTTGTTTAATGGGAGATTTAAAAATGAAAATACAAGAAGGCTTTGTTATACAGCAAATTGGCGAAAAAACAATATGCGTGCGCACAAATGATAAAAACGGCTTTTGCGGATTTGTAGAATTAAATGATACGGCGGCTATAATATGGAAATGCATAGAAAAAGGGTATTCGCCCACACAATGCGCCGAAATGCTAACCGAAAAATATGATATAAGCTACGACGAGGCACTTAAATCGGTAGATAAGATGTGTAAAAAAATGATTGATGCCGGCATACTTGTAGAGGAATAAGCTAAAATGTTTAATGATGAATATGAGTATCTTTTGCATTTAATTTACAGCGCTATACACAATTTGCAACCCATTACCAATTGTGAAAACATATCGCTTGAAAAGGTTTTTCAGCTTGCTAAAATGCACGAGGTGGCTAATATTTCGTTTGTTGCAATCGAAAAAATGCAAAACAACGTTGACAAAGAGCTTTATAAAAAATGGAAGACGCAATACGTTTTTTCGATACAAAGAAATATAAACCAACAGACTGCGCGAGATGCAATTGTTTGCGAGCTAAACAAAAACCATATACGCAACACAGAATTACAAGGAACTGTAATTAAAAAGCTTTATCCCTATGCTTTTTGGCGAAATATGAGCGATATTGATTTTGTTGTAGATAGGCAAAATCTTTTAAAGACCGAAAAGGTGCTTAAAGAATTAGGCTATACAACAGAGTGTTATAGCAATGATTTATCTGCCTATGCAAATCCTAAAATTGCGGTAGAAATACATACCGATTTTTTTGATTCTAATACTGAGTTTTACGGCAAGATAACAAATCCATTTAAAAATGCCACCCAAATAAATAATGATTTTAGTTATACGGCATCTATAGAAGATGTTTTTGTTTACAATATTTTACATTGTATCAAGCACTATCGCGGTAAAGGCGCCGGTATTAGAAGAATAATTGATGTTTACTATCTTAACGAAAAAATACTACCCAAGCTTGATAAAACGGCGGTGCTTGAGCTTTTAAAAGAGTTAGGCTGTAAAAAAGATTATGAGGTTTTATCGGCAATAGCTGGGCAATGGTTTGACCCAAACGGCAAAGAATGTGATTTTGCTTTTGAAAAAAACAAAATCTTTATGTCTCAAACTCACGGCAATGCAAATATAAGTATGTTAAATGCATATGAGCATAATAAAAAAGCGTTTAAACTTAAAAAGATTTTTAAATTGCTGTTTCCGTCTAAAGAAAATATTTACTCTGCATATAGCGTTTGCGCTCAAAAACGGTTGCCTATTGTTGCTTGTTGGATATACCGATGGTATTGTTTAATTTTTAAAAAGAATAAGCGTAAACATGCATATAATTTTTTTAAGAAAATAATAAGTTTTAACTACAAAAAATTCCAGTAAAATATTTTGTGATATACTAATAAAAGTTTATATGATGGTATTGTTAATTGTATAATTTAAAAAGTTTATAAAAATTTAAAAACAAAACGGAATAATTAACCGGATAAACAAGCCTCCTTTGTAAAGGGAGGTGGCAAAACGTAGTTTTGACGGAGGGATTAAAATGAAATACAATCATAATAAATCGTTAGTTAGTATTGGAAGAGTATTACGTAAAAATATGACAAAAGAAGAACGCCATTTATGGTATGATTTTTTAAGAGGATATTCCGTTAGATTTATAAGGCAAAAGATTATTGGTAATTATATTGTTGATTTTTACTGTGCAAAAGCAAGTCTTGTTATTGAATTTGACGGTTCGCAGCATTATGACAAAATTGGTATGTCTAAAGATATGGAACGTACTAAATACCTTGAAGGTCAAGGGTTAAGGGTTATAAGGATACCCAACAATGAAGTTAACAATAATTTTCGTGGGGTTTGTGAGTTTATTGAAAGTGAGGTTATAAAATCAATACACCGATAAATCCCTCCACCACCAAAGGTGGTTCCCCTCCCTTTACAAGGGAGGCGTGTATGGCATAAATATTTTAAGGCGAGGAATTTTTCCTCGCCTTAATTTTTTAATTATTCCTTATATAATGAAAAATATATTGTTGCACTATACCGCCGTATTCGCCGACGCTGTCGGGTATATTGCCGTCAAAAAGTTGGTCGAGCGCGCGGTTTATCCACACGTCGCGCGGAAAGGCGTTTTTGTGGCCAAGTCCATATAGCAAAACGCAGTCGGCAACCTTGGGGCCTACGCCCTTAATGCTCATAATTATTTCACGCGCAGTGTCGTAGTCGACCGCTTTTAGCGCTTCGAGGTTAATTTCGCCGTGTGCTACTTTTTTAGCGGCGTCAAGTATGTACTTTGCACGAAAGCCCGAGCGTATTATGGCAAGGTCGTCTAATGTAAGTTGGGCAATAACCTCGGCTGATGGAAAAGTGTAGCCACCGTTTATTTTGGTGCCAAAGTTTTCACACAAACGCTCTACAATGCCTTTAATGCGCGGTATATTGTTGTTTTGTGAAATAATAAAGGAACATAATGCCTCCCACGGTTCTTGGTTAAGCAGGCGTATTCCGCCGCTAAATTGGGCGGCCTTGGCAACGGTGTTGTTTTGTGATACGTAATCTATAATTTTGCTGTAGTCACGCTCAAGGTCAAAATAGTGGTGCCAGACGTTTTCAAAATCGTTTTGGTTGGCGCCTTCAATTATTATGTTGCCGTCCTTTTGGTAAAGGGCAATGTGTTTGCCATAGGCAATACCGCTCCATACGCCGCTGGTGTTTTGCGACCAACGAAAGCATTGACCACAATCAAGGGTTTGTGCAAGGTCAAAGCAGCTTGTATTTTTAATATATATTTTATCTTTTTCAAAAATTATGTCGTTCATACTGCACCTCTTATTTACAATTATATATACTTTGTGATATAATGTCTATAAGAAATTGAAGTAAAGGAAGGGATTTTATGCGTGATGATATTTGCACCATACCTGTCTCGGAGGTTTTTGAAGAAAGTGACGGGTGCCCCATTTGCAGAATGAGAAAAACTGTGGAGGATCATCTTGTTACGTATATTTTGGGCGACGCTATGATGGAGCCCGATGTTAGAATAGAGACAAACAGGGTAGGCTTTTGCCCTGAGCATTTTGAAAAAATGATGGCAAACCGCGGCAGACTGCAGTTGGCGCTTATACTTGAAACGCACGTAAAAGAGATAAGCAGTCAAATATTTGAAAAAAAGATGTTTAATTCGGCAGATAAAAAAGCAAGCAACGTGCGCCGCGTAATAGACAGTTGTTTTATTTGCGAAAAGGTAAACTGGGGTATGGAACGAATGATAGAAACCATTTACCGTTGCTATGAAAAAGAACGCGATTTTAGAGAACTTTTTAATAATCAGCCACAGTTTTGTATGCATCATTTTGAACAGCTTATGGTTGGTGCTGATAAAAAGAAGATGCCTAAATATATTGATGAGTTTAAGCAAAATTTAACGCGCATTACGGCCGCTTACGTTAAAGATTTAGGTGACGATTTAAATAAATATTGCTCTATGTATGATTACCGAAATGCAGGCAAAGGCGATTGGGGAAATTCGGCCGATTCGGTCGAACGTGCAGTATCGTTTTTGTCGGGCAAAATTTAATTTACATAATGCAACAAAATAATTGCCAAAAGTAACCAATGTGAATAACTTATCCCCACTAAAACAAGGGGTTTTCCAACTTATCCACCAAGTTATTAACATTTTTATGTTAACCTGAATACAATTATTGTTTTCTGTTAAAAATATTTTTAGCATTAAAAAAGGTGGAAAAAATTAATGGTTAAAGGTGTAAATAAAACAATTATAGAGGTTAACAATACAGGCAGTAAGGTGTTTGACAGAATAGTATTTTACGTTAATCCGTCTTGCAGTAATTTAAGCACAAAGCATTTACAGCGCGCGATGCAAAGGTTTACTTTTCAGTTTGATGATATAACCGCAAAGCATAAAACAATTCGGCATAAAAGGCTTATAAGACGCCGTATAATCATTGCCGCTTCGGGAGGACTTTTGGTTTTAACGGCGGTTATGCTTGCAATATTTTTATGAATATATTGTAAAAAAAGCGAGAAACAAATAATAGTTTCTTGCTTTTTTATTTTTTATAAGGTATTATATTAAAAGTAATATTTATTTAACGTGAGGAATATTAAATGAATACTTTTAAAAACGGAATTAAATTAAGCGGTTCGCTAATTGTTGCCGCGGTTATGAGCATATTCTTGTGTATTTCAATAAACGTTATATGCTCGGCAGTTTTTACGGTAGAAACGGGCTATAAGGCATATGTTTATGAAACAAAGGAGTCTACGACACCGATAGCTGAATACGAATACAAATATACCGATGAAGATGCCGACGGCAAAGACGATGGCACCGATACCAAGAGAAAAGAATATGAAGATAGCGGTAAGTTTGTATCCGTTGTAAAATTACGTTCTACACTTGAGGGTACGGGCAAGGCGGTTTTTTTGGTGCTAACGCAAATTTTTGCCTCAATTATGGTGATAGCGTTTGCGAGCAACGCGCCTTATAAGCAAGGCTTTAAGGATTCTAATATGGTTAAAACAGGTCATATGAGCAGCGATTTATTTAAAGGCTTTAAAATTGGTCTTATTGGTAATATACCGTTTTTTGTGTTGACGCTTCTTGTAATAATTATGGCATACGGTATGGCGCCGTCGTTTAAAACCGTGTGGTATGCGTTTTTAAGCGGACATTTTTATTCTTTTATAATACTTATTTCAAAGGGTGTACAAACCGTTTCAGAAATGGGAATTATGCAGTTAATATTACTTGCTTTAATACAGTTTGTGGTTCCTGTAATTTCGGGCGTGTCATACATATTAGGCTTTAAAGGAATTAATATTGCAGAAAAAATTGTTTATAAAAAGGGGTAAAATAATATGGCAGGTTTTTTTGGATTTTTAGATTTTACCAGGGAAGGTCCCGGTATAAGAAAAGATGCCCCTAAAAAGAAGACTTTCTTTGTATTTTTTGAAACCTATTTTCGCAATTTTTGGCGCTTTATACTTATAAACGTTATTCATACGTGCCTTTCATTACCGATTATTACGGGCGGAATGGCAAGAGCCGGCATTACCAACATTACGCGTAATATAGCACGTGATAAGCATTCGTTTGGTATTAGCGATTATTTTGACACAATAAGAAAAAACTGGAAGCAATCTCTTGCGGTAGGTATTATAAACTTGATTATCACAGCAATTTTAGGTTGGTCGATATACGTTTATTTTAATTCATATTTAAATCCCGAAACAAAAAGCTTTTTTAACTTGGCGGGTTTTGCTGTATGTATGGTTATCGCGATAGTTTTTTCTATTATGAAGTTTTATATTTATACGCTTATGATAACCTTTGATTTTAGTATTAAAATGCTTTATAAAAACAGCTTTAAGTTTGTGTTCGCTAATTTGTGGAAAAATCTTCTTTGCGGTATATGTTTGCTTTTGGTTCACGGGGTATATGTTGTTATTGGTATGCTATTTCCGTATTGGTCGGTTATATTAAGCGAGTTATTAATAGCAATGATAACACTACCTGCCTTTAAATTTTTACTTGTACAGTTCTTTACGTTTGGTAGTATTAAAAAGCTTATTATCGACCCGTATTATGCCGAGCATCCCGATGCCGATATAGAAAAGCGTCGCAACTTGGGTCTTGAAGTACCCGATGACGATGAAGAAGAACCACTCTCTTGGGAGTAAATCTATTATAAAATTTAAAAGTTCCTGCTTTTTAATGAAGCAGGAACTTATTTTATTACAAAATCAAGTATTCTTATAGTGTCTTCGTTTATTTCGATTGCCTTTTTATACTCGCCATATGCAACACGAACAATATTTTCATATGCGGTTGAAACGCCTATCCAGCCAAGACTTAAGCATAGCAAAATTACAAGCGTTATATACAGCGTTCTAAAATATGTTTTAGTATTTCGCTTCATTTTAATAATCCTTTTTATAACGTATTTAATAGTTTTATTAACGAATCAGACAGCAACTGCGCCGAGTATTTGGCTTCTGTGAGGGTGTTGCCGTCTGTGCCTATTTCTATAAGCAGTGAGCCTGTTGTAAGACTTTGGTTGTAGTTTTTTGACATAAAATGTATTGACCGCGCAAGGCTTGGGTACATAACCTCTATGGTTTGCTGTAATTTTGTAGCGAGCTTTAAGTTTTCTCTCCAGTTTGGAAAGTTTTTTACACTGCCGCTTTGCGAGCCCATAACAAGCATTATTTGCGCGGCTTTTTTGCCGTTTATTTCGGTGGTTACCTTTACCTTGTCGGTATCGTTTGCGGCAAGGGCATCGCGGTGTAGGTCTATTACAATTTTAATGCTTGGGTGTTTTTTTATATAACTGCAAATTGTGTCAGCGGCGCGGCTGTAGCTTTCGTTATATGACGGATTATCGTGTTGGGTTGTGTCGTGCAGGGTTACAATACCTGCGGCGTTTAATCTATCGGTAATTATTTTACCCAATGCAATCATATTATATGCGTTGTCGGTATTACGCGCGGTATCGTTGTTGGTGTAATAGTTTTCGTTGTGCAATAAATAACTTTCGGTTGCGTGGGTGTGAAGTATAAGCACTTGCGGCTCACTGTTTTTTTCTATATTAAGGTTTAAATTGGCATCGACAAAATCTTTAAGATTTATATCAAGGTTTGTGTTATTTTTAAGATAAACGTTTTTATAAGAAGTGTTTGCTGTGTAGGGGGATATAAATTTTTCTATTACCTTTCCTACGGCTGTGCCGCTTGCCGAAACCGACATAGAAGATGTAGAGGTTTTGTTGCTTCCGCTTGAGGTGCTGCTAACCGTTAAATTTTGTGCGGGTTGATTGTTTGAGTCTTCGTAATCATACGCTGTACTGCTTTCTGTAAACACAGGTGCCATAGTTTGTATAACAATATCGTTTGAGGAATAGCCTAATGCTTTTACGCTTATATATGTTAAAAACAGCGTGACTGCCAGCGCCGATGCGCAAAATCGTATTATAGCACCACGATTGCTCATGATTAATCACCATCCATAAATAAATTTATGCTTACACAGGTGTTTTTATGTCAGACTTTCTATTATGTCTACATCGAGTTCGGGTTGTAAAAATATGTTTATTGCGCGAGAGATAATGTCTGCTGCTTTTTCTACAAGTAGGTCAATTTCTTTTGGTGTTACCATCATATTTTCATCTGAATTTAAAAAACTGTTTGCGTCTATTACGGTGGGTACTCCCACCGCAATAACGGGTATGCCCAACGTGGCGAGATTTAGTGGTTTTCGCGCATTGTTTACACCCGACCCTGCGCAAATTCCACTATCGGCAATTTGTATTGTGCGACAAAGTCGCTCGGGGTCACGGCAGGCAAGGGCATCTACTGCGATTATGATATCGGGATTAATTTTTTCTTTTGCAGCGGTAATTAGGTCGAGACTTTCGATACCTGTTTTGCCCAAAACGTTTGGCGTAATGCAACAAACACTTTTTAAACCATCAAGTCCCAAATCTTGCTTAAGCTTGTCGCTTAAGTGGCGGGTTGCAAGTACACGGTCGACAACAAATGGGCCTAAAGCGTCGGGGGTTATATCTATATTACCAAGACCTACCACAAGTGCTTGATTTATATTTTTGCTTGTTACGTGTTTTAGCGCCTTAACCGTTAAGCTTATTATAGTTTCAGTATCACATACAAAATCCAGGCGGGGAAATGATATAGTGCAATAAATTCCTTGTGGCTTACCTAAGATGTTTGCGGTATTTTTGCTGATTACCTTTACGGTAGAAAAAGTAATATCTTTTATTTTTTCTTCAAAGGCTTCAACACCATTATTATTGATATTTATTTCGCTGATAAGGTCGGTTCTGATATTCATAAAAATCACCGTAAATATTATGCCCCAAAAAATATAAGACTCTACTTTAATTTAAAGTAGAGTCTTAATCTGTTATTCATCGCGTCCGGCTTGCATTTCCATAAGCTGATCGTGCGTTATAAGTACTTGACGGGGTTTTGCGCCCTCGTAACCGCCTATAATTCCGCGTTCTTCCATTTGGTCAATTATACGCGCGGCACGCGCATAGCCAAGCTTTAGCTTCCTTTGAAGTAGAGATGTAGATGCCTGACCAAGCTCGACAACAACCTTAATGGCATCTTCAAGCACAGGGTCGTCAGCATCGGCCGCCTCTTCAGGTACACCTGTGCGCTGTTGCTTTTCGATAGCGGCTTGTCGCTCGATTTCGATCATAATGTTGTCATCATAATTAGCTTTACCGCCGCTTTTTACAAATTCTACAACGCGCTCAACCTCTTCATCGCTTACAAAGCAACCTTGTATACGGTTGGGCTTGTTAGCACCTACAGGTCGGAAGAGCATATCGCCGCGACCAAGTAGTTTTTCGGCGCCGGCACAGTCAAGAATTGTGCCGCTGTCAATATGCGAAGATACCGCAAAGGCGATACGTGTTGGAATGTTGGCTTTAATTACACCTGTTACAACGTTAACCGATGGACGCTGTGTTGCGATAAGCAAATGAATACCCGCCGCACGCGCCTTTGCCGCAATACGATTAATCGAGTCTTCAACCTCTTTGGGCGCGGTCATCATTAAATCGGCAAGCTCGTCAATAATAATAACTATGCGAGGCATTTTTTTAACCTCAGGTTCATCGACAAGTGATTCTACAAATTTGTTGTAGCCCTCTATGTTACGAACATCGCGGTCGGCAAACATTTTATAACGCTGTTCCATTTCATTAACTGCCCAACCTAAAGCGCCTGCGGCCTTACGCGGTTCGGTAATAACGGGAACAATAAGGTGTGGTATGCCGTTGTAAATTCCAAGTTCTACAACCTTTGGGTCAACCATAAGAAGCTTAACGTCATCGGGCGAAGCCTTATATAAAAGACTTATAATAAACGAGTTAATACATACCGATTTACCGCTACCTGTAGCACCCGCGATAAGACCGTGGGGCATTTTTGCAATATCGGCAACAATTGTATTGCCGCCAATGTCTTTGCCCATAGATACAGTAAGCTTGCTTTTGGATGCTGAGAAGGTGCTTGATTCGATAACCTCACGAATACCCACCGTAGCACTTGCGCGGTTTGGTACCTCAATACCTACGGCAGCTTTGTTTGGAATAGGTGCTTCGATTCGAACACCTGCAGTCGCAAGGTTGAGCGCGATATCGTCGGCAAGGCTGGTAATTTTACTGATTTTTACGCCCGCTTTTGGTTGTAGTTCATATCGTGTAACTGTAGGTCCGCGGCTAACATTAATAACTTGAGTTTCAACGCCAAAGCTTTTTAAGGTGTCTACAAGTCGCTGTGCGGTGCTTTCAAGCTCGGCTGCAACGGTTTTGCTGTCGGTACTGCTTATGCTGTCAAGCAACGAAAGGGGAGGGAACTTGTATATGGGCATATCATCGGACGATTCTGAAATCTCATTTGTAACTGCGTCGGTCTCTTTTTGAAAATCGACCGTTATGCGTTCGGGCTCATTTTTTTCGCTTTCTTCACGTGCGGCGGTGATAGCGTCGTCAATATCGGCGGTATCATCAACCGGAACATATTCGTCCTCGTCGGTTGGAGAGGGAATTTCCTCGTCATTATATGTGCTTACAAGCTTTTGACCCATTTCTTGAAGATCGGGCTTGCGTTTGGGTTTCTTTTCGGGTTCGTCAACATCAATGTCAACATCAAAGCCTTTTATAACCTTAAGTTCCTTTTTGGGCTTGTCGTTGTTTTTTTCGGCTTCGCGTAATGCGCGTTCTGCAAAAGCTCCTGCGGCTTGTTCGCTTACAACCTTAGCAGGTTTTGCGAGTGCTTTAAACAGAGCAACAAGGTGCGTGCCGGTAATTATCATCAAAAATACGAATATAAGCAAAATAAGTGTGATTATTGCGCCTGTTTTACCAAAGGCAAGACCAATCGGAAAACCTAAAAGCGTGCCTAACAGTCCGCCGCCTGCAGGTTTTGTTGTTGCCCAGGCTTCAGCAAGGTTTTTACCAAATTCTGCGCCCATAAACATATCTGCTTTGGTGGTGCAAACGTCTATAAAAGAACCAATAAATGCCACCAAAATAACCGATTCTATAATTTTGGCATTAATGTTCGAAGACAACTTGTCGGTAGCAAATATTATTGCGATAGCGCCTAGCAAAAACGGATAAAAATATGCCGTAATACCAAAAATTCTAAACATAAATTCGTGTAATACGGTCCAAATATGTTCGCCCTTGATAAATACTACAAACATTAAAAATATTGCAACTGCAAACCAAATAACCGAATGTAGTTGGCGCGTTGCCTTATTTACTGCTTGTGCCTTGCTTTTTGAAGAGGTTTGTCCCCTACGTTTTGTTGCCATTTATGTAACACCTCAAAAAATAAAATATGTAAGGCGCATAAGCGCCGTTAATTGCTTTCTATCATTTTGTATAAGCATTCTAAAACTTCGCTTAAAGAGCCCAATGAATCAATAAGACCTACCTTAACTGCTTTTTCGCCCGAAAGCGTTGTACCGATGTCGGTTACAAGCTCGGTTGTGTTCATCATAAGACTTGTGAATTTTTCACACGTTATGTTAGAATTTTTAACCACAAAATCAGTGATGCGGTCTTGCATACGGGCAAAATGATTCATACTTTGCTGTACGCCTATAATAAGACCGCTGGTACGGACAGGGTGTATAGTCATAGTAGCGCTTGGCGCTATAAACGAACGTTTTGCCGATACTGCAAGCGGCACACCAATTGAATGTCCGCCGCCCAATACATAGCTTACGGTAGGCTTTGTCATACCTGAAATTAACTCGGCCAAGGCAAGACCTGCCTCAACATCGCCACCTATTGTGTTAAGAACAATAAGCACACCGTCTATATCAGGGTCTTGTTGAATTGCCACAAGCTGTGGAATGATGTGCTCGTATTTGGTGGTTTTGCTGTTTTCGGGCAAAATATTATGCCCCTCGATTTCGCCGATAATTGTAAGGCAAAATATTTTGTGCTTGCCGTTAAGTGTACCGGCAGAACCAAACTCTTTAATGCTTTCGATTTGTTCATTTTTTGTATTATTTTTATCGTTTTTCATATAATTTCCCTCCAAACTTATTATTTGAAAAGAAATTATAACAATACATTATATATTATATATCTTTTTATATAATTT
>JAZSKN010000061.1:0-9901 GCA_045534895.1 Acutalibacteraceae bacterium
AAAATCATCGGCTATACTGTCGGTAACACCGTCGGTAACGCCTGTCCACATTTTTGCCATATCGGCACCTCTTTTTACGTAATATTTTAATATTATATATAAGTAAACTCTTGTTGTCAAGGGTTTTGAATAAATATGCAAAGCTCTATGCATAATATGCACAGAGCTTTAATTTTAAAAACACTTACCAAGCCTTTGCGCTTTGCAATTAGCAGTATTGCCACAATGATAGCAAAGCTCGTTTTGGCTACAACCGTTTTTGATTATGTCATTTATGTTATTTATAGTTGTTTCAGCAATGTTGCCGAGTGCCTCTTCGGTTAAAAATGCTTGATGTGAGGTTACAATAACGTTAGGCATCGAAATAAGCCTGGCCAAAGTATCGTCATCTACTATATGCCCCGAAAAGTCCTCAAAGAAAATGTCGGATTCTTCTTCATACACATCAAGGCAAGCGGCGCCTATGTGGCGCGACTTTATACCGTCAAGCAAAGAATCGGCATCAATTAGCGCACCACGCGAGGTATTAAGTATAACCACGCCTTTTTTCATTTTACTGATAGATTTTTCATCTATTATATGGTGTGTTTCAGCCGTTAGCGGACAATGTAATGATATAATATCACTATCATGAAAAAGGCGGTCAAGCTCTACATATTCGCAAGGCGCATCTTTGGACGGAAATTTATCGTATGCCAACACCTTCATACCAAAGCCACGACAAATATCTATAAACACACGACCGATTTTACCCGTACCTATAACACCCACCGTTTTGCCGTGCAGGTCAAATCCGGTAAGACCCGAAAGGCTAAAATTAAAATCTTTTGTTCTTATATATGCCTTGTGTATACGGCGAATAGAGGTAAGCAACATAGCCATTGCGTGCTCTGCCACCGCATAAGGTGAATAAGCAGGCACGTGTACTACGTGGATTTTACCGAATGCGTGTTTAACGTCTACGTTGTTATAACCCGCGCAACGAAGTGCCAAGACCCTTACACCTAAGTCATATAATTTATCTAAAACCTCTGCCGAAGCAATATCATTTACAAATATGCATACTACGTCACAACCGCGGGCAAGCTCAGCGGTATCTATATTTAATTTTGTTTCAAAAAATTTGAATTTTAGTTGGTCGTTTGCGTATTGCTCAAACGATTGCTTATCATAAGGCTTTGTATCAAAAAATGCTATTTTCATAATATCACCTAATTATTAAATTCACTGTATATTTTTTCCGCCAAGGAGCGATTTATTCCCGTTACCGAAGACAACTCTTCTACACTTGCTGACTTTATAGCCTTCATTGTTTTAAAATGCTTTAGCAGTGCGGCAGCCTTGGCTTCGCCTATACCGTCAATTGCCATAAGCTCTGAGTTTAACATTTTTTTACTTCTGCGCTTTTTGTGGTAACCTATTGCAAAACGGTGAACTTCATCCTGAATTGTTGTCACAAGACGATATGCCGATTCGTTTGCTTTTATAGAAATATCTCCGCCATTTGTGGCTATAGCGCGTGTGCGGTGCTTTGAGTCCTTTACCATACCAAAAAGCGGTACGTTGATATTGTGTTTTTGAAGTATTGGCTCTACCGCCGAAATTTGACCCTTGCCTCCGTCAAGCAATATAAGGTCGGGCAGTGTTGCAAAACCCTCATTTTCACCTTTGTAGTATTCGGTAAAGCGGCGGTCAAGCACCTCTGCCATAGAGCGATAATCGTCTTGCCCTACAAAGCCTTTTATCTTAAACATACGGTAATATGGCTTATACGGCTTGCCGTCGCGAAATACAACCATACCCGCAACGTTTTCGTCACCCGCGGTGTTAGAAATATCGTAAGACTCTATAACACGCGGTGCTGCAGGCAATCCCAAAAGCCGCGCAAGCTCATTAAGAGCCGACATTTCGCGGCCTTGCAGCTCGGTCTTTTGCGCCAAATTATCAGCAGCATTATTGCGACACATATTAACAAGGTCCTTTTGTTCCCCGCGTTGCGGCAAAATAATCTCTATCTTTTTGTTAGCGCTTTCACACAGCCATTGCTCTAAAAGCCGGCGCGATTCAAAATCGTTATCGATTAACACCCTTGAAGGAATGTTATTTTCCTCATAATAGCGTGTAATAAACTGACTGTACAAATCGTTTTTGTCGGTAAAAGCGTCAACTATAAAATGCTTTTTGTCGGTAAGCTTGTTGTTTCTAAAAATTAAAACAGCAACACAAGCCATATCACCAAGTACCGCCGACGCAAAAACGTCTTGATTTTTGTATGTGCACATTACAACCTTTTGGCTGTCATTTAACTTCTTTATTGCATTTATACGGTCACGAAGCTTTGCAGCATATTCAAAATCAAGCTTTTCTGCCGCACAAAGCATATTTTGCTCTAATATTTTTACAATATCGTCGCCACTATTTTTAATAAACGAAATTGCCGAATCAATGGTTTCGTTATATTGCTCGGCAGAAATATTTGCGCGGCAAGGCGCATCACAAAGGCCAATATGAAAATTAAGGCACGGCTTTGAATATTTATCGAAACTGCGGTTACAATCGGGCAGTTTAAAAATTTTGCGCACCTCGGCTACGGTATCTTTAACCACCGCAGAAGAATAATATGGACCTATATATTCAGCCTGAGGGTCATCAAGCTGCATACTTGTGGTAATTTTACGCCATTTATCACCCGTAATTTTAATATAATGATAACCCTTATCATCCTTAAGCAGTATATTATACTTGGGTTGGTTTTGCTTTATAAGTGAGTTTTCAAGTATAAGCGCTTCAAACTCGCTATCACAAAGCACATATTCAAAATCGTGCACAAGGCTTACCATTTTGCGCACCTTTTCGGTATGTCCACTGCCCGCGCCAAAATACTGTGTTACACGGTTTTTAAGAGACTTTGCCTTACCGATGTATATAATTACATCGTTTTTGTCTTTCATAATATACACACCGGGGGTAAGAGGCAGTCGATTTGCCTTTTGCTTTAGTTCGCTAAGCTTGTTGTTTTCGCTCATACTTGTCACCTACCTTTGACCAACGGACCGTCAATTATGCCGGTCCCTATAAAATATACATTTATATTATACAAAAAAACTGCGCCGATAGCAATATCTATCGGCGCAATATTATTCTTTGCAAAAAATAATATAGTTTAAGTTTTAAACTTATGCGTTAGCATTAAGCTTTGATACAAGAGCAGATTTCTTTCTTGCGGCATTGTTCTTATGAATAATACCCTTACCTGCAGCCTGGTCAATTTTAGATACAGCAACCTTTACAGCCTCAGCAGCTTCAGGAGCCTTTGCATCAATAGCGGCATTTGCCTTTTTGATAGAAGTTCTAAGTGCAGAACGGCAAGCCTTATTTCTTTCAGCGTTAGCTGCGCTAACCAATACGCGCTTCTTAGCAGATTTAATATTAGGCATCGTGACACCTCCCCGTATTTTTTCACAGTACACAATATATTATCACAACTGTATCAAAAAATCAAGTGTTTTTTTTAAATATTAAAAATTATAAAAATACAAGCACTTTTTGTCGAAAACAAAAAAATTTTTTAGGTTTTTTAAGCATTATATGCGGCAATACTGTTTTTGTAGAAACAGATAAAGGGGCCGATGCAATGTATATTAACAAGGTAGAGATTTGTGGGGTTGATACTTCAAAATTACCTGTTATGAAAGAAAAAGACAAGGAGCGATTGCTAAAAGAGGTTAAGAACGGCAGTAAAACTGCGCGTGAACAGCTTATAAACGGAAATTTGCGATTGGTTTTAAGCGTGGTTCAACGCTTTGCTAACCGCGGGGAAAATCCTGACGATTTGTTTCAGGTAGGCTGTATAGGACTTATAAAGGCGATAGATAATTTTGATATAACACAGCCCGTAAAATTTTCTACCTATGCGGTGCCGATGATTATTGGTGAAATACGTCGCTACCTGCGTGATAACAACTCAATTCGCGTTAGCCGTTCTATAAAAGATACCGCCTACCGCGCCATGCAGGTAAAAGAGGCGCTGATAAATAAAAATCAAAAAGAACCAACCGTTACCGAAATTGCAAACGAATTAGGTCTGCCGCGCGAGGACGTTGTAATAGCGCTTGAAAGCATTGTAGATCCTGTATCACTTTACGAGCCTGTTTTTTCGGACGGGGGCGACACAATATACGTTTTAGACCAATTAGGTGACAAAAATGATGATAAAAATTGGCTTGACGAAATTTGTATAAAAGAGGCAATTAAAAATCTTTCGGACCGCGAAAAAACAATCCTAAGCCTACGTTTTATGCAGGGCAAAACACAAACCGAGGTGTCAGAAGAAATTGGCATAAGTCAAGCGCAGGTATCACGACTTGAAAAATTTGCTATTAAAAAGATAAAGTCATAAAAACGGGCAGTATAATATACTGCCCGTTAGGTTTTTATAAACCATCTATAACAACGCGTAATCCATTTAAACTGGCACCAATAATATTTCCCGATTCGGTTATCATAGACGCATATCTCGGAGTTTGATTAGTTCCAAGCCATAATAAGACTTGTTTACAAGTCACTTTATCGTATATACCACTTTCCATAACAACATACCTATCGGTAACCTGAATCATTCCGTCGTACTCTTTTGTGGCGTCCAAGTTTTTTCCGTAAGAAGATACGATGTTTGTAATGTTTAACGGATCAATTTTAAACGCTCCCCAATACAGAAAACCATCGTTTAAAAAACTTTTTCTTTGACCATTAGGATATCCATAATCTTCTATGCTACCAAGTGGAGGAGAATATTTTTGTTTTAGTGACATTGTTTCAATGTCATAACAAAACAGCTCTGAACCGCCTACCGAAGACTCGGAAATATATACCAGTCCATACTCGTCATTCACTAAAACATCGGGTTTATAAAATGAATTCTGATACTCTAAGTATGAAAACGTCATTTTTTTACCGTTTTTTAGATTATACCTATAAACTCTAACCGACTGACCGCAATCCGAATAAATTAAATAATCGTTATATATGTCAAATGAATATACCTCGGTATCTAAATGTATTGTTTCTTTTTCGACAAAAGTCTCTTTATCATATATTACAATACCTTTTAGTTCAGGATATGAAATCCAAATCTCGTTACCAAAGCAATTCATTTCACCGCTTTTCATACGCGTATCTTTTTCAAAAGTTATTGAACCAATATTACTATCAAAAATAACGTAACTATACGTTCTATCAATAGTATTATTCAAAAGCATATGTACATTATCGCCTTGTACAAACCAATCTTGTATTTGAGCGTTAACATTACTATTATAATTATATACATATACAGATGAACTTATTACCGTTTTATTTGGGTTAGATACCGTTTCTTCGCTTGTTGTCTGGTCTTTTTGCGAAGAATTATCATTAGGCGGCACAACAGTACTTGTTGCGCCTTGGGTTGTGTTATTGGTCGAGTTGTCACTTGTCCAATAATTGTTATCGCTAATATTAACGTCAGGTTTAAATAAATCATCAAAACCGTTAACATTAACATCAGCATAATTATTGCTGTTATTACCTTGGCTTATCGTACTGTTGGTGCTGCTCGTATTGGCATTGCTGTTATTATCGCCTTTAAAAACCGATAAAATGTTATTAAACAAATTGTTTTGTTTATTGCCGTTATCGGCAGTATCGTTTTGTGTGCGATTAATATATTCAACCACAGTTTCGTACTCTATAACCTCTGAAAGAGCGTCAACCTTTTGTATAGGATCGGTTAAAAAACAAACCGACACGGCAACACTTAAAACAACCGCCATAACGCATAAATATCGTGGTGGACGCTTGTATTTTAGCACAGCTCTTATACGCGATTTAACGCTAACCTCACCAAAAGCTACGGGACAGGCTATAATAACACGGCGTTTTGTGCCGCAGTTTAAAAGTGCGGTAGAATAGCCCTTAATGTCAATATCTGCGGCATCTTTAACAACCCTTTCATCGCAAGCGCTTTCAATATCGCGGCAAAGCAATATATATGACACCCACACAAGCGGATTAAACCAATACACACTTAACAATAAAAACGCAAACGGTTTAATTAAATGGTCGCATCGCTTAAGGTGCGCACATTCGTGCTTTATAACGTAATCTGTGTTTTGTTGCGTCATATCTGATTGAATATAAATTCTTGGTCTAAAGATGCCCAAAATAAAGGACGTGTCGACATTATCACAAAAATAAATATTATCGCGGTAATGTAAGCTTACTTTAACCTTTTTACGCACTATGGCATATGAAATTGCACTATATATAAGCATTGTCGCAATGCCCAACAGCCACACAAGACCAAACACAGTAAATATAGAAACCTTTATTTTTTTAGATTCAACACTATTTTGACTACTTAGGTTTTCGGTTGTGTCGGGGTTTAGGTCAGGCGCGCTATCATTGTTTGACGTAACAGCGCCGCTTATAGACTGATTTATATTGTTAATGCTGTCTTTATTTTCAATTATAATATCGTTAATTTCAGTATCAACCGCACTAACGCCTGTGTTCACTTCAAACGGAGCATCAGCGGTGTTGCTAACCACAACGGTATTTGCGCTTGGCACAAGACTAAGCTTGCTTTCAAACGAAAACGGCATTACAAGGCGCAATGCAACAATGCCCCAAAGCAAACAAATGCTCCACTTAGGCGCTTTTTTAAGTATTAGTCGCAGCAATAATACTGCCACAACAAGATAACTTGCGGTGACGCTGATATTAAATATTTTTAAAAAGCAATCGGTCACCTATTTTTGTTCCTTCCCAAAATTTTCAATCATTTTTTTAATCTCATCAATTTCTTTTTCAGAAATATTTTTACGGGTAGAAAAGGCGGCAATAAAGGCAGGAAGTGAGCCGCTAAAGTTTTCATCTACAAACTGTTCGCTTTGCATTGCGTAAAATTCTTCTTTACCAATAAGCACGGTAACGGTGCTGTCCTCGGTTTTAAAGATTCCGCGCTCACACAGCTTTTTAAGCACGGTATAGGTTGTTGTGCGTGCCCAATCAAGCTCTTTTTTACAGGTTGCTATAAGCTCTTTTGTGCTCATAGGTGCATTTTGCCAAATTATATCGGCAAAGCGAGACTCTACCATTCCTAATCTTGCGATTGACATATATATCAGTCCTCCTTAACTTTATTCTACATATTATAGACGTTTCTGTCAAGGAGAAAAAAGATAATATTATCAGAACCTTTATACTGATTTTATTGACTACACTTATATACCCTTAATATTTACCATAAAAAATCATTGTTGCTGTCAAGACTTGAATAATAATTAAGACACGTCTTGTCAAACTGTGGGTTTTTATCTAAAAACGCATAAAGCACATTGTATGCACGACTTTTTGGCAGACTAAAGCACGAAAAACTCTTGTGTTTTTGACGCTCTCTTAGCTCCTTGGTATCAAAACCCTCGGCAAAGTGCATATTAACAAAATAATCCTCCATATACGCTTTGGCAAGATAATGCTGCGCCTCTTTTGCAACCTGTCCATTTTTACTGCAAGCAAGCTTTGCAAGGTAGGGTATGCCCTCATCGCCAAGGTTGTACATTGCTTCTACATCGATTTTATTGTTAGCAGAAGATTTATAGGCGTTGTAATTATATTGGGCGCAAACACTATTTACGTTAACAGTACCAAGTATAAAAACAATTATACCTGCAGTAACAAGCGTTGTTTTTACAATGTTTATATTGTTTAAGTATATTCGTAAAATTACGGCAAAAAATGTCACGGCTAAAAACACCATAAACGCGCTTGTGGTAATGCGTAATATTGTCATACCGTACTCACTTATGTAAAGTACCATTTTAGATATTGCCGTTACAATGATCATAAGTGTAAATACCGCTATAAATGTTGTTAATACCCTTATACCAACACTCACCCTGCCGTCTTGCTTTTTAGCAAGTAATAGACTTAAAAACACAAGAATCAGATTTATAACCGCTATTATACACATTTCAAAAAAGCCTTTGCGTGCGTATTCGGAATAGGTTATATCCTGATTTGGTAAAAAGCCCTTAAACGCACTAAAGAAATATGCAAGCTGTGAGAACAAATAAAGTAAATAGCAGGCCGCAATTGCCGACAAAAACGAAACCATACAAACGGTGTCAATGCTGTGGGTCTTTGCTTGCTTTGCGGGTGACGTTCTACTAAATTTAAGTGAAAAACCGTATGCGATAACAAAAAGTGAAAGCACCGCGCCAAACACAGCCTTTAAAACAGTAAGAAAGCCGTTGCCCGAGCCGTTAAAAATGTTACTCATCATACCGCTAAAGGCATCATCAGACTTTATAAGCAACGGCACCACAACAAAAAGCACAGGTATTGCGCAAAGTAGGCCAAGCATTACCTTACCAACCGACTTTTTACTACCCTCAGAGCCCGATAAAAGTGATTTTACCGATACTCCTATATTGCCTATCGTAGAAAGTGCGCTACCAAAAATACCAAATGTTGCACGGTTGCCTGCGGTTTTACCAAGAGCCAGACCGTAAGTACCAACTACCAGCAGCATAAAGCTGATAACAACGGCAAAAAATTTCACGCTGCCGTTTGTGGTAGTTATAAATACCGCAGAATTACCAAGTGATAAAGCAATGCAAAGTAGTGGAAATATACTTATGTTTTTACATTTTACAAAATATACCGTAAACACCGATATAAACATCACCATCGATATTAAGTATCCAAATGAAAAGCCACCAAAAATACCGAAAACGCTCAAAAAAATACTTGCCACCAACATACAAATTGCAAAAAGATTATCGCCTTTTGTTAGCTCAAAAAGCGGCTTTGGCTCCGGTTGCTGTGGCAACCAAATTTCTTCTTGATTTTCTAACTGTTCTTCATAGGTTGCTTGCTCGTTTAAAATATTATTATCTTCCACAATAATCACTACTCCTTATCGGTGTATTTAATTATATCTCCCGGTTGACAGTCAAGCACCTTACATATTGCATCGAGTGTTGAAAAACGTATTGCCTTTGCCTTGCCTGTTTTAAGTATAGAAAGATTGGCTTGTGTAATACCTATCTTTTCAGAAAGCTCAAGCGAGGTCATTTTGCGTATGGCAAGCATTACATCTAAATCAATTTCAATCATATTATAAATATTCCTTTCAGATAAAAAGCGTAAACATAGTTTGAAAGAAAATTGTTCACAGTGCCATTTTGCAGTGAGCGGTGCTGTATATTCTATACTGCCCCGAGCCAAAAATGGTGCTGTGGGCAATTTTACTCAAACTTATATAGTTAGTTCGTTTTCTTGACTGATTTCTACCGCATTTTGCATTACATTTTTAACTATGCGAAGCATAAGTCCTACAAATGCCGCGGCTACCGCCACAAACAAAAACGGTACGTATAATATACCGCCTATAAGCGTTACAAAAGATACTGCAAAGCAACACCACGAAATGCGACGAAGATATTTTACATTATTATCAATAAATATCTCATCTTTTTTTATGTTAAAAAGCAGCTTTAAAAGGCTGTAAAGTGTAATATAAGCAAATAACGCACACGGATAAAAACAAGATGCAAATAAGGTTGACATATTGTGCATTGCCTCGCCGTTTTCTGACCAGCCGCGATAAACTGTAAACCAGAACTTTATAAACCAAGGGCCTAAAAACAGTGCCGCCGTAAGTATGCCTACAAAGATAAAGCAAACCACGATTGAAAGTGTTACTGAACGTTTTCTATTCCACATAAAATTTACCTCCAAAACCATTTTCTAACTGCAATATAACACAAAAATTATCGTTTGTCAATAATTTTGTTATCGAAAAACGATAATTTTTGTATCGTCCGTTTGCGGCACGCAAACCCATTACTTCTTCACT
>JAZSKN010000080.1:0-10143 GCA_045534895.1 Acutalibacteraceae bacterium
ACCGTGCCTTTTCGTCTGTTATACCACTAAAACTTAAGCTTTTTCGGGTGCGTGCAGTTTTGTGATTTTAAAAATTGTTCTATATTGAAGCCGCAAAACCGCAGATATACTGGCGTATTTCAAGGTTTAAGGTGAAGATATAGGGCAATTTTTTATTCCAAAACCAATTTCTCCCTATGTGAACGCTCCGAAAGTCGACTGCTTAATTTTTTTATAGTTTATAAGTCCAACCAAATGTATCTTCTATCTTTCCCCATTGAATACCGGTTAAGGTGTCGTAAAGCATTTGTGTTACTTCGCCGATTTCGCCGTTGTTTACAGCGTATTTGGTATCTTTGTAGCAAAGCTCACCAATTGGAGAAATAACTGCTGCTGTGCCGCAACCCCAAGCTTCTTTGAGTGTGCCGTTTGCCATAGCTTCGGCTAATTCGTCAATGCTAAGCAAACGCTCACTTACCTTATAGCCCTTACTGCGTAAAACCTCAAGACAAGATTTACGTGTAATACCGGGTAGTATTGAGCCCGAAAGCATAGGTGTTACAATCTCGTCGCCAATTTTGAACATAACGTTCATAGCGCCAACTTCTTCGATATATTTACGTTCAACACCGTCAAGCCACAAAACCTGTGAGTAGCCCTTGCGCTCTGCGCGTTCGCCGGCACGGTTACTTGCAGCGTAGTTACCACCGCATTTAGCATAACCTGTGCCGCCGCGTACTGCGCGAACATCCTCGTCTTCAATCATAATCTTAACGGGGTTGATACCCTCTTTATAATAGCTGCCAACGGGGGAAGCAATTATAACGTAGGTTGCGTTGTGTACTGCGTGAACACCCAAGGTTTCATCATTACCAAACATAAACGGACGAAGGTAGAGTGAAGTGCCATCGGCGGCAGGAGTCCAGTCTTGCTCGGTTTTTACAAACTCGGTAAGAACCTCTAATGCCAAATCCTCAGGAATTTGAGGAAGACAAAGTCTTTCGGCCGATGTGTTCATACGGCGGATGTTTTCCATAGGTCTAAAAAGCTGTACTGTGCCGCTTTTCGTGCGATAAGCCTTAAGACCTTCAAAAATTTCGGAGCCGTAGTGTAAAACGGTAGAAGCGGGGTGTAGTACGATAGGCGCAAACGGAACGATGCGCGCATCATGCCAGCCCTCTTCGCGAGAATAGTCCATCATAAACATATAGTCGGTAAAAATTTTACCGAAACCTAAGGTGGAACTGTCTGGTTTTTCTTTTAAAACGTCAGCTTTTACAAATTTAATTTCCATTTTTGCGTCCTCCTTAAATTAGTTTTCAGAACCTAACTGCATAGCCTTTAAGTTAATGTCAAGCATATCAGCTTTTTTAGGTGGAATAACTTTGCCGAGAACGGTTTTTATTTCATCCTCGTTAAAGTCGTTCATTACCTTAAGCAATTTGCCAAGGATTATCATATTAGCGAGTGACTGTTTGCCCATATCACTTGCAAGCGCTGTTGCAGGAATGTAGTAAACGTCAATGTCGGTGCGGGTTGACTTTGCCTCAATAAGACTTGAGTCAGCAATTATTATACCGCCCGCCTTAACAGTAGGCTCAAACTTTTCAAACGATGGTAGGTTCATTGCGATAAGTACGTCGGGCTGTGAAATGATAGGAGAGCCTACCTCTTCGTCGCTTATAATTACGCTACAGCTTGCAGTACCGCCACGCATTTCGGGGCCGTAGGATGGAAGCCAGCTAACGTTTTTGTCGGCGAGAAGGCCCTTATATGCCAAAAACTTACCAGTAAACAAAATACCCTGTCCGCCAAAGCCGGAAAGCAAAATTTGTGTAGTCATTATTTTGTTTCCTCCTTTGCAGATCTGTCTTTATAAACACCAAGTGGGTAGTAAGGAAGCATATTTTCTTCGAGCCACTTGAGTGCATTTTGCGGTGTCATACCCCAGTTGGTAGGGCAGGTTGAAACCACCTCTACAAGAGAGAAGCCCTTGCCGTCAATCTGGGTTTGGAAAGCCTTTTTAATAGCCTTTTTAGCCTTAACAATATTCTTAACGTTGCTAACGGTAACACGCTCTAAATATTCGGGGCCTTCAAGCTCTGAAAGCATTTCGCAAACTCTGATCGGAAAACCGCAATGCTTGGTATCACGACCGTAGGGTGAAGTTTGTGTAACCTGACCGGGAAGCGAGGTAGGCGCCATTTGACCGCCTGTCATACCGTAGATTGCGTTGTTAATAAAGATAATTGTAATGTTTTCGTTTCTTGCAGCGGCGTGTACAGTCTCAGCCATACCAATAGAAGCGAGGTCGCCGTCACCCTGATATGTAAATACAACGTGGTTTTCGGGGTCGGAACGCTTAACGCCCGTTGCAACTGCAGGAGCACGGCCGTGAGCCGCCTCAATCATATCGCAGTTAAAGTAATTATAAGCAAATACCGAGCAACCAACAGGTGCAATACCAATGGTTTTACCCTCAATTCCTAATTCGTCAATAACCTCTGCAACAAGACGATGCACTATACCGTGGGTGCAACCTGGGCAATAATGCATAGGAACGTCTGTAAGAGCATGTGGTTTGTCAAATACTACTGCCATTATTTTGCACCTCCGTTTGCGCGTGTTATAGCTTCTAATACCTGCTCAGGTGAAGGAATCATACCGCCTGTACGGCTACAAAGTGTAACAGGCACTTTGCATTCACAAGCAAGTTTTACGTCCTCGATCATTTGGCCCATAGAAAGCTCTACCGAGATGATTTCTTTTACGTGAGTAGCTGCCTTTTTAAACGGTGCTACAGGGAAAGGCCAAAGTGTGATTGGGCGAATAAGACCAACCTTGATGCCTTGCTTTCTTGCTTCGTTGATTGCGTTTTTAGCAACACGAGCGGCAATGCCAAAAGCGGCAATGCAGATGTCGGCATCATCCATCATATATTCTTCGTACATTACTTCGTTTTCCTCTACAACCTTGTAACGTTCGTAACGCTCTACAACAAGATCTTCAAGCTCGTCAGGCTTTAAGAAAAGTGAAGTAACAATGTTGTGTTCACGTTCCATTTTGGTACCTGTAGTAGCCCAAGGCTTATCAACAGTTTCTTTTACTTCATAGTCAAGAGATACAGGCTCCATCATCTGACCCATTGTACCGTCAGCCAAAAGCATAGTTGGCATACGGTATTTGTCGGCAAGGTCAAAGCCCTTTACTGTAAGGTCAGCCATTTCCTGAACAGAAGAAGGCGCAAGTACTATCATCTTAAAGTCGCCGTGACCGCCGCCCTTTGTAGCCTGAAAATAGTCGGCCTGACTTGGCTGAATACCGCCAAGACCCGGACCTCCTCGTTGCACGTTTACTATAAGAGCAGGTAGGTCAGAGCCTGCAAGGTAAGATAGACCCTCGCTCTTGAGTGATATACCTGGTGAAGAAGATGATGTCATTACGCGTTTACCGGTAGAAGCTACGCCGTAAACCATATTTATAGCGGCAATTTCACTTTCTGCTTGCAAAAAGCAACCGCCGATTTTTGGCATTCTTTTTGCCATATAAGCTGCAACCTCGGTCTGAGGTGTGATAGGATAGCCAAAGTAGTGCATACAGCCTGCTTTTATAGCGGCTTCGGCAATAGCCTCGTTACCCTTCATTAAAATTTTATCTGCCATTAGTGTTCACTTACCTTTCTACCTTGATAATGCAGTCGGGGCACATCATAGCGCAAGCAGCACAACCAACGCAAGCTGATTCGTCGGTAATTTCTGCAGGGTGATAGCCCTTTTGGTTGATTTTGTCATTGGCAAGCTTAATAAGACCTTTTGGGCATGCGTCAACGCAAAGTCCGCAGCCTTTACACTTGTCGGTTTTAAAGGTTAATTTTGCCATATTCATTACTCCCTTTTATACAGGTTTTGCTTGCAGTGTCATTGGCAAAAGGTTATCTATTTTGTTCTTGAGTTCGTCATAAAGTTCTGCCTTTATACTGGTCATAACAATAGGTAATCCTGATGCTCGTGACACTTCGTTTGCATAGCCTATGGATTTAATTATATCTTCGGCGCGTGTTTCTTCGCCGATGTTTGAATTGTTTACAAGTCCCGTAAATTTAAGTCCGCACGCAGTTTCTATCTCGCGCATAACCTCAATAGTAGATTCTGCGTCAGGGGTAAGTGGGCGGTAGCCGTTAATAACCATTAACATATCAAAATTATTTTCGGCTTCAATTTCGGGAACAAGTCGGCCCAGCGCATAAGCGCCGCGGTCGTCACCGCCAACGTCGATTACAGCGGTAATGTCTTTATCGGCTGTAAGTCGGTACATATTAGCGGGAAGCGCCGGTATATCAACGTTGGTATTGGCATACTCCGAGCATATAAGCTCTATGCCGCGAGCCTTGAAATCCTCTATACTGTCTTTTGTACGAAAATACGGATTTACTATATCAAGGTCGGCTACAACCACGTTATTATACTGCTCTTTTAAGTAAAATGCAAGATTTACGGCAACATTTGTTTTGCCGCTGCCGTAATGCCCGCAAAGTAGTGTTGATCGCTTAAATTTATTCATTATGTATCACTGATTATAATTTATTTCGCTGTATCTTGCCACTAACAGTTTTTGGAAGGCTGTCGCGGAATACAACAATACGTGGATATTTGTAAGGTGCTGTATGCTTTTTAACGTATTCTTGAATTTCCTTTTTAAGTTCTTCGGTGCACTCGGTGCCGTCAACCAGCACAATGCTTGCCTTTACAACCTGACCGCGAACCTCGTCGGGAGCGGCTGAAACGCCGCATTCAAGAACGTAAGGCAACTCCATAATAACATTTTCAATTTCAAAGGGTCCAATGCGGTAGCCGGAGGACTTGATAACGTCATCAACGCGGCCAACGTACCAATAGAAGCCGTCCTCATCACGCCAAGCGGTATCGCCGGTGTGGTAATAGCCGTCGTGCCAAACCTCGCGGGTTTTTTCTTCATCACGGTAGTAACCGGTAAATAGGCCGCAAGGCGCGCCATCGCGTACATTTACAACAATTTCACCCGTTTCACCGTCGGGAACATCGTTACCGTCGGGGTCAACAATATGTACGTCGTAAATTGGTGCGGGTTTACCCATAGAACCGATTTTATGAGAAGCGCCAATCAAATTACCGATAATCATAGTGCTCTCGGTTTGACCAAAGCCTTCGATTATCTGTAGTCCCGTTGCTTTTTCAAATTGACGGTAAACCTCAGGGTTAAGCGCTTCGCCCGCGGTAGTCATATGCTGAACGGACGAAAAATCATACTTTGAAATGTCTTGCTTAATCATCATACGAAGCATTGTGGGTGGCGCGCAGAAGGTTGTGATTTTGTATTTTGCAAACATTGGCAAAATATCTGCCGCATCAAAACGGTCAAAGTCGTAAACAAAGGTTGCGGCTTCGCATAGCCACTGACCGTAAAGCTTGCCCCACATTGATTTTGCCCATCCAGTTTCGGATATGGTAAAGTGAAGTCCGTCGGGGTCAACGTTGTGCCAGTATTTTGCTGTATGGAAGTGACCTAATGGATACTTGTGATTGTGAGCGGCAATCTTTGGATAGCCTGTAGTGCCCGATGTAAAGAACATAAGTAACAAATCGTCGCCACAGGGAGAATCTTCGGTGCGCTCAAATTTAGAACTAAATAGGGTGTATTCTTCGTCAAAGCTGCGCCAACCGTCACGTGCGCCGTTTACAATAAGCTTGTGCTTAAGTGTGTCGCATTTTTCGGCGGCAATATCCACCTGTGCTGCTGTATCACCGTCAGCGGTGCAAACAATGGCCGATACGCCCGCAGCATTAAAGCGGTATTCAAAGTCGTGAACAAGCAACTGATTTGGAGCAGGAATTGCAATAGCGCCGAGTTTGTTAAGCGCTAACATTGAGAACCAGAATTGGTAATGGCGCTTAAGAACAAGCATTACGCGGTCGCCCTTTTTAATACCAATAGATTTGAAGTAGTTAGCAACCTGATTGGATGCCTTTTTCATATCCTTAAAGGTAAAGCGGCGTTCGGTTTTGTCTTTTGAAATATGTAACATTGCAAGCTTGTCTGGTTCTTTTTCAGCGAGAGCGTCAACCAAGTCGAATGCAAAGTTAAATTTATCGGCATTTTTAAATGTAATAGAAGTTGGTGTGCCGTTTTCGTTTTCAACCGTATCAATATAATTGCGATAAATACGGTTTTTCTTATCTCTTGCAGAAACGCGGCGGTCTTCAATCTTGGTGGCTGTGGTAAGCTCTGGTATTTCTTCGCCTGTAGGATTAAGAACAATAGCGTAGAATTTACAGTCCTTGCCGTTTACGGCAATCATACCGTGAGGTGTGTCACTATCAAAGTATATGCTGTCACCGGGTCCTAATACCTCGCGGTGCTCACCAACCTGAACCATCAAGTTACCCTCTATTACAATGTCACATTCCTGACCTGCGTGGGTGGTAAGCTCAATGTCTTTTTGTTGTGCGGACTCATCATAAACACTGTTTACAAAAAGCGGCTCGGCAATTCTGTCACGGAAAGCGTACGCTAAGTTATAGTACGTCATACCGTGCGCCTGAGACACCTTTTGGCCGCTACCTGCACGGGTTACGGTATAGCTTGCAAGCTTAGGGCTGTAACCCTCGATAATATCGGTAACGTTTACGTTAAGCGCCAATGCGCAACGATAGATAAAAGCAAAGTTTAAGTCACTTTTACCCGATTCACATTCTATATATTCTGCCTCGCTGACGTCGGTTTTGACAGCCATCTGCGCCGTGGTAAGACCTTCAAGCTCACGAAGATCTTTAATACGGCTTGCCATCTCCTGAATTTTGTAATCAAGCGCGGTAATTTGTTCCATAATTTACAAATCCTTCCTACTGGGGACTAAAAAAGCACTCGCCCCAAAGTTATGACTTTGAGACGAATGCTGCTGATTCAGTCATCCGCGGTACCACTCAAATTGCAACCAAAAGGTCGCCACTCTCGGAATCTGACAATTCCTATGCTTTTACGCAGCAGTACGGGGAGATTCTACTTGTTAAAATAACTTTCTTTCTCCCGACTCGGAAGCTACAAACATAAACCTACTTTTGATAACTTTCACCAACCGTTATCTCTCTTAAAAAAGCGTTGGAGTATGCCCTCTTCGTCAAAGTCTTTTAAAATTTATGATAGTATATCACAACTTAAACGTTTTGTCAATATTTTAAATTGAAATATTACAGTTTGTTACGCTGGATTTTTCCGCTTATTGTCTTGGGCAATTCGTCACGGAACACTACAAGACGGGGGTATTTGTAAGGAGCGGTATGTGTTTTAACATACTGTTGAATCTCTTTTTTGAGTTCTTCTGTAGGCTCGGTTCCTTTGGTAAGCACAATGCTTGCCTTTACTATCTGACCGCGAACCTCATCGGGTGCAGCTGATACGCCACACTCAAGAACGTATGGAAGCTCCATAATAACGCTTTCAATCTCGAACGGTCCAATGCGGTAGCCCGATGACTTGATAACGTCATCAATACGGCTAACGTACCAGAAATATCCATCTTCATCGCGCCAAGCGGTATCGCCCGTGTGGTACATACCGTCGTGCCAAGCTTCTGATGTTTTTTCGTCATCAAGATAGTATTCTTTAAACAAACCGCAAGGAACGCTGTCTTTTGTGCGGACAACTATTTCACCAACCTCGCCGTCGGCCACAGAATTGCCGTCGGGGTCAACAATGTCTACATCATACTGAGGTGATGCCTTACCCATAGCACCGATTTTTGGTGTAGTGCCACGTAGATTTGCAATGGTAAGTGTTGTCTCTGTCTGGCCAAAGCCTTCCATAATTTGAAGGCCTGTAGCCTTTTCAAATTGCTTAAACACTTCAGGGTTAAGCGCTTCGCCCGCAGTAGTCATATGGTGAATAGAAGAAAGGTCGTACTTTGAAAGATCTTCTTTTATAAGCATTCTAAGCATTGTTGGTGGCGCGCAGAACGTGGTAATACCGTAGTTTGCAAACATTGGTAAAATATCTGCCGCGTCAAAGCGGTCAAAGTCGTATACAAATACAGCGCCTTCGCAAAGCCATTGACCGTAAAGCTTGCCCCAAAGCGATTTACCCCAACCTGTATCAGATATGGTAAGGTGCAAGCCGTCACGCTCACAGCAGTGCCAATACTTAGCGGTTACAAAGTGACCTAAAGCATAGGTGTGGGCGTGAGCCGCCATTTTAGGATTGCCGGTAGTACCCGATGTAAAGAACATAAGGGCGGCTTCACTGCCTGCCGATGCGTCTTCGGGACGGTCAAATTTGCCTGAGTAAAGTTTATATTCGCTGTCAAAGTCGTGCCAACCCTCACGTGAGCCGCCTACCATAATAAGCTGCTCCACGCAATCACAATTTTTAGCGGCTCTTTCAGCAATTTCGGCTGTATCGCCGTCGGCGGTACAAACAAGCGCTTTTACGCCTGCGGCCTTGTAACGATATTCAAAGTCGTGATCCTTAAGCTGATTTGTAGCCGGAATTGCTACAGCGCCAAGCTTGTGAAGCGCGGTCATACAAAACCAGAACTGATAATGACGCTTAAGCACCAACATTACTTTGTCGCCGCGCTTGATTCCAAGTGAAGTAAAGTAGTTTGCTACTTGGTTAGATGCGCGCTTAATATCTTTAAATGTAAAGCGTCGCTCGGTCTTATTTTTATCAAGATGAAGCATTGCAAGCTTTTCGGGGTATTTATCGGCGATGCCGTCAACAATGTCAAAGCCAAAGTTAAAGCTTTCGGTGTTTTTAAACTTGATATCCTGCAAAGCGCCTGTTTCGTCTTCTACGGTTTCAACAAACTTTTCACAAACGAGCTGTTCACTCTTTTTAGCTGATACAATACTCTTTCTTACAACGTCTTCTTTTGTGTCTTCACCGGGGAGCACCACCGCGCAGAATACGCAGTCAGCGCCGTCAATGGCAATCATACCGTGTGGAGTAGAGGAGTTATAATAGATGCTGTCGCCTTCGTGCAAAATTTCGGTGTGCTCGCCAATTTGCACTTTAAGTGAACCGCTTAAAATAAAGTCAAATTCTTGACCTGAGTGCTTGGTAAGATGAATTGGTTTATTCTGCTGTGAAGCCGAATATTCATATCTAACAAAATATGGTTCAGCGATTTTGTCCTTAAATTTAGGCGCTAAGTTAGTAATGTCGATACCATCTTCCTTGGCGGTTTTTTGACCGCCGCCCTTACGGGTTACTGTATAGCTTGAAAGCTTGGCTGAATGACCTTCAAGCAGCTGTGTCATTTCTACGTCAAAGGCCTGAGCGCATTTGTGTATAAATGTAAATGGAAAATCTATGCTTGCATTTTCGTATTCAATATATTGTTGCTCGCTTACTTCGGTTTTTTCGGCCATAATTGCAATAGACCAACCCATAATTTCGCGCATTTCCTTAATTCGTGCGGCAATCTCTTTAAGTTGTTCTTTGGCTGTGTTGGTTTGCATAAAAATCAATCTCCTTTTCTGCGTGCATTTAGCACAAATTAAAATAAAAAACACCCGTCTCAAAACTTTGAGACGGGTGATAATAAACACTCGCGGTACCACTCAAATTGCAGCCTTGCGGCTACCACTCTCGGAATCTAACAATTCCTATGCCTTTACGCAGCAGTCACGGAAGGTATCTACTAAGCAAATGCTTTTCGGGCCTTCAGCTCGGAAGTGATGGGCATTTTAAAATTTTTGTTGCTGTCTTGCACCAACCGACAGTTCTCTGAAAACGCAAATTTTAAGCCGTCTTCGTCATAGCCTTTTTAAATTTTTTCACATTTTAACACGTTAAAGCGCGTGTGTCAAGAGTTTTTTTAAAAAAAGTCTTTATTTTTTGAAACGCGGTATGTATAATATAATGTATATTATTTCTAGGAGATATGTGATGCGTATAGTAGTAAAACTTGGAACAAGCACATTGGCTCATGCGACGGGGCATCTTAATATTCGTCGCGTTGAAGAAATTTGCAAGGTTATAAGTGATATAAAAAATGCAGGCGACGAGGTTATTATGGTGTCGTCGGGCGCTATCGGTATGGGCGTTGGCAAACTGTCGCTAAAGAGCAAGCCTACCGATATACCAACAAAGCAGGCGGCAGCGGCAGTCGGTCAGTGCGAGCTTATGTAT
>JAZSKN010000066.1:0-27587 GCA_045534895.1 Acutalibacteraceae bacterium
AAAACAACCCGGGTATCATTTCTGCAAAACTCTTAATCGGTTATGATTCTGACGTGTTAGAGCTTACCGGCAGAACACCCGGCGCAGACTTTGGCGGTATGGCATTTAGTAAAGACTTTACAGCAAATCCATACTTTGCTAACTGGGTAGACAGTATTAATCCTGACAACACCGCAAACGGCGCGTTTGTAACACTTACCTTCAAGATTAAAGATACTGCCGCATCAGGCGTTTCACCAATTACAGTTACATATGACCCAGAAGACATTTATAACGAAAACTGGGACAATGTTACATTTGAAGTTGTAAACGGTAGTGTTAAGGTTGCAGGCTGTGAACACGCAACAACCGAAACAAAGACCGAAAATCGTGTAGAACCAACCTGTACCACTAACGGTTCATATGACGAAGTAACTGTTTGTAGCGATTGCGGCGCAGAAATTTTAAGAAACACATTTATTATTCCGGCAACAGGTCATACTGAAGCTGCTGCTGTAGAAGAAAATCGCGTAGAAGCTACCTGCGAAAGCGAAGGCTCATATGATAGCGTTGTATACTGCTCAGTATGCGGCATTGAGCTTTCAAGAAAGACTGTAATAATTGAAAAAGCCGATCATATTAAAGCTGCTGCTGTAGAAGAAAATCGCGTAGAAGCTGACTGTGTAACAGCAGGCTCATATGACAGCGTAGTATACTGCGTGGTATGCGGTGAAGAAATTTCACGCAAGACCATCACAATTCCGGCAACAGGTCATACCGAAGGCGAAATTGTTATAGAAAACGAGATTGAGGGCGATTGCCTTACCGACGGTTCATATGACGAAGTTGTATACTGTACAGTATGTGACGAAGAAATCTCAAGAAATACTGTAGTCGTTGAAGCAACCGGTCATAAGTTTGTCAATGGCATTTGTCAAATTTGCGGCGCTTCAAACGTTAACGGCGCTACAATCTTTGTTGAAAAGGTAGAAGCTAATAAAGACGAAACTGTTGATGTTAAGATTAATCTTATCAACAACCCAGGTCTTATTTCTATTAAAATTGAAATCAACTATGACACTAATGTGTTAGAACTTGTTGACAAAAAAGCCGGTGCTGCATTTGGAAATATGGCATACAGTGAGTTTAACACTGATGTTCCATTTATTGCAAACTGGGTAGATAGCATCAATCCCGATAATACAGCAAGCGAATTCTTAACCCTTACATTTAGGGTTAAGGCAGACGCTGTTCCTGGTGTAACACCAATTACCGTGACATACAACCAAGAAGACATATTTAATTCAAATTGGGCAGATGTAACATTTGAAGTTGAAAATGGTAATGTAACTGTTCTTGGTTGTGCACATGCAAGCACTTACGAAGCAATCGAAAATGTTATAGAAGCAGATTGCTTAACAAAGGGCTCTTATGACAAGGTAACATATTGTAATGAATGTGGCGCAGAAGTATCACGCGAAACTGTTGTTGTAGATGCATTAGGTCACAACATTACTACCGTTGCTGCTAAGGCACCAACCTGTACTGAAGATGGTTGGACAACACATATTGCTTGTACAAGATGTGATTATACATCAGCTTACGATATTCTTCCGGCAACAGGTCACACCGAAGCTGAAGCAGTAGAAGAAAACCGTGTAGAAGCTGATTGCGTAAACAACGGTTCTTATGACGTAGTAATTTACTGCTCAGTATGCGGCGAAGAACTCTCACGTGAAACTGTTGTTATTGACGCTCTTGGTCATAGCCAAGGCGAAGCAGTAGAAGAAAACCGCGTAGAAGCTGACTGTGAAAACGCAGGCTCTTACGACGTAGTAATTTACTGCTCAGTATGCGGAGAAGAACTCTCACGCGAAACCGTTGTTGTTGAAGCACTTGGTCACCGCCTTGAAAACGTTCCTGGCAAAAAGCCAACCTGTACCGAAAACGGTTGGACAGCATATCAAGAATGTTCAAGATGTGACTATGTAACACCAAATGAAATTCTTCCGGCAACTGGTCACACCGAAGGTGAAGCAGTAGAAGAAAACCGTGTAGAAGCTGACTGTGTAACAGCAGGCTCTTACGACTTGGTAGTTTACTGCTCAGTATGCGGCGAAGAACTCTCACGCGAGACTGTTGTTATTGAAGCACTCGGTCATACCGAAGGCGAAGCAGTAGTAGAAAACCGCGTAGAAGCTGACTGTGTAAACAAAGGCTCTTACGACTTGGTAGTTTACTGCTCAGTATGTGGCGAAGAACTCTCACGCGAAACTGTTGAACTTGATGTAGTAGATCATACACCTGCTGAAGCAGTTAAAGAAAACATTCAGGGCGAAAGCTGTACTGAACCTGCTACATATGAATTAGTAGTTTACTGCTCAGTATGCGGCGAAGAACTCTCACGCGAAACTATTGAAGGTCAGATTCCTGGCCATACCGAAGCTGACGCAGTAGAAGAAAACCGCATAGAAGCTGACTGTGAAAACGATGGCTCTTATGACTTGGTAGTTTACTGCTCAGTATGTGGCGAAGAACTCTCACGCGAAACCGTTGTAATCGAGGCATTAGGTCACGACCTTGTTGATCATGATGCAAAGGCTCCAACCTGTACCGAAAACGGTTGGACAGCATATCAAGAATGTTCAAGATGTGACTATGTAACACCAAATGAAATTCTTCCGGCAACTGGTCATACCGAAGCTGACGCAGTAGAAGAAAACCGTGTAGAAGCTGACTGTGTAACAGCAGGCTCTTACGAATTGGTAGTTTACTGTTCAGTATGCGGCGAAGAACTCTCACGCGAGACTGTTGTAATCGAGGCATTAGGTCACGACCTTGTTGCTCATGATGCAAAGGCTCCAACCTGTACCGAAATCGGTTGGAATGCATATGAAGCTTGCTCAAGATGTGATTACACCACTTATGAAGAAATCCCTGCAACATCTCATGGCGCAGGCGAAGCAGTAATCGAAAACATTGTTGATCCTGATTGTGTAAACAAGGGCTCATACGATATAGTAATTTACTGTGAATACTGTGGTGAAGAACTTTCAAGAAAGACTGTAGCAATTGCTGCTCTTGGTCATAAAGTTGTAGATGCATTCATTGAAAACTATGTTGCACCTGATTGTGCAAACAAGGGTTCATATGATATCGCGATTTACTGCTTAGTATGTGGTAAAGAGCTTGCAAGAAAGACTGTAGAAATTCAGCCTGTACAGCACATTCTCGTTAAACATGACGCAAAGGCTCCAACCTGTACCGAAATCGGTTGGGATGCATATGAAAGCTGCCTACTTTGTGATTACACAACATACACCGAAAAGGCTGCTTTAGGTCATACCTACGGTCCAACAACTGTAGTTGAACCTACCTACACAGCAGAAGGCTATTCAGTACACACATGTACCGTTTGCGGTCATGAAGAAAAATTCGATGTTGTTGATGCTCTTCCATACCTCATAGGTGACGTTGACGGCGATGGCAAGGTTACCAACAAAGACCTTGGATTACTTAGTCAGTATATCAATACTTGGGATGCTGATATTATCCTTGAAGCTGCTGATGTAAACGCTGACGGCAAAATTGATAATAAGGATGCCGGTTTACTTAGCCAGTACATCAACAATTGGAATGTTGAGCTTGGTTAACTATTAATCAACAATAAAACAATCTAAATAAAGAGAAACCTCGATGAAAATCGAGGTTTCTCTTTTAAAAACTGCTTTAAACTTATAATATTTGTAAAAATAAAAAGCCGCACACGACAAGATATAATTGTTATGTGCGGCTAAAATTATAAAAATTTTATTTGTTAAATAATCTCAAAGCTGTGCAGACGATAAAAGCTACCGCCCTTTTCAATTTTTTCTATGCCTTCTTTTTCACTTAATTGCTTATTGGTATTAATGTTATCGGTAACACCACACCAAGGCTCTATGCAAATAAATGGAGCATTTGGCGCTGTCCATATAAGAAGATAGGGAAAACCTTCAAACTGTGTCTTAATTTCTTGGCCTGTGGTTTTGTTGCGCAATGTAGCACCACGTGAATTAAGATTTTTAAAGATAAGACAATCATTTGAAAATAACGAGTGGTCAAGCTGTAACTTGTCAGTGTCTTTGCCGTAGTTTAAAGTTTCATCAGAAAGCACCGGTCCCACAAGCTGATATGCGTCAAGATTTTCTTTCTTGTCAAAGATTATCTCATAATTCTCAATGCCTTCGGGGCAGGTATATGCCTCGTGAGCGCCTACCGAAAAATACATATCGCCATCGGTAAGATTGCGAATATTGTATTCAACGCTAAGCTTTTTGCCAACAAGTGTATAAATAATTCTAAACTCATATTTAAATGGATAATTGTCTTGTGGGCAGTTATCTGAGCTTAGCAAAAATGTTGCGGTTGTTTTGTCGACCGTTTCAACGTCAAATTTCGCCCTGCGTGCAAATCCGTGCTTTTGAAGGGTATAGGTTTTGCCCTCGTAGATAAACTCATCGTCTTTAAGTCCACTGCAAATAGGGAACAACACCGGTGATGAACCTGTCCAATAAGTAGGGTCGCCGTGCCAAATATACTCTTTATCGCCACATTTAAAGCTTTTAAGCTCTGCGCCAATTTCGCTAAAGGTAGCGGTCGCAAATTCATTAGAAATAGTAATCATAACAAAAATCCTTAATTAATAGCGTTCACAATCGCACGAAGCTCGGCTTCTCTCTCTTCCATATCGGCAACCAGCTTAAACTGTGTGCGGCAACGGTCAAGGTTGTGATGCTCGCGATGAATCTTAAAGTAAACATCACCGTTAAGATAGTCGGTAAGAAAACGAACGCCACATTCAAGTGTCATAAGATATGCGCCTGTTACAAGACTGTCTTTTTCGGCAGGGGTTAAAAACTTATTTGCGGTTGAAAGATAACCCTTGGTGAACACCTCAAACAAGTGTGTGTCTACCGATATCTTAGAAAGGTCGGTTTCGTCTTCGGCACCTGTCGAAGCACCAAAACGAATGCTGTCGCCAAAGTCGTATGCTGCGGCACCCGGCATTACGGTATCAAGGTCAATAACGCATTTTGCCTTGCCTGTGGCATCATCAATAAGAATATTGTTAAGCTTGGTATCGTTGTGTGTTACTCGGTATGGAATCTCGCCGCTTTCAAGCTTAGAGGTTATAGCGTCGGCCTTGCATTCGTGTGCAAGCACAAAATTAATCTCGGGCTGAACATCCTTTGCCCTGCCCATTTTGTCTTCAGCTAAAGCCTTTTTAAAATCGGCAAAACGGCTTGGAGTGTTGTGGAAGTTTACAATTGTTTCGTGTAGCTTTTCGGCAGGGTACTCAGCAAGCATCTGCTGAAATTCGCCAAAAGCTAAACCGCAGGTGTAAAAATCATCATCGTTTTCAATTTGCTGATATGCGGTAGCGTTGTCAATAAACTTATAAACGCGCCAATAGTTTTTAAACTCGTCAACGTAAAAGCTCTTGCCGTCAAGAGTTTTTATAACGGTAAGGGTACCGTCCTCTTCAACCTTGTCGCGCAAAAACTCGGTAACGCCTACAATGTTTTCCATAAGCTCGTCGGGCTTTTTAAAAGCAACAGTGCTTATTTTTTGCATAAGGTTTTTAACCTCTTTACCGTCGGCAGATTTATGTATAGCAAGCCATGTAGAATTTATATGGCCGCTACCGTATGGTTCAATATAGGTGATTTCGTCAGAGTTAAACTGTTTTGCCGCATTTTTTGCGATTTCTCTATCAGTCATTTTAAATACCTCGTTTTATATAAAATTAGTTTTCACTATAAATTACTGTAACGTCGGGGTGAAGCTGTAAGATAGATGCGGGAACCTGTGGGGTGATTGGACCAAAGAATGCTTTTTCGAGTATTTCTTTTTTGTTAGCACCATTTGCAACAAGAAGAACCTTCTTTGCATTCATAATAGCGCCCATACCCATTGTGATTGCCTTCTTTGGAACGTCGTCGATTGATTCAAAAAATCTTGCATTTGCTTCTATTGTAGATTCGTGAAGATCTACCACGTGTGTTTCTTTTACAAAAACGTCAGCAGGCTCATTAAAGCCGATGTGACCGTCAAGACCAATGCCTAAAAGTTGAAGATCAATTCCGCCAAGGCTCTCGATGTGCTTGTCATAAGCCGCACCCTCGGCCTCAAGGTCACCCGAAATACCACTTGGTACTGCGGTACGGTTTTTGTCAATATTTACATGGTCAAAAAGGTTTGTGTTCATAAAGTAGCGATAACTCTGGTCATGGTCGCCGTTAAGACCAACGTATTCGTCAAGATTTACCGAAGTAACGGTGCTAAAATCAAGCTCGCCGGCATTACATTTTTCAATAAGTTTTTTGTAAGTGCCAACAGGCGAAGAACCTGTTGCAAGACCTAAAACGCAGTTTGGCTTCATAATGATTTGTGAAGCAATAATGTTAGCGGCCTTTACGCTTAATTCGTCATAAGTTTTAACAGTAATAAAATTCATAATAATTTCCTCCTGAAAAATTGTCGATGATATGCAAACGCAATACATCTATGGTATCATATCTATTATAATTATATCTTATCCAAAAGTCAAACAAAATTACTTTTTATAGAAATAAAAAGATAAAGTTATGTAACGTAGGGTCGATGCCTGCGTGCCCGACCGTAAAGGAACGACACACAGGTCGTTCCCTACGATATGTTAAGGCAAAAGTAAAACCCCTAAACCAAAGATGGTTTCGGGGTTTTTGTGTGTTTTGAAATAATACAGATTATCTCTTTGAGTTTTCAGTGTACCGTTTATATCGTGTAATATCGTTGAAAATCGTGTATATTGTGGGGTTTTGTTTTGCTAAAATTGAGTATCGTTGCAAAAAGTTTATGTTGTTTTATAAAATGTTGCACCAAATTTGCACCAAGATTTTTGCACCAACACAGAGCAAAAGGCAATAAAAAATAGCAGTGTGATTTTTCGTTTCACACTGCCATCTTCGTATTTAAGAAATGAGGTCATCTTCAAGACACTTTGCTATTCTCGCCTTGTATTCCTCAAAGATATGGGAATAAATATCTCCCGTGACTGCAATATTGCAATGGCCTAAATGCTCGGAAACCGCTTTAACATCAATGCCGTTATTTATCATAAGACTTGCATTGCTGTGACGGAGACCGTGTACACTGATAATAGGCAAATCATTATTTGCGAGGATTTTTTTGAGTTCCTTGTTCACATACGACCTGTCATAGTAATTGCCAATTACAGAAGTAAATACAATGTCAGGATGGGTCCAATTATCGCCCACAATCGCTTTTAATTTGTCTTGCTCTCGTTTATGCCTTAACAACAATTCCTTTGTATATGTGCCGAGTTTTAACACTCTTAAACTCGTTTCGGTTTTGGGTGCTGCCAAAAACCATTTGTCATCGGCAAAGCACAAGGTGTTTTCTATTGTTATTGTATTGTTTTCAAAATCAACATTCCACCACCGTAAAGCCAAGCACTCACCGATTCTCAATCCTGTAAATAAAAGAAATTGAATAATTGTGTTAAAGGTACTGTATTCGCTTGTCAATTCCATTAGTTTTTGACATTGTTGCTTGTTTAAATACTTAACCTTTTTGTTGTTAACAGTATCTTCTTTGCACAATGCTCCAACACACGGATTCTCTTTTATGTACTTTTGATTGACACCAAATGTAAACACACTTGACATAACGGTTCTTAATTTACGGGTGGTTTCGGGAGCCTTATCAAGTCCCAAAAAGAAGTCTGTTAGTGCTTGTGTGCTAATGTCTTTTATCTTTTTATTCGCAAACACGGGCAACATATGAACTTCTAAATCCCGTCTATAATTATATGCAGTTACGGGCTTTAATTTGTTTGCTGCATACTGTTTGAGGTATATTTCCACCAATTCCTTAAACCGCATATGCTCTTTATGGTCTTGTGAGTTTTTGCACTTGTTAGCAAATGTTATATATGCGGCCATAACAAGTTTTTCTGCCTTTGTTGGCGGTGTACCCTCTGGCACCTTGTAAGTCATTGTATGACGGACATTTTTGCCGTTACCGTCAAAACCACTTGAAACTGTAAAACGATAGGTATTAGGACCTCGTTGTACTACACCTTTAATATTCATATTTTACTTCCTTTCTCAACTAACATTTCCTAAATTGGAAAGTTGCTGACACATTAAATCAAAGTTTATAAATGCTTTCTTGCCTGAATATACGGCGGGAAGTTTGTTTTCCCGTAGCATATTCCGTATTGCACTTTCGGGCAAGATTCCCGTTGCTGCCACTTGGCGAACGGTCATCATTCGCGGTAAGTGAGGAGTATTGTTTTTATTTGCCATATTACTCATCCTCTCCCACTTCATCATTGACGAAATCGCTTTGAACTTCGGTATCGTCAATAAGATGTGTTTCTTCCTTAAATTCTTTCGGCGCAATAGATATACCGATTGCTTTGTAACTCTTTTTGCCCTCAAAATATCGAACTTCGGCAAAAATGGTAACAAAGCGACCTTTTGTGTTTTCAGTTAGTTTTTTGAAATTGATTCCAATGTCATTTTCAAAACACATTGCCGAGATTAACGGTGCTTTTGGTCCTCTGTTCGCCGAGTTAAGAAGGAAAGATACGGAGTTGTAATCTCCTTTTTTGCTTTCGGTTACTGAACGAACAAATCCTTGAATCATAACGAATTCTTTTTCTTCTGTGCCTGTATAAAGGCGAATTGGGTTGTACATATACAACACGCTCCTTTGATGGAATTATTTTCGTAGGAAAACAAACAGACAAAGAAAAAGGCAGAATACACCGAGGGTATTCCTCGGTGCATTCCGCCTTCATATATTAAATTCCACCAAATAAAAATTAAATAAATACCTAAAGAAAATCTATGTGTAAGTCACCCTACAATATAAAGTCTAACTATAGATTTTTATTTGTCAAGAAATTCGCAGAAAAATTTTTATGATTTTGCACCGAGATAGATTTGTATGATATCGGACCTATTTTCAGACCCGTGCGAAAGTCGGACACAACAGTCACTTTTTGCTGTTTTGTCGGCTTTTTCGGGACTATAACCCAAGTCAATATAATGTTGATATTGCTTGTTGTAATAGGTTTGTATTGCCGCCTTACGTATTGAGTGATTGCCACTTTTTAAGACCGTCTTTGTACCGATAGTCTTTGCTTGTGGGGTTGTGATTGAGAGGGCGGCAAGTTTCCTATTTAACCAACGATTCGCAGAATTGGGCTTGATGTTGCCGAACAAGGAATCGTTATCACTCTTGTCAGATGTGAGCAAACGGCAGAAAGAATAAAACTCCTTGTCGGTAACCTCTATTAAATTTTGGCGGCCACCCTTATCCTTTTCAAGTAACACGCTAACCGTCTGCCCGTCATCGCCAAAGGTAATATGTCTTTTCTGCAAGACCGATACTTGATTGACACGGCAGCAGGTGTATGACGAGAAAATGAAGAAGTTGCTTGAATGACAAGGTTTGCCAATAGAGTCTTTGACCATTTGCACCTCATCAGGTGTCAAGGCAAATTCTCTTGGACTTGTTCTGTCGGGGATAAGTTCTGCATTGACCTTTGTTTCAAAGTTGGTATGCACCCCGAAATGATGATTGATAACCCGTGACAATTTCATTAAATTGCTTTTGTAGGTTTCGATGGTGTTAAATGAGCACCCGTCTTTTGCTTTGCCATCAAGCCACTCTTGACAGTGTGACGGGCGAATCTGTCGCACCTTGTCAATGTCGGGGTAATGCTCTTTGATGTATTCGCAGAGGTTGTGTGCCGTGTCAAGTAGGTTTGACTTGGCAGAGAAGCTACACACTCTCCAACCTTGCTCTGCTTGACTGCTTTGGTGTTTTGCAGAATGTTTATCATACCGATATGAGAAACACCCCTCTATTGCGGTCATGCTCTGCACAAATAGTGAACGTTGCTTTTTTGACATTCCCTGTCACTCCTTTCTTAAATGTTGTCTGTCGGCATTGTCGGTTTGTTGTCACAAACCGTTAATGCCAACAGAGATACCGCTATTTATTGTTCAGATGAAGACAAGGTACACCCCTTGCCAAATGTATAGTGGTGTAATTTCCACCATACCAAAGGTCACCACATTGGTGACAAGTCAACCAATCCTACATAGCACTCGGATTAAGATTGACGGTACCGCCGTTTTTCGCTTGGACATTTCCATTCACTTCAAAACGGTGATACGGGTTTGACCTCATCAGGTCAAATGTTTCTTTTGTAATTCCACCTTCATATATTTTCCTTATGTGTGTATTTGTTTTTATTCCTCCTTCTTAAATTTAAAAGTAACATGTAAACAATATTTAGATTTGTTTTTTATTTCAAGTAATCTTTTTATAACTCTAAAAACAATCAAGAGGATGCTTTACTCTTTTAATAATCTTCATAACCCTAATTACTCTATGTTTAAGACAAAGACTCATAATGCTTATATAATCATCATGATTAATAAAGAGTCTTATATAAAGAAAAAGAGTCATAACGATTCTATAAAGAATCATCATGACTCATAAGGATTGCGGAAATATTGAATTTTTATATTTTTGGTGGTATAATCAAATAAATTAAAATTGTTCAAGCAAGGGGTGGTATATTGATTATTTCAACATATGTGAACGACCTAGAATTCTTATACAGTAAATTAATCAAACATCCATTATTTGTTATTAAAAAGAATGAGCTTGATAGATTTAATAAGATATACAACGACATCATTCATAAACAAAATGACTACTCTGATTTTATAGACTCAATGACATTACTGACTGGCTTTTTTAATGATGGTCACACAAACATTGAGTTGCCATATACAAATAGTGATAAATGCCTAAATATTCCGTGTCATTGGGACGAGAACCGACTAATCTTATCACAAGATTATAACGGAATTGAAAGTGGCTCAGAGATAATATCTATAAATAATACTGCAATAGATGAAATCATATCTTTGATGGCAGAAAGAATCCCACACGAAAACATATATCTTGTAAAAAGCCGAATGATTAATTATCCTTATAAGAATTACCATGTCTTCAGCGAATTTAATTTATCATCGTTATTTGGAAAGAAAGACAAGTATAATATATGCTTTGCCACAAAAGGAAGCACAATAACAAAGTCATATTTACTTGAAAACTATACTGGTTTTTTAGATTTCAATGAAAACAATTTTGTATATTATGAATTGGTAGGAGACGATATCATTTTACATTTAGATAGTTGTATATGTGATGAGGTTTATAAAAGCACATTAAACAAAGTAGCCGATATCTGTAATGAGATAAAAGCAAAATCTCTAATATTAGATTTAAGCAAGAATATGGGCGGTTCCTCTGCCGTTATTGATGAATTTATAAAACATATTGATATTGATGAATTTAGACGATATGAAATGATTGACTATTCGCAAGGAACACCACAACACATAACAAAACGCGGAGATGTCGTTAAAAACAACAAAGCATCAAAACTCTTTGCATTAGATATATATTGCCGTGTATCATATGATACATTCAGTAGTGCTCGCACATTTGCTGTTACATTAAAGGATAATGGTATAGCAAAAATAATTGGTAATCCAACAGGTGGAAAACCGAACTCGTTCGGAATGCCTAAAAAATTCAAAACCCCAAATAACGAAATTAATTTTAGAGTGTCGCAATGTCTTTTCTTACGGCCTAATAAAACCGAAGATGGCGAAATTGCATTATTTCCAATAGATTAATAAAAACTTGCACCAAGTTTGCACCAAAGCATAAAACAGGGCATAAAGAAAACCCCGAAAACCGTGATGGTTTCGGGGTTTTTGAATACTCTTTGAAATAACAGATTATCTCTTGGAGAACTGTGGTGCACGACGAGCGCCTTTAAGACCGTATTTCTTTCTTTCCTTCATACGTGGGTCACGTGTGAGGAAGCCGGCCTTCTTAAGCTCCGGACGAAGCTCAGCGTCTGCCTGTAAAAGTGCACGAGCGATACCGTGGCGGATAGCACCTGCCTGACCGGTAACACCGCCGCCTGCAACGCGGCATACAATGTCAAATTTGTCAGCGTTTTCGGTAAGAACGAGTGGCTGACGAACAATAACCTTTAAGGTTTCAAGGCCAAAGTAATCATCAATATCTCTTTCGTTGATAGTGATTTTACCTGTACCCTGGTATACTCTAACACGGGCAACAGAACTCTTTCTTCTGCCGGTGCCGTAAAAATATGGCTTTCCTTCAAACATCTTTTCTGTCTCCCTTCTTAGAATTCATACTTTTCAGGCTTTTGTGCTACCTGAACATAGTTTTCGCCTGCATAGATATGAAGACGAGTAAGTGCCTTACGACCAATTGTAGTATCGGGAACCATGCCCTTTACTGCAAGCTCCATAGCAAGCTCGGGACGGGTGTTCATAAGGGTTGAATACTTAACCTCTTTAAGACCGCCAATCCAGCCTGTATGACGACGATAGTATTTGTTGTCTAATTTTTTGCCTGTTAAAACTGCCTTGTCAGCATTGATAACGATAACGTGGTCACCACAGTCAACGTGTGGAGTAAAGCTTGGCTTTACTTTACCGCGGAGCAAATCAGCAACCTTAGCAGCGGTGCGGCCATGCGGACGATTTGCAGCGTCAACGATGTACCATTTGCGCTGAACGTCGGCAGGTTTTGCCATAAATGTTTTTGACATAACCAAAACCTCCAAAATATATTTTCTTTTTTAGTGCCCGAATATAATACCACAAGCAAAAGTTATTGTCAACATATTTTTTCTAAAAATTTAATTTAAAAAACAAAATCTCTTGTTTGCTTGCTTTTTCTCTGTTTTTCTCGCAAATGCTCACTTGTGATTTTTTAAAAATTACGAGCTTTTAACCTATTTTAATAATCAAAGAAAAAAATATTATTGAAAAAGTGTTATTTATGATATATAATTAATCTGATATTTGATGTGGCGGAGGTGCGTTATGAATAAGCGTTTTGAAAATATGTCCGACAGTACCAAGAATAAAATATTGCGATACGGCAATCAGGGTGTTAATGTTTTTTACAAGCTTTTCAGAGCGGCGTTACTCCTATCAATAGGCTTTATAATTATATATCCGCTTCTTTATATGATAGTAACTTCTATTATGAGTCCGTTGGCATTTGCCAATTCCACTCGTGTGTGGATTCCTACAAGGCTTGAAATAAAAGACAACTTTGCCAAAGCAATCGAGGCAATGGAATACTTTAAGTCGCTTTTAAATACCGTTAAAATCGAGGTTGTAAGCGCTTTGTTAGAGGTAGCATCCTGCGCGGTGGTAGGCTACGGCTTTGCCAGATTTGACTTTAAGGGCAAAAAGATTTTTACCGCTATACTGTTTCTTACAATCCTTGTGCCAGATATGATGGTGCTTATTCCGCGAATGGTAAACTACACCAATCTTGACTTTTTATTTATAGGTCGCGGAATCGAGGCGGCAATAACCGGTTTAGGTAGCCTGTTTGGCGCTGATTGGTCGGCTGTAAAAAACGTCATTACCCCCAACATCACAAACACGGGTTGGACTATGTGGTTACCGTCGCTTCTCGGCGTAGGTCTTCGTTCGGGCGTACTTATATACATATACATTCAGTTTTTCACAAGCCTTCCGCGCGAGCTTGAAGAGGCTGCGTGGGTTGACGGCGCAGGACCCGTTAAAACCTTTTTACGTATAGCAGTTCCGTCATCAAGTGTGGTGTTTATTACCGTTTTGGTGTTTTCGCTTATCTGGCATTGGAACGATTCTTTACTTGCCGGCATGTACCTTTCAAGTGATTTACCGCTTGCAGTTGCGTTAGGTGGTGTAGAGCCCTATATTGGCGCAAAATGGGGTCTATATGGCGGCGCATCAACACCTCAGCAAGCATCGGTTGTTATGGCGTCTTGTCTTTTGTTTATAGCGCCTATGCTTATATTTTATATGTTTATACAACGTGGATTTATCGAAAGCATTGACCGCGTTGGTATTACAGGGTAACAAAAAGGGTTGGCGGTGCCAACCCTTTTTAAATTGAAAGATGAAAATTATTGAATTATTCATATATATATGTTAATATAAATGTGTATAGCAATTTTTAAATTAGAAAGTGGATTACAATGAAGGTTTTAGCTGTGGGCGACGTTTGTGCGCCCGACGGTTGCGATTATGCGCTTAAAATGATACCGCGCATAAGACGTGAAGAAAATATTGATTTGGTAATTGTAAACGGCGAAAATTCTGCCAAGGGCAATGGCATTTTACCCCAAAGCGCTGATATGCTTTTTGCCGCAGGCGCCGATATAATTACCGGCGGCAACCATACCCTAAGGCGTAAAGAATTTTACACAGTGCTCGACACAAACCCCTGCGTTTTGCGTCCGCATAACTTGCCCGAGGTTGACACGGGCAGCGGCTACTGCCTTTTAGATATGGGTAAAGTGCAGGTGGCGGTTATAAACCTTATGGGGCAAATATATCTTGAGCGCGCAAATGCCGACAATCCGTTTAAATGTGTTGACCTGCTTTTAGAAAGGGCAAAAAGTGATGGTGCAAAATACGTATTTGTAGACTTTCACGCCGAAGCTACAAGCGAGAAACGTGCAATGGGATTTTATCTTGACGGCAAGGTAAGCGCTGTATTTGGTACTCATACCCATGTGCAAACGGCTGATGCACAAATTTTGCCAAACGGTACAGGTTATATTACCGATCTTGGTATGACAGGTGTTATAAATTCTATACTTGGTGTTAAAAATGATATTATAATTAACCGCTTAAAAAACAATGATATGTCACGCTTCGAGCAGGCAAGCGGTAAATGTATGCTTAACGGTTGTATTTTTGATATTGATGAAACAACAGGCTTTACCAACTCGGTAAAACTAATTTATAAATAATTTTCAACTTGAACGGTGGTGAACGGTGTGTCAAAAAAGTTAATATGCTTAATAATTTCTGTAATTTTGGTTATTACCCTCTGCGCTTGCAAAAATAATCCGCAAGATTCAAGCAGCGCTCCTAACGAAACAGTCACACCGATAAAAAAACCGCAACAACAAAAAATAAGACTTCTTTATTCTTACAGCGATACCTTTAATCCCTATTCGGCTATAACCTCTGCCAACCGTCAGCTTGCATCACTTTTGTTTGACCCGCTTACCAAAATTGATAACCAATTTAACTTTAGACCAATTTTGGCGCAATCGGTCGAAATAGAAGATAAAATATGCACCGTAAAACTGCGCAACGCATATTTTACCGACGGAACGGCTGTTACAAGTGATGACGTAATTTATTCATACAACCTTGCAAAAAACAGCCCAAGATATATGGGTAATTTTTACGAGGTCGTATCAATTGCGGCCGTTGATTCTAAGACCGTAAGCATTAAGCTTTCGCAGTGCGATCCATATTTTGCAAATCTTCTCGATTTTCCTATAGTGAAGTCGGGTACCGCCGGTGTAAAGGATAGCGACGGTAAAGAGATTACACCCACAGGCTGTGGCAGATATAAAATTGCAAAAGACGGTCTTAGTTTTGAAATTAATAATAATTATTACGGCAAAAAGGGCAATATAAATGTTATAGAGCTTATCAACTCACCCGATGCCGCCTCTACCACGCACTATGTAGAAATTGGCGCTACCGAAATGCACTACACCGACAGCGGCGACATTGTGCGAATGAGCGGTAAAAAAACCGATGTTAACCTAAACCGTCTGGTATATATAGGCATAAACCACAGTTACGGCGCTTTGCAAAGCAAAGAAATGCGATATGCAATTTCATCGGCAATAAACCGTGAAGAGATTTGCAAAACCGCATATTACAATAACGCTATGACGGCAAAAGGATTTTTTAACCCCTTGTTTGAGGCAACGCAGGCTTTGCAAACAATAGAAAGCAAGCCAAATTCTAAAATAACGGTTGAAAATTTGTCAAAAATAGGGTATAATAATTTGAATGCAAGTGGTTTTTATGCAAATTCATCGGGTAAAAATCCCGTATTTACACTACTTGTCAATTCTGAAAACGCTTCTCGCGTGGCAACTGCAAACGCAATAGCCTTGCAGTGCAAAAACGCGGGAATACAAATAAACGTTATAAGCTGTGCTTATGAGCAATATCTTGAACGTCTTTCGAGTGGTAGCTTTCAGTTATATTTGGGCGAAGTACAATTGCTGAGCAATATGGATTTTACCCAGCTTGTAACCGAGGGTGGTACGGCATCTTATGGGGTAGACGCCCCACAGGCAGAAGCACCCGCGCCAAACGAAAATCAAGATGCTCAGGCACAACCAAAAACATCCCCCTGCAAAGCAATTTTAGATTCTTATCACGCAGGGCAGTGCGGTATAGGCGACGTAGCGGGTACCTTGCTTACCGAGATGCCGCAAATACCAATATGCTATCTTAACGGCGTGCTGTTTTACGACTCGGCAATACAGGGCGTGCAGGCAAGTAGCAGTGACGTTTATTTAGAGTTTGAAAACTACGAATTTTAGGAGGACTTATTTATGATATCTTATGAAACCAGAACTGGCGCAATTTGTTTTACCGAAAATTTTTTAAGTAAGCTAATAGGTCACGCAGTAACCTCCTGCTTTGGCGTTGTAGGTATGATGCCTTCATCACACCGTCAGCAGTTGTTTGGTCTTTTTTCAAAAGAACAGTCTCTTGACACCGGTATTAAAGTAACCGGTAACGCAGATCAAATAGACGTTGAAATTCACATAATGGTAACTTTTGGTATGAATATTCCCGCAATAGCGGCAAGCATTACCGAAAAGGTTAAATATGTTGTAGCAGATTCTACCGGTATTACCGTTAATAAGGTAACCGTAAAGGTAGACGGAATTAAAGAATAATACGGTATTCTTTTATTTGTAAAAGGAGTGTTTATTTTTGTTTAACGGTAATATTTTACGTGACGCAATTATATCTGCCGCCAATAATCTTGCAAACAATCGCAAGCCGGTAGATGACCTTAACGTATTCCCCGTTCCCGATGGTGATACGGGTACCAATATGTCTATGACACTGTCTAACGCTGTGCGTGAGCTTGAAAAGGTAAGCGGTGAAACTGCAGGTAAGGTGGCACAAATAAATGCATCTGCATTGCTTCGCGGTGCACGTGGCAACTCTGGTGTTATTACTTCGCTTTTGTTCCGCGGCTTTGCTAAAGGCATCGGTAGCGATGAGAACGTAACCGCTCAAAATTTGGCCGAGGCTTTCCGCCTTGGTGTCGAGGCGGCATACAAGGCTGTTATGAAGCCTACCGAGGGTACAATTCTTACCGTAGCGCGCATTGCTTCTGAGTATGCAACAGCGGCATATAAAGGCGGCAATGATGCGTTGGGTGTTTTTGAAGAGGCCATCAAGGGAGCAAAAAAAGCCCTTGCCGAAACCCCCGAGCTTTTACCAATGCTTAAAAAAGCAGGCGTTGTAGACGCAGGCGGTCAAGGCTTTGTAATTATTCTTGAGGGTATGATGTCGGTTTTCCGTGACGGCGTTATTATTAAATCTAACACAAGCGGCGCAATCGAAGAAAGCGAAGAAGAAAACGAAACCGCACGTAACGCGGCCGGCGAATTTGAAACCGAAATCACCTTTACTTATTGTACCGAGTTTATTGTAAAGCGTGACAGCGAATGCACAAAAGAGCCAAGCAAGCTTCGCTCGTATCTCGAAACCATTGGCGACTGCGTTGTTGTGGTTGACGATGAAGAAATAATTAAGGTTCACGTTCATACCGATCATCCGGGTAACGCTTTTGAAGAGGGTCTTACCTTTGGTCAGCTTACCAGTATGAAGGTTGAAAATATGCGCGATCAGCACGAACGTGCAAAGCACGACGCTCAAAACGCTAAAAAAGCGCCGGCAAAAACCATAGAAAATGAAAAGATTGAACCCGTAGAAATTACAAAACCAATAGGTTTTGTATCGGTTTGCGCGGGCGACGGTATTGCCGCACTTTTCCAAGACCTTGGTGTAGATACCATTGTTTCTGGCGGTCAGACTATGAACCCCAGCACCGATAACATTTTACGCGCTATCGAAAGCACTCCTGCCGAAACGGTATATGTGCTTCCTAACAATAAAAATATTATTATGGCGGCCGAGCAGGCAATACCCATAAGCACGCGTAAGGTTATTGTTCTTCACACAAGAACAATTCCACAAGGTATTACCGCAATGCTTAACTTTGACGAAAGCGTCGATACCGAGGCAAACGCTATTGCAATGCAAAAAGCGGCCGAACAAATAGCAACAGGTCAGGTAACCTTTGCGGCGCGTGACTCTGATTTTGACGGACACAAAATCAAGCAGGGCGAAATTATGGCTATGACGGGCGGCAAAATTTCTTTTGTTGATACCGATATTGAAAAGGCTACGTTAAAGCTCATCAAATCTATGATTAAACGTGACAGCCAGTTTGTAACCGTAATTTACGGTGAAGAAATCACTGATAGCCAGGCTGTCGAGCTTGAAAAACAGTTAAATGCTAAGTTTGGTTCTAAGGTTGAAATTACTTTTGTAAACGGCGGTCAGCCGGTATACTACTATATTATTTCTGTAGAGTGATAAAATTAATGTCTAACTTTCAAACCGACATAAGATTTTTAAAGGGCGTTGGCGAAAAACGCGCCCAGCATTTGTACTCACTGGGCATCGATACAATCGGTGCCCTTTTGCGTTATTACCCTCGCGGATACGAGGATTTTAGCAACATAAAGCAAATTTTTGACTGCTCCGTCGATGAGAAGGTATGCGTAAAAGCGCGCATCATCACACCTGTTATCGAGCATAAAATCCGCAGCAATATGACTCTTTATAGGTTTAAAATAAGTGATGGCACAGCGCACGTGCAGGTGACGATTTTTAACAACAAATATCTTGCCGCGCGTCTTCACGAGGGTAGCGAGTATCTATTTGCAGGCAAAATCCAAGCGAGCAAATACAGTTTAGAAATGTCTTCGCCCGAAATTCGCGAGGTTGGTGATACGGGTATATTACCGGTGTATCCTGCATCAAAAAATATGACCTCGTCAGCCATTGCAAAGCTTGTAAAAACGGCTTTGCAAAATTGCGAAATAGACGACGTTTTGCCCGAAAGTGTTCGTGTGGCATATAGGCTATGCGATTTAAAAGACGCCATACATAACATTCATTTCCCTAAAAGTGAGCAAGCGCTTGAAAGAGCTAAAAAGCATCTTGTTTTTGAAGAGCTTTTTGTACTTCGCACAGGACTTATGCTGCTTAAAAACAAGCGTAAAATTAATTCGCAGTTTGTTTTTAAAAATGATTATACGGCACAGTATATAAATTCTCTGCCATTTGAGATGACCAATGCTCAAAAGCGCGTGATTGCCGAGTGTGTTCGCGATATGGCGTCGGGTAAAATTATGAACCGATTGGTTCAGGGTGATGTTGGTTGCGGTAAAACCGCCGTTGCGGCGGCACTTATGTATCATACGGCAAAGCAGGGCTATCAGGCAGCCATTATGGCGCCTACCGAAATTTTAGCTGAACAGCATTATAAAAATCTATGTGAAAGTCTAAAAAACACCAATATAGAGTGCGTGCTGCTTACGGGTTCGCTTAAAACAAAAGAAAAGCAAAATGCAAAGGATTTACTTGCAAGCGGCAAAGCACAAATTGCGGTTGGCACCCACGCGCTTATAAGCGGTGACGTCGAATTTTCTAATTTAGCGCTTGTCATTACCGACGAGCAGCACCGTTTTGGTGTTGTGCAGCGAGGCGATTTGTCAGCCAAAGGCACACACCCACACACACTTGTTATGTCGGCAACCCCAATCCCGCGCACCTTAGGTCTTATAATTTACGGCGACCTTGATATAAGCATAATTGATGAATACCCGCGCGGCAGGCAAAAAATAGAAAACTACTGTGTTGAGTCTGCCTTACGCACACGAGTTTTCGGATATATCAAAAAACATCTCGATGAGGGTAGGCAAGGTTATATAGTTTGTCCGATGGTCGAAGAAAACGAAGAGATTAACATTAAAAGCGCCGAGCAGTATTTTGCAGAAATACAAGACGGCGAGTTTAAAAACTACCGTGTGGGTCTGTTACACGGCAAAATGAAGCCCAAAGACAAAGACGCTGTTATGCGCGCGTTTAAAAATGGCGAGATACAGTTGCTTGTTTGCACCACCGTTATCGAGGTTGGTATTGACGTGCCCAATGCGGCGATTATGGTAATAGAAAATGCCGAGCGATTTGGCCTTTCTCAGCTTCATCAGCTACGCGGCAGAATTGGTCGCGGACAGCATAAATCTACTTGTATATTCATTTCAGATTACAAGTCAGGCACTACGGCAGACAGACTAAACGTTATCAAAAATAATACCGACGGCTTTAAAATTGCCGATGAGGATTTACGTCTTCGTGGTCCCGGCGACTTTTTGGGCTCACGTCAGCACGGACTGCCAAGTCTAAAAATTGCCGATATCTATGCCGATAATGATATTTTGCGTTTAGCCGGTATGGCGGCGGCTAATCTGCTTGAGCAAGACCCCAAACTAACTAAAGAAGAGAATATAAACCTACGTAAAGAAATTATTTTAATGTATAAAAAACTCCACGAGAATTAGAAGGGCGAAATAAATGTTAAAAAGATTTTTAAGCTATTACAAACCACACAAAAAAATCTTCATACTTGATATGTTGGCGGCGCTTACAATGTCGGTTATAGGTATTTTTTACCCAATTATAACGCGTAGGCTTTTAAATGATTTTATGCCTAACAAAAAATACACCGAAATTATTGTTTGTGGCAGTTTGCTTTTGATTATTTACTTAATGCGAATGGGACTCTCATATTTTGTGCAGTATCAAGGTCATATGATGGGCGTTAAAATGCAAGAAAAAATGCGTAGCGACCTATTCTCTCATATAGAAAAACTGCCGGTTTCTTTTTTTGATAATAACGAAACAGGCAAGATTATGACACGTATGACAAGCGACCTTTTCGATATTGTAGAGCTTGCACACCATGGCCCTGAAAACGTTCTTATTACAAGCTCGTCAATAATTATCTCCTTTGCATATTTAATGTCCATAAATATACCACTTTCGCTTATACTGCTTGCTTGTGTGCCAATACTTGTGTTTATATCGTCTGTTCTTCGCAAAAAAATGCGTGACGCCTTTAAAAAGCGTCGCGAATCAAATGCGATTATAAATGCTTCGCTCGAAAGCAGCATTACGGGTATTCGCGTCACAAAGGCGTTTACAAATCACGATAAAGAGATTGAAAAATTTGATGTAGGAAATGTAGAGTTTGTAGAAAACAGCCGCAAGGCATATAAGGCTATGGGTCAGTTCCACTCAAGCACAACCTTTGTTACCGACGTGTTTAACGTTATTTTGCTTATCGGCGGCGGATTTCTACTGCTTACCGATGCAAATCGTTTTGGTGATTATTCGGCGTTTTTGGCGGCTATAAATTTGTTTATAAATCCCGTAAACACACTTATTCGTTTTATGGAATCCTTCCAAAACGGTGTTACCGGCTTTGAGCGTTTTATTGAAATTCTTGACACTCCTGTCGAGGAGGATAAGCCCGATGCTATAGAAATGCCTAACGTAGAGGGAGTTATCGAATTTAAAAACGTTACCTACGGTTATGGCGACGGCGACAACGTGCTTAAAAACGTATCGCTAAAAATTGAAAAAGGACAAACCTTTGCGCTGGTTGGTCCTTCGGGCGGCGGCAAGACTACAATTTGTCATCTTATACCGCATTTTTACGACGTGCGCGAAGGTGAAATATTGGTTGATGGTGTGAATATTAACGATATTACACGTGAATCTTTGCGTAAAAACATTGGTATAGTGCAACAAGATGTATATCTTTTTAACTCAAGTATTAAAGATAACATACTCTACGGTCGACTTGACGCTACCGACGAAGAGGTAATCGAGGCGGCAAAACGCGCCAATATTCACGACTATGTTATGACCTTGCCCGACGGTTACGATACCGTTATAGGCGAGCGTGGCGTAAAGCTTTCGGGCGGACAAAAGCAACGCCTTAGCATTGCGCGAGTATTTCTTAAAAACCCCGCAATCCTTATTCTTGACGAAGCAACCAGCGCGCTTGACAACGCAACCGAAATTATGATTCAGCAAGCGCTTGACGAATTGTGCAAGGGCAGAACAACACTTGTGGTAGCACACCGACTTTCTACTATAAAGAACGCAAATGAAATTGCCGTAGTCTCCGGCGGCAAGATTTGCGAGCAGGGCACACATACCGAGCTTGTAGAGCAAGGCGGCATCTATGCAATGCTACATAAACAACAATTTAGAGAAGAATAACCTTTCAACCCCGTAAATACGGGGTTGATTTTTTATTTGTTTTTTGAGATAATAAGTTTTGCTAAACAAAAGTGATTTTTATATTAAATATTTTTGGTTTTCTTTATGCTAAAATCAAAACGAGGTAATTAATATGGCGGATTTTGTAAAGTTTCATTTTGACAACACATTTTATGATAAGCCGATGTCCTTTCCACCCTTTAATATAGTACAGGTTGGCGACATTGATACCTACTCGGGCTTTAAGTGCACAAAACACATTCAAATAGCGCACGAAATTACATATATTGTTCGCGGTAACGGAACTATGCTTTGTGATGATAAAACCCATTTTTGCAAAACGGGCGATATTATCTTTAACCCAAAGGGCACTGCGCACGCCATTGACAGTGCCGATGGTCACTCGCTTAGATATTATTATATCGCGTTTGATATACCCGACACTTCAAACGAGTGCGAAAAGGCGCTTGCCGACTTTTTTGCCTCGGCAAAGGCGGGGTGTATGACTGCCGATCGCAGTATTCCGCACACCTTTCACGATATTTTTTTAAATCTTTACGGCAAGGATGAATTTTCAAACACTATTGTTTCCGACAGTATAAGAAAGCTTTTGATATATGTGTTGCGTTCTTTGTCGGGCGAGGCAAACAGGGTTTACGTGCCCGACCTGCGCTTTGGCAAAAAGCGTACCGTTGCGCAAATTTGTTCGTTTATTGATTCAAACGTTGAGGATATAAACGCGCTAAAAAAATTACCGCAAAGGTTTGATTACAGCTATTCGCACATATCGTCTTTCTTTTCAAAATCAATGGGTCTTTCCCTTAAAGAATATTTTTTAATGAGTCGTCACCGTCGAGCTTGCGAACTGCTTCGTAGCGGTATGAGTGTTACTGCTGTGGCTGAACGTATGGGATATAGTAGCATTCACGTCTTTAGTAAGGCGTTTTCCGGCAGAGAAAACATAAGCCCCAGTGCTTATGCTCAAAAATATAAAACAAAATAAAGCGAGGTCTTTTAAATGAAGGTTGCAGTTATTGGTTGCGGTACCATTGCAAATAATGCACATATTCCCGCATATATGAAAAATGAAAAGGCAGAAATAAAATATTTTTGCGATATTATACCCGAGCGTGCCGAGGCCGCAGTAGAAAAATACGGATGCGGTATTGCTATCACCGATTACAAGGTGGCTTTAGCCGACCCTGAAATCGAGGCTATTTCGGTATGCACGCCAAACAATGTGCATCCGCTTATTTCTATTGATGCTTTGCGTGCAGGCAAAAACGTTCTTTGTGAAAAGCCTGCCGCTCGTACATACGAAGAGGCTCTTACAATGCAGGCGGCTCAGCACGAAACCGGCAAGGTGCTTAACATTGGTGTATGCAACCGCTTCCACAACGGTGTAAGAGTGCTTAAAAAGCTTATTGACGACGGTATGTTCGGCGATATTTTCCACGTTTACGTTAGCTTCCGCGCGTTTCGCTCAATACCCGGTCTTGGCGGTGCCTTTACCACAAAGGCAATCGCAGGCGGTGGCGCACTTATCGACTGGGGCGTGCATTTTCTTGATATAGTTATGTATGCTTGCGGTGACCCAAAACCACTGACCGTTACAGGCGAAGCTTTTTGTAAATTGGGTAAAAATATTCCCGAATACGTATACCCCGGTAAAATGTGGGCAGGTCCACCAATACTTGACGGTACCTATGACGTTGACGACTCTATCACGGCGCTTATCCGTACCGAAGGTCCAACAATTACCGTAAACGGCGCTTGGGCACAAAACGTAAAGCATGACGAAATGTTCATTGACTTTATGGGTGATAAGGGCGGTTGCCGTATAGACTACTACACAAAAGAATTTACCGTTTATACAACCAAAGACGGCGAGCTTTATGAATACACCCCCGAGTTTGAGCAGAACGTTCAAATTGCAACCGAAATTGATGAATTTCTTGATTGCGTAAAATCGGGCGAAAAACTTGCCAATCACATAGACACAAACATTATCACCGCAAAGATGATGCAGGCAATTTATGATTCGGCCGAAGCACACAAAGAAATTGCACTTGACTAAGGAGAAAGCACAATGATTAAAGTTGGTTTTATAGATTATTTTCTTGACGAATGGCACGCAAACACAGCACCTAAGCATTTAGAGGAACAATCAAACGGCGAGGTAAAGGTGTGTTTCGCCTATGGCGAAATACCAAGCCCCAAGGGTGTTACAAGTGAACAATGGTGTGAAAAAATGGGCATTGAGCATTGTGCTACCATTGCCCAGGTTATCGAAAAATCTGACGTTATTATAGTTTTAGCGCCCGATAACTGCGAAAGAAAAGAAGACCTCTGTCGCGAGGCGCTTGCAAGCGGCAAGCCTTGCTTTGTAGATAAGCCTTTTGGCACCGATTTAGCATCTGCTAAGCGTATGTTTGATATAGCCGAAAAAAGCGGCACACCTTGCTATACCTGTTCATCGCTTCGTTACGCGCAAGAGTATTGCGCAGTTGACCGTGCGGCTATAAAGTCACTTGTGGCAATGTGCCCACAAAACTCTTATGATAACTATATTCTTCACGCGCTTGAGCCCGCTATGATGCTTATGAGTGAGCCCGCTAAACGCGTTAGCGCTGTAAGTACCGAAGATGCGTTTTATTCGGTAACAATAGAAATGCAAAGCGGCAGACACATTGTTATAAGCAGTTTTAACTACGACAGTCCTTATATGATGAATATATCTATTCCAACAAGCAACAAGCTAATTGATTGCAGCTATGATTTTTGGATTTATCATTACAAGGCAATGATAGAGTTCTTTAAAACAGGGGTTGCGCCCGTATCACATAAAGAAACCCTAATGATCGCCGCTGCACGTGAAGCAGGTAAAAAGAGCCTTGCAGCAAACGGCGAATGGATTGCGGTTGACAATAATTACTAAATAATAAAACCTCACTTTGTGCAAAAGTGAGGTTTTTAATCGTTTTATTGAGAAAGCATATAAAAAATGGTACTATATAATTAAAGGGGGCGTATGTTATGAAAAAGTATATATCTTTTATTCTGGTGTTGAGTTTATTGTTGTGTCTTTCTGCGTGCAAAAAAATGCCTAAAGGTGACGGCAACAGCGCAGAGGTATCAACTGTAGAAGACGTTGTTTGCTTTGATGAAGATAAATCAACCGTGTCTCAAACTGAAATCGCCTCAAAACAAGAGGTTGTTCACAGCGAAGAAAACATTACCTCTGATGAAGATTCTAAAAAAAGGCAAAGCACCGTAATAGCGCCTAAAGCAGTTATATTTTATAAAGCCGGTATGCAGTCGGTATCTACCGATAAAGAATTAAACTATAAGATCGCAAGACATATTGAAGACTGGTACAAAGATGCTGGTGATGAGGGCGTAAGTTGCCTCTGTAGATCAACAGATGCTGACGTTTTGCGTATAAAAAATAACGAAACTGCAATAGAATTAGAGTTTGACAAAGAATTTAAGTTTTATGGTGGACACGTTTCGTCAAAAACACGAAAAATTTTTATACCTCTGACGGGCGAAAAAGATTATGTTATTTTTGCCGGAAGTACAGCATACGGTGGTTGGTCACATTATTATCCAAACGGAAAAGGTCTTGAAGCATTTTTTGAAGGCAGAGAATTTGAGCCGATTCCTAACGAAAGGTGGCAAAGCACCATAATTGCTCCTGATAGGATTCAGTTGTATAGAAATGGTGAGTTATTAGAAGAACACACCGATCAAGATTTTAACCTAAAAGTAGCGCAGTATGTAGAATCGTGGTATTTATACGAAACAAGTATAGATTCAACCAAAAATGATGCATATATTGATGTTGTTAAAAAAATTCGTGCTAACGATACGTATGTGGAAATTTTCTTTTATGGTGAAATAAAAATTTACGGAGAAAGTCTACTATCACCGGAAACGCATTGTTTGTTGATTCCTCTTTCAGGTGAAGGTGCAGGTTGTGTTTTTGAAGCAGGTAATGATTATAATTATAAAACAGCACACACGCCTAAAAACGCACAAAAAATGGACCATTTCTTTGCGTCGTTAAATGATGATAAAGGTTGACAACCAACATAAATTGAGTGTAAAATAGTAGCGTGAAAATTCACGCTACTATTTTTTGCAAAGGAACGATTTTAATGGCAGTTGCTTTCAGTAACGTTTTACTGACTCTTTTATATATAATACCGGGTTTCATTTGTTGTAAAACCAAGATTGCAAAGTCCGAGCATCTTTCAAGCATATCAGCAATACTTGTTTATGTTTGTTCGCCATGTATGGTGGTAAACGCTTTTATGGAAACGGTGCGAAGCGTTAAAAATATATCGCAAATAATGTTGTTCTTTTTAGTGTCACTTGCTATACAAACGGTTTTAACCTTTATTTTATACGGTGTGTTCCGCAAGAAATTCCACGATGTAAAATACCGTATGCTCACGGTTAGCTTCGGCCTTGGTAATGCGGGATTTTTTGGCATACCAATTATAAAAGCGTTATTACCCGGTCATCCCGAGGTGGCGTGCTTTGCCTGCGTTTATATTGTTGGTATGAATATGCTTACCTTTACAATAGGCGCGTACTGCCTTACGGGCGACAAAAAACGTATGACCTTTAAAAAAGCATTTTTAAATCCACCCTTTATAAGTCTTTTAGTTGCGCTTGTGCTGTATGCCCTAAATGCGCAAAGCTTTATGCCGCAAATGCTTTTAGATGCTATCTCTTTATTAAGTAAAACAACCACGCCTATTTGTATGATTATATTGGGAATAAGACTTGCGTCAGTATCTTTTAAAAAGTTATTCACCCGCGCTTATGTTTATATGATATGTGCCTGCAAGCTGCTTGTTTTTCCGTTCGCTTGCCTTGCAATTGTATATTTCTTACCCTTTGACCCCGTATTTAAGGCGGCAATGTTTATCTTGGGCGGTACACCCTGCGCGGCGGTAATGTTAAATATTGCCGAAATGTATGACGGTGAAACCGAGCTTGCGGCAAACTGTGTATTGCTTAGCACCTTGCTTTGCTTGTTTACAATTCCCGTGTTAAACGCAATATCAAATATTTTGTTTGTATAGTTTTAATTAGGAGAAAATTATGTTAGAAACATTAAAGATAATATTTTTACTTTTTGCGGGCCTTGCCTTGCTCATCAAGGGTGGAGGATGGTTTGTAGTTTCGGCTACAGGCATCGCAAGA